>QCUJ01000016.1 GCA_003210795.1 Synechococcus sp. AG-679-B05 | reverse complement strand
TATGCGGCTGATTTCTCCAAATATACAGCAAATCTGCATCATTCTTGTTTCCAGTTCGCAATGCTAGTTGATTCATTATTGTCTCGTTCATAATTTCTTTGCAATAACTCTCCATTCCGAGTTTATCATCTTGCTTTTCTCCACCCTTTCAATTTCATTTACAAGCTTCATTGATATTATTTCCCATTGATTCGCAAAAAGCTGATTCACTTGTTCTTCAGACAAATAACTTATTGATTCTATGTCATCTAACGATCCTTTTCTCACACCTTTAACACTTTCCAGCTTTCTCTTATCACTACTTGCTGCACTTGTATGTTCGCAGCTATATCCATTATAAAAAAATAGACCACCTTTTTTTAATATTCTATGCATTTCTTTTATCGCTATTCTTTGCTCTTCACTACCAACACAAACTGTTGAACAGCGGTCTATACCTAAGTCATAGGTTTCTTTTTCCCACGGTAGTTTTTTAAAATTACCTACACGCAAATCTCCATTTAGATTATCCTTATATAGCCTATTTTTAGCATAACTAATTGCAGTCTCGCTGATATCTACTCCTGCTACATTAAATCCCTCCTTGGCACAAAACCACATATTATTGCCTGCCCCGCATCCAATTTCTACTATGCCGATATTCCTCCTTTCTTTTTCTTTAGGGTAGTAATTATATATAAATGATACAACACTGTCATAAGGATACCGATTAAGGTGCTTTCCCTTTGCATATATCTTCTGTTCCCAGAAATTTTCTTCGTTTTTAGACACAATGTCTACTCTTTACCATCTTTATTATACCATTAATCTTACTATCACGTGAATATTCATGCCATGCAGCGGGTATCAAGGCTGTATTTTCTGATTCAATCAAAAATTTTTTTATTACTTTGTAATCCATTCTGCTAATAATGAAGTGTCTTATTTCTCGTTTCTCGTAAACTTCAATACTTTTCCCGATGTTTATAGAAAATTTTTCAAGTATATTTCTTGCCTCCCATGCTATCCTGTTTTTATCTTCCATCTCGTTTATGGCTTCTATTGTTATCTTATTTAGATAACAAAATATTCTTGTTATATTGGTGTTCTTTGCATATACTTGTATATAAAATGGTTCCAATATTATACTTTTATCTATTTTTATTAGCACATTCTTTGCCTTTGTCGCCGGTGAGTTCATCCTTGAATCACTTATATTATTTATAAGTGGTGTTGGATTGCCTGTCCATATTATATCTGTTTTGGTTTCACTTTCCTTTTGGCAATTTGCATAGTTCCGATAATTGGTAGAGTTTTTAATATTTAGCTCCTTCCCTATTTTTTTAAATAATTGATTGTATCCGTTTTTTGGTAATGCTCCTATATCTGGACCAATACCTAGTTCTTTTCTTGATAGTCCATATATTGTATCAGCCAATCTTTCTCTTTTTTTGAGTTCTTTTATATAGTCTATGTCTTTTGTAGGTAATATTCTTGATATTTGTAAACTTATTGAGTTTGAACTATGTATCTCATGTGTATCAAATCCTAGTTTGTTTACCCATTTAGTTAGACCTTCACTTATCTCTTCTGGATATATGTCTAACCTTTGAGCTAGACTTTCTTGCTCATTATTTGTTATTTTCTTTTTTTTAATTCTATTTGGGTATACTGGGCCTGCAAATTCTATGCTTATTGATGCTATATCCCATATGTCTGTATATGATCCATACTTTACCGTAAATATATCAAACTCTTCCCCCGGCCACAACTTAAACCACTCTTCTCTTGCTGAAAGATATTGACAGTTTCTATAATACCAGTCCCCATTTACCTTCCAGTCTCTTAAAATTCCGCCATTTTCTTCTTCTTTTTCTATTATCTTATATTCTATCCCCCTTTTTTTGCAATACAGTCCTGCAGTTAAACCAGTTATTCCTCCGCCTACGATTTCTATGTCTTTTCTCATATAATTGTCTTTATTTGATATCACTCTCTTTAATCACTTCATTCCTGTGTTTAACGCCTTTTAATCTTTTTCCTATGATTTTATCTACATCATTTGGAGGAATTCCCGTGCCTGGCCTTTGAAATACTATGTCTTCTCGTGTTAGCAGTTTTCCAATCCCTATTTCATGTGATGCTACGCAAGATAATCTGTATTTTTGTCTTGATTCAATTTCTGCTTCTGAAGGTTCTAGTTTTTCGTTACCCATCATTATTTCTACCTCTCGGACTCTACATATCAATTCTGTCAATTCCTCCTGTGTCGCCGAGAACCAGTGATCTGGCCCCTCGTATTCTCTATTTGTTGTGAAATGCTTCTCAATTACCTTGGCGCCTATGCATACGGCTGCTACCGCAGCATCACTACCTATTGAATGATCGCTAAATCCAGATGTACATCTGTATTTTTCACCAAGCGTTTTTATTCTCAACAGATTTAGGCTTTCCTTTGGAGCTGGATATGATGACGTACAGGCAAGTAATACCAGTTTTTTACCACCTGACTCATAAAATGTTTTCACCGCTTCGCTTACTTCCTCTTCTTTTGCCATCCCTGTGGATAATATTGTTGGTATACCTGTTTCAGCCATATATTTTATTATTTCGAGATTACCAAGATAATCCGACCCATTTTTTATATAATTTGCACCTAACTCTACCAATTGTCTGATCCCTCTTTTCCCTGTAGGTGTACTAATGAAATCTACTCCTACTCTTTCGCACTCAATCTTTAGCTCTTTTAGCCACTCAAAGTTCAGTTCGCATCTTTTGAACATCTTATATTGTGATTCTGTTTTATCTCTCCCCTGTGATTTATATGTATACAGTATTTCTTTGTCTGTTATGAAATCTTCGGTCTCATAATTCTGAAATTTTACCGCATCAGCGCCACATTTCGCTGCCGCCTGTATCATCTCGATAGCCAAATCTTTTCGCCCATTGTGATTTATACCTATTTCCGCAATGATATAAGCTTTATTGTTTTCTTCTTTTTTTCTTTTCTCCACTTTTTCGTCTGTCACCATTATCTTTTTTATACTCCATGCGTCAGTAACTTCCCAATTCTACTTGCCCCTTTGCCATCAGTCAATTGGCTACTCTTCTCTACCATTTTATTTTGCCTGAACCACCTTATTTTTCTCCTTATATCTGCCTCCGTTACATTATTCATATTCCCAATTAAGTAATGATATCCTTTATCATTTAGATTATTTGATGTCTTGAATTGGTTTTCAGCTGTAGCTATTACTAGACTTGGTAATCCCATACAAGCTCTTTCCCATGTTGTGCTACCACCTGCCCCAATACTCAAATCTGCTCTAATCATTAGTCCTGCAAGGCTTGGCAGGTTCTTATGTACATTTACTCTACCCCTTTTTTTGATTAACTTTATAATATCTTTTTCACTATTTTTTATTTGACCTAATACTACATCAAGTTCTATATTTCTCAGGTCCCACGCCATCATTGCCTTGATTGTCTTTATCGTGTAATTGTATTCATCAACTCCTCCAAAATATACCATTATTCTTCCTAAATGTTTTCTGGTTGGGACCATCTTGTGTAGTTGTTCATATTCTTTACTTAGTAATGCATATTTTGGGCCTAGCTTAATTTCGCATTCTTTTGGCACTTTCTCCACGTATCTTTTTTTTCGTGCTCGAGAATATAATTTTGGTTGACGTAGATCTCACAATTATGTTTGTTGATTCCCAAGTCATCTATTACCACTACTTTGCATCCACTTTTCTTATTTGCTTCCTCTTTTATATATGTTTCCCATTTTGCATCTAATCCATAGTGATCAACTATTATGTACTCTATATCTCCGACCTTATTAATCTCCATTGCCGATATACACTCCTTTGCATCTCTGATTTGACCGCATTGTTTGCTCTCACTGTATATTGCCTCTTTGTTCCTGACTTTATCAATTTTAGTTATTTTATAATCTTTCCACTGATCAATGCTGATCACTTTAAATTCGTTTTTTAATTCACTTATCAAGTTTCCTTTTAGATTCAGGCATATAAATATAATATCCATGCCCCTCGCCTCTAGTTCCCTCGCCAATGTTCGACATCTTGTTATATGTCCAGATCCGATTAACTCTGAGCTGTCGGCCCTGAATACTACTTTTTTCATTTAATTATTCTCAGCAGTTGAAAAGCTTCTGCTTTCTCCTTCCCTACTTGTGTACCTCTCCAGGCTGCCAGGTATTCCACAGCTTTTATTGAGCGCGAATGTGGCCATTCCCTCATTTCACTTTCGTATATTCTTAATGCTCTTTCTTTTCTTTTCCACTGCTTCTCTATCGTTACGAAATAATTTGGCTGAAAATAACTAGCTGATCCTGGTGTTTGCCATTCTGTACTGCTATTTACTTCATAACTTAATAACTCGGTAACTGATCTTCCTGGTATTGGCCTACATGCTGTTACTACAGCTTCATGCATTCTTCTATGATCAATATTTACGTCGCCTGCATGATGTACATATACTCTGTCCGGTTTATAATCACTAATTATTTTTTCTATTCCTTTTATTATATCTAATCTGTCTATTGAGTCCAGTCTGTTGTCAGGATAATTTAAGTTTATTACTTCGCTTGCACCTAATATTTTTCCTGCTTGTTCAGTTGCTCTTCTTAGTTCTGCTAGCTCCTCTCTCGCCTCCTCTCTGTTTCTTTCTTTCTGTCTCGACGTCGCACCTTCAGCTACGATGACTATTTTTACACATTCTCCATCGTCTGAGTGTCTCGCTATTGTTCCTCCACATCCAAGTACCTCATCGTCCGGATGTGCAGCAACTACAAGAATCTTTTTTTTTCCCTTCATTAGTTCAGTCTTTTGAATCCATCATGGCATATCGGACCGTTTAGCAATTCATCTATATTCTTACCATTTTCACATTTCTGTATTATTTCAAATACCTCATTCAAATTTTCTAGGTATTCTTCTACTATTTTATCTGTATGCGCTACTGCTGTATAACAGCATGTTGTAGCTAGATACCCCCTTTTTAGCATTTCTTGTGATATTAATGTCTTATATTCTTTTGCTTTCTTACTAATAATGCCGTAACCCGATAGTGCATTCAGACCCTCTATTTTTATCTTTATTCCTTTTTCATCAGCTATCTTCTGCCATCCGTTTCTTATTTTTTCCCCCTGTTTTGTAATAGTCTTCCAGCTTTCTGTCTTCTCCATAATTTCTAGTGTTTTCAATGCCGCTGTCGGACCTATTCTTTCTGTCCAAAAGGTACTACTAATAAACGTATTCTGTGTTGCCTCCATTATCTCTTTTTTACCAATTATAGCCGTAATCGCATAGCCATTTCCTAATGCCTTGCCAAACATTGCCATATCGGGATCTACTTTATACTTTAGGTGTAGGCCTCCAAATGCTTCCCTAAAACCAGACGTACATTCGTCAAATATCAACACCACACCATTACGCGTACATAGCTCCCTGACACGTTCAAGAAACTTATCTCTTGGTTTCATTGATCTTTCTACTTCCATTTTTACCGCTGCTAGTTCATTATTGTTTACGATATTTTCCAGCTCCTCAAAGTTATTATAGCTAAAAGGGAATACAGTATTTCTCAAATTCTTTGGTACTCCTATTGGCTCTAATCCTGGCAAAAGATGTTCTTCTAGTCTCGAATTGTTTCCAAGATTAGACGCTAAGTACCAATCATGCCATCCGTGATAACCGCATACTGCAATTTTATCCTTACCCGTAGCCGCTCTCGCTATTCTAATTGCGATTGCATTTGCTTCTCCGCCTGATCTTGCAAATCTCGCCATATCCGACCATCTATGCATCATTACCAATTTTTCAGCTAATTCAACCTCTTCTGGGCAATTTAGACTACTCATATTACCCATATCTACTACTTCTTTCACCGCATTATCAACATTCTCATTGCAATATCCTAGTATATTTGTACCAATTCCCATTATGCTCATGTCAGTAAGCGGCCTTCCATCAAGATCCCAAACTGTGCAGCCCTTTGCTTTGCTGTAGTACGCGGGCCATTGCTCTGGTAAATATAATTCTGGTCTTTTTGACAAAAGCATGTTTCCACCCGGTATCTTACATATCGCTCTTCTCCATAGTTTTTGTCCGCTATTTTTTATGCTTCCTTCGTTTCTACTAATACTTTCGTTCTTTTTGTATTTGTTTTCATTTTTCTTGTACTCTTCAAGATACTTTAGCCAACTCGCATCCTGAGCATTTTCCACATTTGCCACTAGTCTCCTAATTGTTATAAGATCTAAATTTTCATCTACAGTCCATCTTATGTTTGATAAATCTTCTTTGCTTGTGTAATTTCCCTTCTTCAATTCTTTATTGCTTTGCATCCATAGGGTTACGTGTTCTCTTTCTTCTGGCGATTTTGCCCTTTTATTTGCCTCATCTAGAACTTCTCTGCTGAATATTTCTATGTCAAGTCCATCTGGATACGTTGGTGGATTGCAATTGCACATATAATCCACTCCACTATTTTTAAATTCTCTTGTTAGGGTATCTATCATATCCGGATCAATTAATGGGCAATCTCCTGTCAGTCTTATAATTATCTCCGCTTCGCTTTTTTTTGATATTTTACTGTATCGGCTTAGTACATCGTTTTTATCTCCCCTTGCTACTTTTATATCTTTCGTTTTTCCGATCTCTTCTATAGCATCATCCTCCTTGCTTATTGTTGTCGCTATATATATATCATCTATTTCCTTACTCTTTTTCACCCTGTTTACCATGAATTCAAGCATTGGCTTGTTGTCTAATTCCTTTAGTACTTTTCCAGGGAGTCTTGTTGAATTCATCCTTGCCTGAATAATTACAACAGTTTTTCTCTTGCGTACCATGCCTTAAATTTTTTTTTATTCTAGCGTTTTTTTATCTTTCTCTGCTGCCTTTTATTTATTATTTTAGCTGTTATACTATAGCTTTCAACCTTTGTATTCTTTTAGACCCCTTGGGTTAGAGCACTGTACTCCTAAGTATTTAAATTGGCTCCTTGACCCAGATGTGAATGAATTCCTTGAGGTCCCTTCCACTCTTTCTTTGGATGATCTCCGAAGTTATGTTCTCAACGGTTTAAGAGATGACAGCGATAGACTCAATCTTGCTTTTTATGCTCACGATTCGCATATTGGTAATGCTTCCTTCTATGTTACTGAGAGTACACCACCTGGAACCTTCCAATTTGGTTGGTTTGTTGGCGATAAATCATTTTGGGGTGGCTACACCTCTTCCTGTATTATGTATTTGTTATTCGATATTGGTTTTATAATTTTTTGTTTAGAGTCTTGTATCGGTAGTGTTCTCTCTACGCATATAAAAGCCAGAATGTCGAATCGTTTTGTAGGTTTTATTGAGACTTCTGAATTGAATTATAGTCGCTCAAGTTCTAAGTCTGTCGAAAATGCAATTTCTTTATTTATTAGCTCAGACCAGTGGTTTCAGCGTAGATCCGAGTTGAATGAGCTTAGGCCTGATATTTTTTCTTCTCTTCAAATTGATGACAGTTTGACGTCATTTCTGAAATCGCATTATTTGTATCGTAAGCTTTCTTCTTAATTTACTCTTCTTGTATTTTTCTTAGTATTCCCTGCAACGTTTTAATGATATATCTTTGCTGGCTCTTCTTTAGATGTGGATATACTGGTAGTGATAATACCCGTTTGGCATAATTCTCAGCTTCTTTAAAATCTCCTTCCTTGTATCCAAGATTTCTATAATATGGTTGTAAATGTATTGGATAATAGTGTACTTGTGTTCCGATATTCATGTCTCTTAGATTTTTAACTATTTGATCTCTATAATGTTTTATTTTATCGTCAAGCA
The DNA here is from genome assembly GCA_003210795.1 of Synechococcus sp. AG-679-B05. Taxonomy (GTDB): domain Bacteria; phylum Cyanobacteriota; class Cyanobacteriia; order PCC-6307; family Cyanobiaceae; genus Parasynechococcus. The sequence continues at coordinate 29,493 of QCUJ01000016.1, read as the reverse complement.
TTAGTGTTACTAGATGTACTGACGATTTATTCTGATCGGAGTCCTGTATCACTTTGCATTTCAGCCCTCTCAGTTCCTGAATATATTTATCTTTTATCCTTCTTCTTTTCATTACGAAACCATCTAGTTTATTGATCTGTGCTATACCAAGGCTTGCTGCTATATCTGTCATCCTATAGTTATATCCTAATAATTGCTGCTCGTAGTACCATTCTTCACGGCATTGGCCTATAAATTCTCCCTTGTCTTTGCTAATTCCATGTGATCTTAGCAATTTAAGTTTTTTATTTATCTCTGTATTGTTTGTTGTAGCTACTCCTCCTTCCCCGGTTGTAATTATTTTTACCGGATGAAAGCTAAATACAGTTATGTCGCTATATTCGCAACTTCCAATTTTTGTCTCTTTGTATTTGCCGCCTATTGCATGACTTGCGTCTTCTATTATTTTGAAATCGTATACTTTGGATAATCTATTTATCTCTTTCATGTCGCAGCTTGCACCTGTTAGGTGTACAGGTATAACAATCTTTGGTAGTTTTCTTTCCTTCTTTGCTTGTATCAGTTTCTTTTCTAGTTTTTTTGTATCTATTAATCCAGTATTTATATCTATATCAACGAAATCTACCTTGGCATTACAATATTTTGCGCAGTTTGCTGATGCTACGAATGAAATAGGTACTGTCCAAACCCATTCTTTTTCTCTTAGGCCAAGTGACAAGCATGATATGTGTAGCGCGCTTGTTGCGCTGTTTACGGCTACTGCATGTCTACATTCAACTTTTTTTTCTACTTTTTTTTCGAATCTTCGGACTAATGGTCCTTGCGTTAACCATTCACTTTTTAATGTCTTCAGTACTTCCCATATTTCACTGATCCCTATTTTCTGTTTTCCATATGGTATGTATTTTCTCATTGTGGCTTGAAGCTCTCGTCAATATTTTCTCTTATTTGTTTCCTTATCTCATCTATACTCATGAATTCTATGTTGGAACCTGAGTTGTAGCTGAAACCTTGCTCAACTCTTGAAAATTCTATTTTATTATCTTTGTATTGCCCTTCTGTAGTGCCATCGCTTTGGAGTATTGCGTAATATTTTCCGAGGTCAATTGTGTTGAAGCTGTCTGATGTTGTTATCATTTCTTCGTGTATTTTTTCGCCTGGTCTTATTCCAATTATTTCTTTGCTGCATTTTGGTCCAATTGCTTCGGCCACATCTAGTATTTTGTAGCTTGGTATTTTGGGCACTAATATTTCTCCTCCTATCATGTTGTTGAGTGTCCATAAAACCATATTTACTCCTTCTTTGAGTGATATATTGAATCTTGTCATTGATGGTTCGGTTATTGTTAGCTTTCCTCCTCTTGCCTGCTTTATGAAGTGTGGTATTACGGATCCTCTTGACCCCATTACGTTTCCATATCTTACTACCGAGAATCTTACCTCTCTGCTTCCTTTGATATTGTTAGCTGCTGTAAATAGTTTATCCGAGCATAGCTTTGTGGCTCCGTATAAATTTATTGGTGCTGCGGCCTTGTCCGTGCTTAGTGCTACTACCCTTTCTACTGATGTGTCCAAGCAGGCTTGGATCACATTTTCAGCTCCAAGAACATTTGTTTTGACAAATTCCATCGGGTTGTATTCAGCTGCTGGAACTTGTTTTAGGGCGGCTGCATGTACAACAGTATCGACCCCCTCAAGTGCTCTTCGGAGTCGATTTTGATCTCTTACATCGCCTAGAAAAAATCGTAATTGTGGATATTGATCTTTTGGAAATTTCTGTTGTAGCTCCCATTGTTTTAGCTCGTCCCTGCTGTAGATCACCAGCCTTCGTATATCTGGATAACCATTGAGTACCCGCGTGATAAAGGCTTTACCAAAACTGCCTGTTCCGCCAGTGATTAGTAGGCGTGAGTTGGAGTTAAAGGCCATGTGCTTTCTTGACAAAAAAGGAGCTCTCCTAGAGAGCTCCAAGGGTTATCGAAATTAAAAGTAAGGCCTAGCTTAGAAGCGCTTTGGCCTTGGATACCACGTTCTCTACTGTGAACCCGAATTCTTTGAGGCAGGTTCCACCCGGAGCTGACGCTCCGAAGCGATTCATGGTGACGCTGTCGCCATCCAGGCCGATGAAACGGTGCCAGCCGAAGGATTCAGCTGCTTCCACCACCATGCGCTTTCGCACCGCGTTAGGGAGCACTTCTTCCTTGTAGGCGTCTGTCTGTTCGTCGTACAGCTCGACGCACGGCATCGATACCACGCGTACCTTCTTGCCTTCAGCTGTGAGCTGTTTGGCGGCCTGGACGCAGAGGTCGAGCTCAGTACCTGTGCCAATCAGAATCAGATCGGGCGTACCGGCGCAGTCCTCCAGCACGTAGCCGCCAAGGGCCACCTTGTCGATTGAGGAGTTCGCCTGATTGGCCATTCCTTGGCGGCTGAGGCAAAGGGAGCTGGGGCGATTGCGGTTTTGGATCGCCACCTTGTATGCACCACTGGTCTCGTTGCCGTCGCCCGGGCGGAACACCAACATCCCTGGCATTGCTCGGAGTGATGGGATGGTTTCGATCGGCTGGTGGGTGGGGCCGTCTTCGCCGACGCCGATCGAGTCGTGCGTGAGCACGTAGATCACACCCAGCATGCTCAGGGCAGACAGGCGCATGGAGCCGCGCATGTAGTCGGCGAACACCAGGAAGGTGCCGCCGTAGGGGATCAAACCACTGTTGTGATATGCGATCCCGTTGAGGATGGCGGCCATGGCGTGCTCGCGCACACCGAAGTGGAGGTAGCGCTTCTCAGGGCTGCTGGCCTGGTAGGACCCGGCTTCACCCTTGATGTCCGTGTAGTTCGAATGGGTGAGGTCAGCGGAGCCACCAATCAGCTCGGGCAGGTTGGGACCCAATGCACCCAGGCAGATCTGGGAGTGTTTGCGGGTGGCCAGGCCACCGTCTTCGGGGCTGTAGGTGGGCAGGTCCTTGTCCCAACCCTCTGGCAGCTCACCGCGCAGCATCCGCTCGAACTCGGCGGCTTCGTTGGGGTACTTGTTGCGGTAGGTAGTCAGGGTCTGGTTCCACTCGGCCTCGAGGCTGGCGCCGCGGTCGATGGCTTGGCGGAACTGTTCGTAGGCGTCCTGGGGGATTTCGAAGGGTGCGTAATTCCAACCCAGTTGTTGACGAGTTAATTCTGCTTCCTCTGCGCCAAGAGCAGCACCGTGAACACCAGCGGTGTCGGCTTTGTTGGGGGAGCCATAGCCGATGGTGGTGGTTACCTTGATGATCGACGGCTTGTCGGTGACGGCCTTGGCGGCGGCGATTGCTTTGGCGATGGCATCCACATCGGTGTTGCCTTCGGCCACATGCTGCACATGCCAGCCGTAGGACTCGTAGCGCTTCAGTACGTCCTCGGTGAACGACACGTCGGTGCGGCCGTCAATTGTGATGTGGTTGTCGTCATACAGGGCAATGAGTTTGCCCAGCTTGAGGTGACCAGCCAGCGAGCAAGCCTCGGATGAGATGCCTTCCTGGTTGCAACCGTCGCCCATCACCACATAGGTGTAGTGGTCAACGAGGGTGGCGCCGGGCTTGTTGAACTTGGCGGCCAGGTGGGATTCAGCGATCGCCAGGCCCACAGCGTTGGCGATACCAGCGCCGAGGGGGCCGGTGGTTACTTCAACGCCGGGGGTTTCAAAGGTTTCGGGGTGACCGGGAGTCTTGGAGCCCCACTGGCGGAACTGTTTGATGTCGTCAATGCTCACCGAGTCGTAGCCGGTGAGGTGCAGTAGCGCATAAAGCAGCATGCAGCCGTGACCGGCGGAGAGCACAAAGCGGTCGCGGTTGAACCACTTGGGGTTCTTGGGGTTGTGATTGAGGAACTTGTCCCAGAGCGCATAACCCATGGGTGCGCAGCCCATTGGCAAGCCGGGGTGGCCACTGTTGGATTTGTTGATCGCATCGACCGCCAGCATCCGAATGCTGTTGATGCAGAGGGTGTCGAGGGATGCGGGCGCGGCGACCATGGAGTTAAGGAAAGATGGGACGATTGTGACGCATGGTTCGAGCTGTCTTGCTCAGGCGGCGCGTCGGAAAGCCAGGCAGACGTTGTGGCCGCCGAAGCCGAAGGAGTTGGACAAGACGGTTGCCAGTCTCTGATCCCGTGCCTGGTTGGGCACGACATCCAGATCACACTCGGGATCCGGCTTGGAGTGGTTGATGGTGGGCGGTACGACGCCGTGTTGCAGCGCCAGCACGCAGGCCACGGCTTCAATGCCGCCGGAGCCACCCAGCAGGTGGCCGGTCATGGACTTTGTCGAGCTGACGGGGATCTGCAGGGCCCGCTCCCCTAGGGCATTTTTGATGGCCGACGTCTCGTTCTTGTCGTTCGCCGGTGTGCTGGTGCCGTGGGCATTGACGTAGTCCACTTCGGCAGCCTCGAGGCCGGCATCGGTCAATGCAAGACGCATGGCTTCAGCACCACCGACGCCACCGGGCGTTGGAGATGTGATGTGGTGGGCATCGCAGGTCATCCCGTAGCCGATCACCTCGCCAAGGATCGTGGCACCACGGCTTTGTGCGTGTTCCAGAGTCTCCAGCACGAGAATTCCGGCGCCTTCGCCGATGACGAAACCGTCTCGTTCCCGGTCGAACGGTCGACTCGCTGTGGCGGGATCATCATTGCGAAACGACAGGGCTTTGGCGCTTGCAAATCCCGCGACGCCCAAGGGAGTGATCGCTGATTCAGCGCCACCACAAACCATCGCGTCCGCTTTCCCCAGCTGCAGCAACCGGAAGGCATCGCCAATGGCATTGGACCCGGCAGCACAGGCTGTAGCAACAGCGGAACTAGGCCCCTTCGTGCCCAGTGCGATGGCCGCCAATCCTGTGGCCATGTTGGGAATCATCATCGGCACGGTGAATGGACTCACCCTGCCGGGCCCCTTGCCGTTCAGAACATGGGCCTGGGTCTCCATCGTGAGCAGTCCACCCACTCCGGATCCGATAATCGTGCCAATGCGCTCAGCATTGGACTCTGTTATCTCAAGGCCTGCATCCGCCACAGCTTGTTTGGCTGCAACAACGCCGAATTTGCAAAATCGATCCCAGCGTTTTGCTTCTTTGGGCTCGATCAGGCCTGCAGGGTCAAAGTCTTTGACTTCGGCCGCGAAGCGACAGGCGTGTTTTGAGGCGTCAAAGAGGGTGATGCCTTCCACACCATTCCTGCCTGACGTCAGGCCGTGCCAGTAGTCCTGAACCGTATTGCCGATCGGTGTGACCGCGCCGAGACCGGTGATGACGACGCGATGGAGACCATCCACCATGCCGTTCCTCAGGCCTGTTTGTCTTGGATGTATTTGACGGCGTCGCCGACTGTGGTGATGCCCTCAGCAGCTTCGTCGGGGATTTCGATGTCGAAGGCTTCTTCCAGAGCCATGACAAGTTCCACGGTGTCCAGAGAATCTGCTCCCAGATCGTTCTGGAAGTTGGATTCCGGCTTCACTTCTCCGGCATCGACGCTGAGTTGCTCAGCAACGATCGAGCTGACTTTCTCGAGGATCGCTTCCTGGGACATAGCCGTGGCAACGGGACGCTGCATCTTACGGGCAGGGGTTCGACCGCCTCGGCATTAACAACAATGACGGCGTGAGCCTGGGAGTGATCAAGTGCGAGTAATTTTGTTTCAAGCCCTCGTTCGCATCGGGACATGTCCCACGCTGTCAAGATTTACGACACATGCATCGGATGCACACAATGCGTGCGCGCCTGCCCGCTGGATGTCCTTGAGATGGTCCCCTGGGATGGCTGTAAGGCCGGTCAGATCGCTTCATCCCCTCGCACCGAGGATTGCGTTGGTTGCAAGCGTTGTGAAACCGCCTGCCCTACTGATTTCCTCAGCATTCGCGTTTATCTCGGAGATGAAACGACCCGATCCATGGGTCTGGCTTATTAATTCGCCGAACAACCTCGAATAAGCTCCGCCTGGCTTCAGCCAGGTTTTTTTATGTGCGGAATCGTTGCTCTTGTTGGTTCTCAACAGGCTGCGTCGCAGTTATTGGATGGCCTGGGGCAACTGGAATATCGCGGCTATGACTCAGCCGGAATTGCCACGGTGGATGCACCGGGTCAGCTCAGCCTTCTGAAAGCCAAAGGCAAGCTGGTCAACCTGAAGGCGCGCGTCGATGCTGAAGGCGCTCCAGGTCGATGCGGTATAGGCCACACCCGCTGGGCCACCCATGGCAAACCCGAAGAGCGCAATGCTCACCCTCACCTGAGCCAGGACGGTTCGGTAGCGGTCGTCCAGAACGGCATCATTGAGAACCATCGCAATCTGCGCGAAGCCCTCGAGAGCAGAGGGGTTGTCTTCCAGTCAGAGACGGACACCGAAGTCATCCCCCACCTTGTGGCTGAAGAGCTGCAACGCTGCCTTGCAGCTGGCGAACCAGCCACTGCTGCGTTGTTGCTGCAGGCTGTGCAGGCTGTGTTGTTCTTTCTTGAGGGTGCCTACGCCCTGGCGGTGATCTGGGATCAGCTGCCGGGTGCTCTGGTTGTGGCCCGCAAAGCAGCGCCGCTGCTGATCGGCCTCGGGGAAGGAGAATTCCTCTGCGCCAGTGACACGCCGGCGTTGGCTGGATTCACGCGCACGATTCTGCCAATGGAGGATGGTGAGGTGGCGCTTCTCTCCCCTTTGGGGGTGGAGCTGTATGACGCTTCAGGTGAGCGTCAGCACCGACTGCCGACCCAGCTCAGCGCTACCGAGCAGGTGGCGGACAAGCGGCATTTTCGCCATTTCATGCTCAAGGAAATCCATGAGCAGCCCGAGACGGCTGCTCTTTGGGTGGCTCGGCATCTGCCGGCGGGGCTGCCTGCGGATCGGCCCGTCGCACTGCCATTCGACGACAGCTTTTACGCCGGGATTGAGCGGATCGAGATCCTGGCCTGCGGCACCAGTCGGCATGCCGCTCTTGTTGGTGCCCATCTGCTGGAGCAGTTCGCGGGTATTCCGACGGCGGTTCATTACGCCAGCGAGTTCCGCTATGCCCCACCACCACTGGCACCCAACACCCTCACGATTGGTGTGACCCAGTCTGGAGAAACGGCCGATACGTTGGCTGCATTAGCGATGGAAGCTGACCGGCGGCAGAGCCATCCCGACCCCAGCTTTGCTCCGCGTCAGTTGGGGGTGACCAACCGGCCGGAGAGTTCACTGTCTCGCCAGGTTGCTCACATTTTGGATATAGGTGCCGGCATCGAAGTTGGTGTGGCTGCCACCAAAACTTTTCTCGGCCAGTTGCTGGCCTTTTACGGCCTAACCCTTGCGTTCGCAGCCCAAAGAGGTCAACGCTCGATTGAGGAGATTCAGTTTCTTGCCGGTGTTCTGCGCGAAGTGCCTCAGCAGCTGCAGGATTTAGTTCACCTTCACGATCAGCGATTGGAGGGGCTGGCTCATCGTTTTGCCGACACTCAGGATGTGATCTTCTTGGGACGTGGCATTAACTATCCGATTGCTCTCGAAGGTGCGCTGAAGCTCAAGGAAATCAGTTACATCCATGCGGAGGGTTACCCGGCTGGCGAGATGAAGCATGGTCCGATCGCCTTGCTCGATGCCAATGTTCCGGTGGTCTCGATTGCAGTGCCAGGAACCGTGTTCGAAAAAGTGCTCAGCAATGCCCAGGAAGCGAAAGCGAGGGATGCTCAGCTGATCGGGGTTGCTCCCCAGGGACCCGATACGGACCTTTTCGATGAACTCCTGCCCGTTCCAGAGGTGAGCGAGTGGGTCAGCCCACTGCTGACGGTTGTTCCGATGCAGTTATTGAGTTATCACATCGCTGCACATCGGGGTCTGGATGTCGATCAGCCCCGAAATCTGGCCAAAAGCGTCACGGTTGAGTGAGGATCAACTCGCTGCGCCCGTAGCGATCCTGGAAGCGGACAATGTCGTCCTCTGCGAGATATTCACCGCTCTGCACTTCAATCAACTCAACAGGAATCTTCCCCGGATTGCTCAGCCTATGCTTGCAACCTAACGGGATATAAGTGCTCTGATTTTCGGTCAGCAGTTGCTCCTGACCGTTCAATTCAACAATGGCAGTTCCCTTCACCACGATCCAATGCTCGGCTCGGTGGTGGTGCATCTGAAGTGACAAGCTTGCTCCGGGGTTCACAGAGATTCGCTTCACCTGCCAGCGGCTGCCTTCCGTGACTCCGGTGTAGGAACCCCAGGGTCGGTAGATCTTGCGATGGGCTTTGCCCTCCGGACTGCCATCAGCCTCCAGTTGCTTCACCACGGTCTTGATGTCCTGGGCTTTGGACCGGTCTGCGATCAGTACGGCGTCATCGGTTTCCACCACCACCAGGTTTTCCACCCCAAGGCCTACAACCAGCCTGTGCTCGCTGCGCAGGTAGCAATTACGGCTCCCCTGACTGATCACACGCCCCTGCAGCACATTTCCGTCGCTATCGCGATTACCTGTTTCCCAGAGGGCACTCCAGCTGCCCACATCGCTCCAACCAACATCCAAAGGCAACACCGATCCCAGGGCGGTTTGTTCCATCACCGCCACATCGATGGCAACGTTTGGGCACCTAGCGAAGGCTTCTCGCTCCAGGCGAAGAAAGTCGAGATCGGCACTGTCTTGTTCCAGGGCCGCTCGGCAGCAGCTCACCACATCCGGAGCCAATCGCTCGAGTTCCGCCAGCATTGCGCTGGCTTTGAACAGGAACATTCCACTGTTCCAGGTGAAGCGACCCGTCGCTAGGAACTGCTCTGCAGTTGCCTGATCCGGCTTCTCCACAAAGCGCGCAATGGGCACGTCCGCGAGTCTTCCGGGGTGGAAGGGTTCGGCGGCCTCGATGTAGCCGTAACCGGTTTCCGGAGCCGTCGGCACGATGCCGAACGTCACAAGTCGTCCTGCTTCGGCCGCACCGCGACCGGATTCCACGGCCTGACGGAAGCCGGCAGCATCACGAATCATGTGATCTGCTGCCAGTACCAGCAACAAGGGATCTTCGCCGCAAGCCGTCGCTTGCAGCGCTGCCACGGTCACGGCGGGAGCCGTGTTTCGACCCATGGGTTCGAGCAGGATGGCACTGGGCACCACGTCGATCTGCCGCATCTGCTCCGCCACGATGAAGCGGTGGTCTTCGTTGCAAATCAGCAGAGGTGATTCCAGGCCGTCCAACCCTTGCAGACGTTGTTGGGTCTGTTGCAGCAGGGTTGCATCACCCTCTCCGCTGAGGGGCCAATATTGTTTTGGATAACTGGCTCGGGACAGGGGCCAGAGCCGCGTACCAGTTCCACCACAGAGGATGACTGGAATCAGGCGAGTCTTGGTCACAGCTGTCCCGGATCGGGACCCAAGATTCGCCTACTTGTGGTGCCGTTGTCGAGGGGGCAACGTCTGGTGGCTTTAAAGCTCCAAAAGGCCAGGAGGGGGCGTCAGAAGTAGCCAGCCTTGATCAAGGTGCACCTCCGGCACGATCGCTTCCACAAAGGGCACTAGCAGGGTCCGCCCATCGGGGCGCTTCAGTTCCAGCAGGTCGTTTCCGCCGCTGATCAGGTCAGTCACCGTGCCCACCGCGTCCCCTTGCTCGCTCAGTCGCGCCTCCAGTCCCACAAGGTCCAGCAGATGGAATTCGCCTTCTTCGAGTACGGGGCGATCGTCACCTCGCACCAACAGGTCATGGCCAATGAGAGCCTCGGCAGCTGCACGGTCATTCACACCGTCCATCCGAACAACAAACAAGGACCGACCGGGTAGCTGTCGACCGCTGCGGAGATGAATCTCGGCCGGTTGATCGCCGTTCCGCGCTCGCAGCCAGCGGGGGCCTGGTTTGGTGAACCGTTCCGGAAAGTCGCTGGCTGGATTCACCTTCAGCTCCCCGCGCAATCCCTGCGCTCCCACCAGCTTTCCCACCATTAGCCAGTCATCGCGCTCGGCCATGCCCCTGCGGGGTTGCTTTGCCGATAATGGCGCGAGACCCGACCGTGTCTTTGCTATGGCGACCACCGCAGCTCCAATCCTTCCCGGCTCCACGGTCACCGTGCAGGATGCCACGTCGATCTACAACGGTTACACCGGTTTCGTTCAGCGAATCAGTGGTGATCGGGCCGCTGTGCTGTTTGAAGGGGGGAATTGGGACAAGCTGGTGACCCTGCGCCTGAAGGCCCTGCAACTGGCCTGATCCCATGGCTTCTGAAAGCAGCCTTCGACAGCGTCTTCGCACCACCGTGCTGGAAACGGCTACTCCTGCGGGTCGGGCTTACAACGCGGCGATCTTCGGAGCCATTCTGCTGAGTGTCCTGGCTCTCCTGCTCGAGCCAGACCCCATTGCCAATTCAGCGCTGCGTCAGACCGAGGTGCTCTGGATTGACTGGGTTCAGAACATTTGTTTGGGCGTGTTTGCAGGCGATTTCCTGCTGCATCTTCTTCTGGTGGATCGGCCCCGCCGCTACCTGTTCAGTTTCACCGGCCTGATTGATGCCTCGGCGGTGCTCTTTTTCTTTGTGCCACAGGTGCGCAGTGAACTGCTGCTCTGGGTGTTCAAGTTCGGCCGCATCCTGCGGGTGTTCAAGCTGCTCAAGTTCATCGATGAAGCCAAGGTTCTCGGCCAGGCATTGCGTGGAAGTGCGCGCACCATCGGCGTCTTTCTCTTCTTCGTTTTTTTGCTCCAGGTGGTGCTGGGCTACGCGATTTTTGTGATCGAGAGCGCCAATCCGGCGTCCCAGTTCAAGACGGTCTCCAGCGGTGTGTACTGGGCCATCGTCACGATGACAACCGTGGGATATGGCGATGTGGTGCCACAAACCGCTCTGGGGCGGCTGTTGGCATCCGTCGTGATGATGCTCGGTTTCGGGATCATCGCGATTCCAACTGGCATTCTCACGGTGTCTGGAGTGCGCCAGAACAGGCAGAGTTCAGATCTGCTCTGCACCAGTTGCGGTCGAAAAGGGCATCGACAGGGCGCCCGTCATTGTGATCACTGTGGAGCACTGCTTTCTGGTAATGACTGAAGGGCGGCCGTTGCAGCGTTCTTCTCGGCTTCTTTGCGAGAGCGTCCTTGCCCTTCAGCCAGTAACCGCTCACCAACCCACACGCTGCTTTCAAACCGATGCGGATCTCCGTGGCCATGAGACCGTTGTTCTGTGACGTAGGTCGGTAGGCCCAGGCCTTGGCTCTGGCTCCATTCCTGCAAGCCGCTTTTGCTGTTGTATTTGTGCGGTGCACTCAGAACAGCCGCACTGGTGGTTTGCCAATGGGGTGTGAGCCAGCGATGGATGGGCTCCAAGCTCGCTTGGCCTGAATAAATGGCTCCAATCAAGGCTTCCGTTGCATCCGCAAGCAGGGTGTCGCGAGCCGCGGCATCGCCCTGGGCTTTGGCACCAAGATTCAGCAGCGGCTCCAGTTCGATCCGTTGGCCAAGTTCCGCTAGCCAGCGGTCGCTCACCAGTTGTGCCCGCAGATTGGAACAGGCTCCCACGCTCAACGTCGGGTGCTGACGGTCGATGAATTCCGTGGCGGTGAGTCGTAAGACGGCATCGCCGAGGAACTCCAATCGTTCGTGGTTGTGTTCCAGCCCTGTTGAAATGTGGGTCAGGGCTCGGTCAATTAGGAGCAGGGTGGTCATGTCAGCCGTGTCCTCGATCCCGAGCCGTTGCAGCAGTTGGGTTAGGGCCGCTTGGCGGGATGGAATCACGGCATCAAGAGGTGAAAGCAGGTCATAAGCCGGGTTCTGTTCACACCTCCAAGGAGGGTGGGTGGTTATCTATCTGGGACCGCCGTTACCGACGGCCTCAAGCGGCGCGTTCAGACGGAACGGGGCTGATGGCCAACCGTCGTTCCTTGGCCTTGCTCCCAGCCGGGGTTTACCGAGCCAGCACCTCTCGATGCTGCTGGTGCGCTCTTACCGCACCCTTGCACCCTTGCCTGTGCCGGCGAACCGGCCATCGGCGGTGTGTTTCTGTGGCACTCTCCTCACGGTCACCCGCACTGGGCGTTACCCAGCAAGCCTGGCCATCGGGGAGCCCGGACTTTCCTCAGCCGATCCTCGAAAGGATCGACCGCAACCTCCTCGCCTGCTTTCAGTCTTCATCATGCCTCGCGGGCATAATCAAATCACCTGGGTGATCAACCCCTGGGGCTGTAGCTCAGCCGGATAGAGCGACGGTTTCCTAAACCGTAGGTCGTGGGTTCGAGTCCCGCCAGCCCCGTCAGCTCAGCCAAAATCGGTAATCGCCGCTACATCTGGTGGGGTGGGCAGAACGCTCACCACCGCTAGGGTTGTTGAAACCGGGTGGGTGCTATGACCCAGTTACACGATCTCCGGCTGCGACTCCTTGTCCAGCAGGAAAGCGAAAGGATTGCCGACACCCAGCCCACAGATCTCGATCTGTCAGTTGTTCAGGCCCGCTGCTTGTGCTGGTTGGCACTGCTGGCTGAAGCCCATGAAGATCAAGCTGGAGATGCGGAGCGCCGGGGCGACACAGAGCAGGCGATGGGCTGGTTTGCCGATTCGATGCGGTTGCGGGATGTGATCGGCGTGGTGTCGTCGATTGAGATTCCCTTGCCTGGAACAGTCCAGGAGGACGTTGATGGAGAAGACGCGTCCGGTCCTCTCGCTGCCTGACGGGTGTCATAGTGGATTTCAGACCGAGGATCTGAAGTGCCGGAAGAGCCTTGTCAATGTCCGGACTGTCAAAGGTTTTATCGCGAGCACGACCGGTTGATCCGGGAATTCCCCACGCTGCGTCAGCAGCAGGAACTCAATTGGGCCGCTTTGCAGTCATTCCGGACCATGTCTGGCAGAGTTCTTGAAGATCTGCAGAAGCAACAGGGTTTGCGTCAGCAGCCGGAACAGGGAGCAGCTCCTGCAGTGTCAGCTGCAGCGACCGATGAGTCTCCAGATGCCCTTCAGCAGGCCATGGCTGACCTGGAGAACATCAATGCCCATCTGTTTTCTATCGAAGCCTTGATGGAACGTGTATTTGATGTGCGAGTTCCCGAGGAAATCGAGCAGAAGTTCAGGGAACTCGCCGGTGAGCTGGCTCCGGATCCTCTCAACTTTGATCGGCTGCGTTTGAATCGCCTGCTGCACCAAACTCCCGACCTACCTGACCGCAGCTGATCAGCCCAGAAAGGTTCCGAGTGTGTGTCGCTTGCCAGCTGCAAAGCACCAACTCCGGATTTCTTTGGGCCGGAGACTTCGATTCTTGAGCCAAGGTCAAACCCCGGTGTAATCCACCAGGGCTGCCTTCAGGTTGGAACTGCCGAGGTTGAGGACCAGGCAGAGCTTCTCATTAGGGAACGTCGCAGGTGATCTCAACATTGAGAGGATCGACGGACCAGATGTTTTGGCAGTACTCGGCGATCGAGCGGTCGGAGGAGAAGAAACCGGTCCGCGCTGTGTTCAGCAGCGACATTCGATTCCAGTGCATCCGGTCGGTCCAGGCCAGGCTCACCGCTTCTTGGGCGCGTAGGTAGTCGGCAAAGTCCGCCATCACGTAGAAGGGGTCATTACCGGTGAGGTTGTCCAGCAGCGGACGGAACAGCTCACCATCACCGTTGCTGAAGTGCCCCATCTCGATCAAGCGCAGGGCTTCCTGCAGCTCTGGCATGGCTGCAATGAAATCGGCCGGGCGGTATCCGCCATGCTTGAGGGCGGTGATTTCTTCCACGGTCTTTCCGAACAGGAAGAAATTCTCGCCACCCACCAGATCGCGGATCTCAACATTGGCCCCATCGAGAGTGCCGATGGTGAGAGCCCCGTTCATGGCAAATTTCATATTGCCGGTGCCGGAGGCTTCCTTGCCAGCGGTGGAGATCTGCTCGGATAGATCAGACGCTGGGTAGACCTGTTCACCCAGTTTCACGTTGTAATCCGGCAGGAACACCACCCGAAGCCGCCCGTCCATGTCGGGATCGGCGTTGATCGTGTCAGCGATGCCGTTGATGAAACGGATGATCAGCTTGGCCATGTAATAGCCCGGAGCTGCCTTGCCGCCGAAGATCACGGTGCGGGGAGCCATGCCGTCAGCCCTTCCGTTTTTGATCCGCAGGTACTGGGTGATCACCTGCAGGGCATTGAGATGCTGGCGCTTGTATTCGTGGATGCGCTTCACCTGAACGTCGAATAGGCTGGCAGGGTCCACTAGCACGCCGGTGTTGCGATGGATGTAGCCGGCCAGCTTGCGTTTCACCGACAACTTGGTGCTTCCCCAGAGCTCCAGGAAGCCCTGGTCGTTTTGATGCTCTTCGAGTTTGCGGAGGTTCTCCATGTTGGAGATCCAGTCCTGACCAACATGCTCATCCAGCAACTGGGAGAGTTCCGGGTTGGCCAGCGCGACCCAGCGGCGGGGGGTGACACCGTTGGTGACGTTGGTGAATTTTTCTGGCCAGAGGGCTGCGAATTCCGGCAACAGGTCGGTTTTCACCAAATCGGAATGCAATGCCGCCACACCATTCACATGGTGAGCGCCGATGGTGGCCAGATGGGCCATGCGAACGGCCTTGCTGCCGTCCTCGTCGATGATCGATAGCTTCCGCTGAATGGCGTCATTGCCGGGATACCTCAACCGAAGCTGCTGGAGGAAGCGACGGTTGATCTCATAAATCAGCTCCAGGTGACGAGGTAGAAGGTTGCCGAACAGGTCGAGATCCCATTTTTCCAGGGCTTCCGGCAGCAGGGTGTGATTGGTGTAGGCGACTGATCGGGAGGTGATGTCCCACGCCTTTTCCCATTGCATGTGGCGATCGTCAATCAGCAGCCTCATCAGCTCTGCCACGGCGATAGCAGGGTGGGTGTCGTTCAGCTGGACGGTCCAGTACAGCGGGAAGTCCTCGATCGGCAGTCCTCGGTTGTCGAGGCTGCGCAGCATGTCCTGAAGGGAGCAGCTCACGAAGAAGTGCTGCTGTTTCAGCCGTAGGCGACGGCCTTCGTCGGTGCCGTCGTTGGGATACAACACCTTGGAGAGGGTTTCGCTGCCAACCTTTTCTTCAACAGCTCCGTAGTAGTCGCCGATGTTGAAGGCGTAGAAGTCGAAGCTTTCCGTGGCATCGGCCCGCCAGAGCCGCAGGCGATCGCAGATATTCACGCGATACCCCAGCACTGGAACGTCGTGGGGGATGCCGATGGCATGTTCCGCGGGGATCCAGCGGGAGCGGTAGTTGCCTTTGTCGTCGATATAACTCTCTGTGCGTCCGCCGAAGCCCACGAAGCAGGCTTCATCGGGCTGGGGCAGCTCCCATGGCCAGCCGCCTTTCAGCCATTTATCGGTGATCTCAACCTGCCATCCGTCTCGGATCAGTTGATCAAAGATTCCGAACTCATAGCGGATGCCGTATCCGGTGGCTGGGATCTTCAGGCTGGCCAGCGACTCCATATAGCAGGCCGCGAGGCGTCCCAGACCACCATTTCCGAGTCCTGGCTCTTCCTCCACATCGAGGATCTGCTGCAGCGATTCGATCCCGAAGTTGCGCAGTGCTTCTTCGGCTTCCTCCTGGATACCAAGGTTCAGCAGGTTGCTGTTGAGCTGTGGGCCAATCAGGAATTCCGCGGAGAGATAGGCCACAGATTTCTGCGGATGCGCCCGCATCGCCTCAGTGGTGGCGAGGTAACGCATCATTAGCCGATCGCGTACCGCGTAACTCAGCGCCATGTAAAGGTCATGGCGGCTGGCGGTGGGTGCGAGCTTTCCGAGCGTGAAGAACAGATGCTCGGTCATGCCGTCGAACACGCTCTTGGCATCGAGGCCGGCCCGTTCTGGATCGTTGTAACAGCCGGGGGTGGGAAGGCGCAGATCGAGGGGTTGAGGGGACGTCATGAGTGACGGAAGAAGGGACGGGAAAGTACGAAGCGATTGGAGCGTCTTCTGTGGCAGGAAACCCCGGAGCTCGTCATTGCTCTCGAGTTCCAGGTAGTACCTCTGTTTGAAAGGAAGGTAGCCGTCAGATGTCTTTCTGCACGTGAAGGTCTTCGGATGCAGGTGTGTTTTGCACGATCCGGACCATTTGTGAGGCGTCTCAATCGGAATCCACCACTAATGTCTGGCTTACGTGCTGCGCAGCTCCATGCTGTTTCCTGCCCTGCTGAGCGAAATCAGCAGCCATGACTTTGAAGTCGCCGAAACACTTATCGGTGTGCTCCGTTTCGTGCTGATTTTTGTGGCAGCCCGAACGCTTGCAGAAATACTGGTTCGTTTTGAGTTGCCGACAATCCTTGGCGAGTTGTTGGCCGGAGTGATCATCGGCGCCTCCGGATTGCATCTGTTGGTGCCGCCCGAGACTCAGGTGGAGCTCAATAATTCCTTTGCCAACGCCGTAGGGGGGCTGGCTCACGTGCCTCCAGAGGAGGTCTCGTCGATTTACAACGAGGGATTCGGATCGTTGAGGTCCGTCTCCAATCTCGGGCTTTATTCCCTCCTCTTTTTAACGGGTCTGGAGAGTGAGCTTGAAGAACTGATGGCCGTCGGTGCTCAGGCGTTTTCGGTCGCTGTGGCGGGTGTGGTGCTTCCTTTTGCCCTCGGCACATTCGGACTGATGGCCTTGTTTCATGTGGACCCGATTCAAGCGATCTTTGCCGGTGCCTCCATGACGGCGACCAGTATCGGCATCACAGCCAGTGTGTTCGGTGAGTTGGGATATCTACGCACCCGAGAGGGACAGATCGTTATCGGAGCAGCAGTTCTCGACGACATTCTGGGCATTGTGATTTTGGCGGTGGTCGTGTCGCTGGCGGCTGGTGGCAGCCTGGAAATCGCTCCGATCATCCAATTGGTGGTTGCGGCAGTGTTGTTTGTGGTGGTTGCCCTTCTGCTGAGTCGCAAGGCTGCTCCCGCCTTTGATTGGATGATCGATCAGCTCAAGGCACCTGAGGCCAAATTGGTCGGCTCGTATCTGTTGCTTGGAGCCAGCTGCTTCATTGCGACGGCCATTGGATTGGAGGCCGCCCTTGGTGCATTTGCGGCTGGATTGATTGCCAGCACCTCAAAGCATCGCCACGAAATCCAGACGGCTGTCACACCCATCGTTGGCCTCTTTGCAACGGTGTTCTTTGTGCTGGTGGGTGCGGGGATGGATCTTTCAGTGATCAACCCTTCCGATCCCGAATCGCGTTCGGCACTGGTGATTGCAGCCTTCATGTTCGTGGTTGCCATCATCGGAAAGGTGGTCGCTGGTTGGGCGGTGTTTGGCAAGCAGAAGACGAATCACTTGGTTGTGGGTCTGGGCATGTTGCCCCGTGGGGAGGTTGGTTTGATCTTCCTTGGTCTGGGCACAGCAGCTAAGCTGCTCAGCCCTGGTCTGGAAGCAGCGATCCTGTTGATGGTGATTGGCACCACATTCCTTGCGCCGGTTCTGTTGCGACTGGTGTTGAAAGACAAGCCACCAGAGGATGGCAATCAGGTGCCCGAAGAATTTGTTGGGAATCCGCTGGGGGAAGCGTCTTAAATCAGTCTTCTCCGCCGCTGGCGAGCACCAGAAGTGCACTCCAGCCCACGGCTACGACACCCAGGCTGGAGGCCCAGCCTGGGCCAAGGACCCAACTCAATCCAAGCTGTGTCACCACGCCAAAGGCGAGGGCCAACAGCAGACTGCTGATCACCAAAGTGGGTTGCCGTAAAGACTCAGGCAGTTTGCTTTCCTCGAGGCTTGATTCCAATCGGCTTAAGGGCGCACTCAGCGGCACATACAGGGCTAACGCCCAGAGCAGTCCGCCACGCCACACGGCCGCATCGGCCAGAGGGCCGTTGATCACCTCGTAGCTCTCCATCCAGCCCGGTTCAATGCTGCTTAGCATCGCGCTACTTGAAGTTGGTTGTGGATTGCATCAACTGGAGCCATCTCGGCCATGCCGTGCACACGGTTCAGCAGCACCCTGATCAGGACCGATCCGATCGCCCTGCGTTGTTGTTGGTTCATGGGTTTGGTGCATCAACCGACCACTGGCGTCACAACATCCCCGTTCTGAGTGAAAGTCACTCTGTATATGCCCTGGATCTCCTGGGGTTTGGCCGCAGCGCCAAGCCAGGAAATTTGAGCTATGGGGGAGCCCTCTGGCGTGATCAGCTGGTTCATTACGTGAGGGAGGTCATCGGCCGTCCCACGGTGATTGCTGGAAATTCACTTGGCGGTTTTGCTGCATTGGCCGCTGGTGCTGCCTTGAAACAGGATTGCGCTGGTGTGGTGCTACTGAATGCGGCGGGCCCCTTCAGCGATGAGCAAAAGTCTCCTCAGGGTTGGGCCGCCATCGCCCGCAAGAGCATCAGCACGGCTCTGTTGAAAAATCCTTTGCTGCAGCGGCTTCTTTTCGAGAACCTGCGTCGTCCCGCCACCATCCGCCGCACTCTGAACCAGGTGTACGTCGACAAAACCAACGTCGATGACTGGTTGGTGGAGTCGATCCGTCGGCCATCCCTCGATCCTGGAGCGTTCGGCGTGTTCAGGACAGTGTTTGATATCCCAACCGGACAACCCCTGGATGAGCTGTTCGCTGAGCTCACAGCTCCCCTGCTGCTGTTATGGGGGATCCGTGATCCCTGGATCAATGCTCCCGGGAGACGCTCTACCTTTCAACGTCACGCTCCAACTGCCACCACGGAGGTTGTTCTGGAGGCGGGTCATTGCCCCCATGATGAAGTGCCGGATCAGGTGAATGCGGCGTTACAGGAGTGGTTGAAAAACTTGGAATCACCGCCAGCACCGTCAGGGAAGGATCCGGTAGCTATCTCATAAGAAACACCTCTGTTTCGCGGCGGATGCCGATGACGCTTACGCAGCAAAAGGTTCCTTACAGCCACTGGGAGTTCCTGCATCCCACCAGTGGCGATCGTCTGCGGGTCATCCCCGAGCGAGGTGGCCTCGTCAGTGCATGGCGCTGTGGTGATCGAGAGGTGCTCTACTTCGATGAGGAGCGCTATGCCGATCCCTCCAAGAGTATTCGTGGCGGCATTCCAGTGCTGTTCCCGATTTGCGGCAATCTTCCGGATGATCGGCTCGAGGTGGATGGCCTCGATCACACACTTTCTCAACATGGCTTCGCTCGGGATCTGCCTTGGCAGCTCCAGTTGCTGGATGATCAGAGCGGTGTGCGCCTGAGCCTCACCAGCAACGCTGACACCCTCAAGGCCTACCCCTTTCCTTTCCTTTTGGAGATGGAGATACGTCCTGTTGCTGACGCTCTGGAGATCACCACCACGGTTCTCAATCGTGGACATCGCCCGATGCCCTTCAGTTTCGGACTGCATCCCTACTTTCATGTGAGTGATCTCGGGCAGACCCGGCTGACCGGACTTCCGGAGCGCTGCCTGAATCATCTGGAGATGGCCGATGCCGCCACAGCCAATCAGCTGTCCTGTTTGCCCCAGGGTGTTGATTTCCTCTGTCGGCCAGCGGGTCCCGTGACGTTGATTGATGACTGCAATGGACGGCAGCTGCAGTTGCAGCATCAGGCCCCTTTGGATCTAACGGTCGTTTGGACTGATCCACCCCGCCGAATGGTCTGCCTTGAGCCATGGACCGGGCCACGCCAGGCTTTGATCAGCGGCGATCGCAAGCTGGAGCTGGCACCGGCCGCAGTGCAGACTCTGCGCTGCCGTTATGCCATCGGCTGATAACCACCCATCACCGCTGTGTGGTTTTTGGTCCCATGAGCAGGCTTCCTCTCAAGATTGTTGTTATTGACGACGATCCCACCGGTTCACAGACGGTGCACAGCTGTCCGTTGTTGCTCGCCTGGGATGTGGCATGTCTGCGTCGGGGTCTGCGCCACCCCTCACAGCTGCTGTTCGTGCTCGCGAACACAAGGGCTCTGACGCCTGGTGAAGCAGCCCGTCGCAATCGTGAGATTGTCAATGCCCTGGCAGAGGCTCTCACCCTCGAAGACATTCCTGAGAGCTCGATTTTGCTAGTGAGCCGTGGCGACTCCACTCTGCGAGGTCATGGGGTGCTGGAGCCGGAGGTGCTGGCAAAGGAATGGTCGCTTCGCTTTGGCGCCATCGACGCGACCTTTCACATTCCCGCTTTTTTCGAGGGTGGTCGTGTCACCAGAGATGGGATTCATTTTCTGCAGGACCAGCCTGTTCACACAACGGTTTTTGCCCGCGATCAACTGTTCGGGTTCAGCACCAGTGATCTGGCCGCGTGGTTGGAGGAAAAGAGTGGAGGAAGCATTAGTGCAACGTCGGTGTTGCGTCTGAAAATCGAGCAACTTGAGGGCGAAGAACCCGAACTTGTGCGCTGGTTGGAGGCACTGGGAGGCAATCGTTCTGTGGTGGTGGATGCGTCGCGGCCTGAGCATCTTCAGTCCCTTGGTGTTGCCATCCGGCAGCTGCAGGGTCGCAAACGCTTCCTGTTCCGTTCTGCGGCAAGCCTTCTCAACGGACTGGCGGATTCCGGTTCTGAACCTCTTGGGCCGCAGCCTCGCGATGCAAAAGCTCTAACTGGATTGCGCCGGCGGGATTGTTCTGGCGACGGCTTGCCGGGACTGGTGGTGGTCGGTTCCCATGTGCGACTGGCGGATCAACAGATTGAACACCTGCTGTTGGACTCCAGGTGCATCGGTGTGGAATTGCCGGTGGCACGGGTAGCACGCATCCTCGAGGGTGGAACGCCCGATCTGTTGTTGCCGGATCTGGAGAAGGAATTGCAGGGATTCATCGAGGCAGTTCTGCGCTCCGGCCATACTCCGGTTCTGTTCACCAGCCGCGGTGAACTGCATTTCGGCTCCGGTGAAGCGGCTGCTGAGCTGCGCCTCATTTTTGGAATGCAGCTGGCGAGAGTGATGGCCAGGCTGGTGGCCAGCCTTGTGCCCCAACTGGGCTATGTGATCAGCAAGGGTGGAATCACGACAGGAACCCTTCTGCGGGATGGGTTTGATCTCTCCTCTGTTGATCTTGAAGGGCAGCTTCTGCCAGGTTTGTCACTGGTGTTGGCGATGGTGGGAGCCGATCACTCAGCAGATTTTTCCGCGGCTTTGCCGGTGGTCACTTTTCCAGGAAATCTCGGTGATCCTGAAACACTCAGGCAGGCCTGGCTGCTGATGGAGTATGGGGCCTGAGGATTGCTGGTCACCATCTGTAGTTGTTTTCAATTGAAAATTGAAGTGCAGACTGCATGAGAACCTGCCAGTTGAGGTTCAGATGCATTGGGAGGTAACCCAGGATTTAACTCCCTTCAGCACTCCCAGGCAGATGGTATCTGCACGTATGAACGATCAAGGTTGTGAACAGAATCGCACCCAAGCAATTTCATTGTTCTCACCACATCTGTCTTCAAAATTTCAATCGCCCTTGCCACACCTGGGCCACCTCCGGCGGCAAGTCCGTAGGCATAGGCCCTGCCAATCAGAACGCCTTTGGCACCCAGACAAAATGCCTTGACGACATCACTCCCGCGACGAATCCCACCATCGAGAAGCACATCCATTTCACCATTGACGGCATCAACAATTTCAGGAAGGACTCGAATTGTGGGTGCCACACTATCCAGTTGACGTGCACCATGATTGGAGACAACAACAGCATCAACTCCGAGGTCAATGGCCTTTCGGGCGTCGTCTCCAATGTGAACGCCTTTGATGATTAACTTGCCTCCCCAGGCTTCCCGGATCCATTTCAGGTCATCCCACGTGACAACAGATTGTTCTAGGGCGGGACCAATCTCGGTATATCCCATAGGCCCATCGTCCAGTTGAACATTGGGAAAATTCATCAGCCCCCCGTCGCCAAACCACTGGGTTAACCAACAAGGTTTTGCCAGCATCTGAGGTAGAAACGGCAACATTGTCAGGGGGTTCTGAGATAGAAGTTCCTTGGTTCCATTGCGCACATCAAGTTCACGCAATCCTGAAACCGGAGTGTCAATCGTCAAGACGATTGCAGAAAAGCCGGCTGCTTTTGCTCTCGCAATGGTTTTCAGGGCAACGTCCCGTCCCCCAAGCAGATAAAGCTGATACCAGGCGGGGCAGTTGGTGGCCTGTTTGACATCTTCAAGTAGGCATCCTGAGAGTGTTGAGAGGGTGTAACCCGTGCCAGCTTTTCCTGCCTCTCTTGCAGCGACCACCTCCCCTTTTGGGTAAAACATTCTGCTGCTGCCGACTGGTCCAAGCAGGAATGGAAGCTCAAAAGTTTGATCGAGAACCGAGATTTTTAATTCAACTGATGGCGTGGCTACCGCACATCGAGGTCGAAAAAGTATTTCATTGAAAGCACTACAATTTTGCGCTAATGTTTGCTCTCTATCTGCTCCACTATCAATGTATCCGAAAACCATTTTCGGCAAACGTTTCTTCGCTAGGTCACGGAGATCAGAGATATTTACCACTCTGGGAGCGGAGACATTTTGATTCATTCCAGGCGTCTGGACAAGTTAATCTTCTTCATTGTACTGCCATGCAGGCAATCGCAGGATTGATGCTTAATAATTCATATATTTTGGCTTTGATGGGTTTGTTAATGCTGAGAAGGCTTATTGGTGATCTTTGAGTTTTGACATTTTCCCAATGCCAGGATTGAAGCTGTTAGTGGGATCGATCTTTTTGTAGAAATTAGAGAGGTCTGTTTCGGCTTTATACAAGTGTCCAACATTGTGCTCTGCAGGATACTTCGCACCTGCTTTGTCGAGAATGCTGAGGATCTTTGCTTTTAAATCAGCAGCATCTACTCCTTTCCTTACAACAAAGTCCCAATGAAAAACCATGCATAAAAAATGGGACATCTGGAACGTCTCGGCCATTTGGCAGAGAATTTCCTGAGGAAGTATCTCGTACCATGTTTCGCAATTCCTGGGCAATGCTACATCTAAAGGGAGAAGTTCTCCGGATTCATTTGCGTTTAGAATTTGATAGCGAGCCGGGGCATTCCCTGCAACGTATCGGTGTAGCAAAGCTGCTTTTCCTTCCGACTCACTGCATTCAAAATAGGAACATTCCTCGTCAGCTCTTGCGAAGCTTTGCTGGAGCAGTTCTTTTGTTTCTTGGATCGAATGATCACTGGCTAAAATGATCATGTGATGTTCATACTGATTTCGATATTCCCTCATCCTGGCTGGTAGATGATCGGGGAATAATTGGGCTGCGAACTGTAATGCCTTGTCAGAAAAGTGATCCTGGAATAAGGGTAGGGGCCATTGCGAAACAATTTGGTCAACCTGTCGCTTGATACTGAACAGCGTGGGTATAAATCCCGTGCCAAAATATTTAATGGCAAGATAAGCGTCTTTACAGTAAAAATCAGCGCCGTCAAAATAGCTGCGATGAAGATATTCGCCCATGTCTGGTAGTTGCTTGAAATTTGAGAGGATTTGTTTGCGTAAAGTCGTTAAGTGTTGAGGTTGATTTGTGCCAACATAAAAAATCTGTTCTTCCTCGGGCTTTGGAAATGTATCCAGGCGAACAGCAAATACAGCCAGTTTTCCCGCGCAACCACTGGCTTCCTGTAATCGTCTTTTGTCAGCATTGAATCGGGCTGGAACTGGGGATTCAATGTCTCGAACGCGGTTTTTGTAGTCTTGGTCAGATGCTTGACCCTGGCATTCCGGTAATGCTTCTGTGTTGAAGTTGACTTGTTGAAGAGTTGTCAGAATGTCTTCTGGAGTTTCTCCGAGTTCTATTCCTAGGTGATTAATTAGCTCAAGCTCTCCATCTGCTCGTAGGCGTGCAAATAGGGAGTATTCGGTATATGCGGGGCCGCGGTTGACCAGATTTCCGCCTGAATTGTTGCAGATACCGCCGACAATCGACGCCCCGATGCAAGAGGAGCCAATGACTGAGTGTGGGCCTCTGCCGAGTTTTGCGAGCCTCTCTTCAAGTTGATACAACGTTGAACCTGCAGCTGCGACAACCTGGGTTCCACGATTCAAAAGGATCAGTTGATCGAGGTTTAAGGTGCTGATGATGACAACATCTCTGTCGTAGTCATCACCATCGGGCGTGGAGCCTCCCGTGAGGCCCGTGTTAGCCGCTTGGATAATGATGATTTTGTCCAGCTGGACACAGAGCTTCAGCACTTGCCATAGCTGCAATAAATTTCCTGGGATTACAACAGCGCAGGCCACACCTTTGCCGACACGAATGCCTGTTCGATAGGGCCTTGTTTTTTGATCGTCAGTCAAGACCTGTTGCTGGCCTACGATTGCAATCAGCCCCTTTTTAAGCTCCTCCAAGCGGTCATTTCTCATTTTCAGCTCGCGGCCAATGGCACAATCCTTGAAAAGATAGACAAAGCTTGTCTGATCTGGTTGGCTTTGCAGCATGGATCTGCAATATTTTCAATATATCTCGCATTAAAAGTTTTTAGCATGAATGTATGGAATATTTCGTCCCTCGTGTTCCGCCATGGTCGATTTGTCGCAGTAACTGCTAATTAAAGCGATTGATTGATCTGGTTCTTGTTTTAGAAAAAGGCTTGTCTGCCTTGATTGGGGTGATTTAACCCAGGAGAGACTGTATTGATCAGGCTCATTTTCTCCTGCTCAGGAGTGTCCTCAGAACCGCTGGATGATTGCTTTAGAGAAGCCGCTGCAGCTCACTGGGTCGACCTGCGGCTCCATCAGCCGGGCCAGGTCATACGTGACCTGCTTATCAGCGATAGCGGCACTCAGTCCCTTGGTGATGAGGTTTGCGGCTTCCTGCCAACCAAGGAACTCCAGCATCATCACGCCGCTGAGGATGACCGAGCCTGGATTGATCCTGTCGAGGCCGGCGTGCTTGGGCGCCGTGCCATGGGTTGCCTCGAAGATCGCCGCGTTCTCACCGATGTTGGCGCCAGGGGCCATGCCCAGACCACCCACCATTGCAGCTGCGGCATCGGAGATGTAGTCGCCGTTGAGGTTGAGCGTGGCGAGGATTGAATACTCCTGGGGCCGGGTCTGGATCTGCTGGAAGATGCTGTCGGCGATGCGGTCATCCACGAGAACCATGTCTTTCCAGCGACCATTCCCGTGGCTTCTGCCGATGGAGTCGATCACTGCTTGTACTTCGGCGTCGATGTCAGACTTTTTCTCGGGCGTAAGACTGTCGTAGCCAGGCTCGATCATGCGGGCGTTGGCCTGCACGCTCAGCGATGGATCCTTTTCGAGGTTGCCGAGAATCCAGCTCTCCCGCTCGGTGATGCAGACATCACGAAATTCGGTGGTGGCCAGCTCGTAGCCCCAGTCACGGAAGGCCCCTTCTGTGAATTTCATGATGTTGCCCTTGTGCACCAAGGTGACGTGGCGCTTGTTCCCCTGAAGGCGCATGGCATGCTGTATCGCCTTGCGGATGTGGCGCTGGCTGCCGTGCTTGCTCACCGGCTTGATGCCGATGCCTGAGCCCTCGGGGATTTGGCGTTTGCCGAGCTTGCCATTGGCGGGGATCACCACCTCATTGAGGTGCTTGCGAAGCTCCTGACCGACGGCATCGTCAGCTGCCCACTCAACACCCATGTAGATGTCTTCGGTGTTCTCCCGGTAAACGATTACGTCCAGATCCTGCGGCCGCCTGTGAGGACTCGGGGTGCCGGCGTAGTAGCGGCAAGGCCGCACGCATGAGTACAGGTCGAAGATCTGTCGCAGGGCCACGTTCAGCGAACGGATGCCTCCTCCCACGGGTGTGGTAAGCGGACCTTTGATGGCGACGCCATAGGTTCGGATTGCTTCGAGGGTGTCCTCCGGCAGATACTGATACGTGCCGTAGAGGTCGCATGCCTCATCACCGGCATAGACCTTGAACCATTCGATGCGCTTGCTCCCGCCGTAGGCCTTGGCCACTGCAGCGTCGAGCACCTGCTGGGTGGCGGGCCAGATGTCAACGCCCGTGCCATCGCCACGAATGAAGGGAATGATCGGATCACTGGCCACCACGGGCTGACCGTTCTCGAAGCGGATTGGAGTGCCCTGGCTGGGGACGGTGAGCTTCTCAAACTGGGCCATGGATGGTTGCTCGGGCATCAGCAGGCCGAGCCTATGACCGTGCGGGTAGCCCTACGGTTTCTTTTGCACCTCAAGTGATGTGATGGCCAGCGAGCAGCTCTGGGTGGTGGCAGCGTGCTTCAACGTGTCACGGGTGATCACCCAATTCATTGAGCGGGTGCTGGTTCAACCCGATGTGAATCATCTTCTGTTGATTGATGATGGCTCCAGTGATGCCACGGTGGCCGAGATCCGGACGTAGCAGCGTGCTCATCCTGGAGCGGGCGTGACCCTGCTCGAACTCACCCGCAATTTCGGCAAGGAGGCTGCCATGTTGGCTGCCCCTGATTTGCTGATGGTCGCTGCGGTGCAGTGATCTTGATCGATTCGGATCTGCAGCATCCACCGGAGCGCATCCCCGCCATGGCTACCGCCTGGCGAGAGGGAGCCGAGGTGGTGACGGCGGTGCGGGATGACCGCGATGAGGAGGACCTGATGAAAGTGGCCACGGCTTCTTGGTTTTATCGGGTGTTCAATCGTCTGGTGGACTCGATTCAGCTGCAGGAGGGTGCCGGCGATTTCCGACTGCTCAGCGCACCGGTGGTGGCAGCCGTGACCCAGATGAGGGAGGCCACACGTTTTTCCAAAGGACTGATGCCCTGGACGGGTTACCGCAGCGTTGAAATTTTCTATAGCCGCATGGCCAGGGCTGGTGGGAGGAGTTCCTGGAGCTCGCTCAAGCTCTGGCGTTATGCCCTTGACGGCATCTTCTCCTTCACGGTGAAGCCGCTGAAAGTTTGGGGTGTGATCGGTGCGGTGATCTCGCTGCTGAGCTTTATCTATGCCGCTTTGATCGTGTTGCGCACCCTGCTGATCGGTGCGGATCTGCCGGGTTACGCCTCACTGATCGTGGCGATTCTGTTTCTGGGCGGCATTCAGCTGATCGGTATCGGCGTTCTTGGGGAATACATCGGTAGGATTTATACCAACGTCAAACGTCGTCCTCACTACTTTGTTCGCGCAGTGCACGACTCTTAAGTGCATGCCATTCGCGTTGGCGCCAGCTTGATTCGAGGAACGTTGAGGAGAGTCCAAACCCTTCTTGGAGCAATGTCACCTCCTCCTCTGCTGCTGCGGGATGAGCCAGCACCAGGTCGCCTTCTTCTAGTGCACCGATAGCGGCCTCCAGCGTTTCACCGGCAATGCGGCCTGTGAAAAGCACACCTGCGAATGCGGGTTGGTGTCGATCCCGCAAGTCCTGAGTCGGGGTCGGGCCAAGGCTGTGAGCAGCTGAAGCACCAGCCACTTGAGCAGTCCACCGTTCCGCACCGCGGACAGCCAGAGCTTCAGCGGCAGGTTCGAGGGCAGCGGCTCGCTGGTGGTGCGGACCCAGCGAATTTCTCGCTGTTGCAGTACCACATCCAACACAAGCGGCACGAGGTGAATGTGCTGGTGGCCATCGAGACGCTGCGGCGATTCACCGGTGAGCTCTTGGTAGCGCTGAATCTGATGACGGATGGCCCGTTTCAGCTGAGGTCGCAGTTGGCGGCCCTGGGGTGGCCAGAACGAAGCCAGCAGCAGCTGCCCAAAGCTGGCAGGCAGATTCTGGCAATGCTCCAGTGTTGGGCCTTCACTAAGACAGAGGTGCAACGTCAAAGGCTGGCGGGATGCAATCTCCTTCCATGCCGAAACGGCTGAAGTGGCGCTTGGACCATTCACCAGAAGACTGGCTCCATCCAATTGCCCTGTGCTCATCAACGCGAGAATGGCTTGATCCACTCCGGGTGTCAGTCCGAGGTCATCGGCATGGAGAGCCTGATTTCCCGCGCTGATTTGTTGATCCCGGCTGAACGTTGCGGCCCTGTTCCAAATCAATGCATTCAGTATCGTCGGCGTGAACACCAGCACCAGCATTGGAGCCTGCACCAGGGGCAGCAATGCGCAGACGCTGAGATTCACGCCGTACTGAAGCAGCAGCCAACGACGCGCGAAGCGACGGCCGCCGGTCTCCTCTCGAAAGGTCACCAGAGCATGACCGAAGTACCCCGCAATCGATGCAGCCAGAAAGGCGATCGGATTGGCCAGGTACAACGCGATCCCGCTGCCCAGAAACAGAAGCACCCCCGTGTGCACCGCCGCTGCCAGCACGCCGATGGCACCGTACCGGCCGAGTTTGTTCAGCAGGACCGTGGAGTTCATGGGTTGTTCAGCCGGCGAAGTAAGGCCTCGATCAGCCTCCAGGCTTGCTGCTCGTACACCTGCACGAAATCGGTGAAGCTCTGGGCGGCGCTCTCATCTGCCCCATCGGAGATCACGCGGATCAAAAGCCAGGGAATCCCTTCCTGTTCGGCCACTTGAGCGACCGCACCGCCCTCCATCTCAACCGCTTGCAGGCCCGGTAGGGCGTCCCGAAGCTCCTGCCTAAGGGAGGCATCCCCAATGAAGCGATCTCCGGTGGCGATCAATCCCGAGCTGACGCCACCGAAACCCTGAAGCTCCCCATTGCCTGCTGCGCTCTTCAATGCCTGGACTGACCAGGTGAACCAGTCTGGCTCCGGCTCCAACCGGTCCCGATTCAGGGGAGGAAGGGTGAAGCGGGGAAACAGCGGACTGGCGTCCATGTCGTGCTGCACTACCGCATCGGCCAGCAGGATGTCCCACTGGTTTTGATCTGAGTTGGCTGCTCCCGCTACCCCGGTGAAAATCAGCAGGTCGAGATCTGGGGCCGCGGCCAGAAGTCGGGTCGCCGCGCGTGCTGCGCAGACCTTCCCCCAGCCGCTCCAGGCCAGGGTCAGCTGGATGCCATCACCCCAGACACCGTGATGAAGCGTGAGGTCGCCGTGCGTGCTGCTGCTGAGCTGCCGCAGATGGCTCAGATCTGAGCCGATCTCCTCCGGCATGGCTCCCAGCAGGCCGATGTGCAGCGCGCGGGTCATGGAATTGTGAACCTGGCGCAACCGTAACGGCGTCGGTTAGCGAGCCTCTTCAGCATGGTCGGATGCCTAGCAAGTTTTGTGAAAGCGGGTGAGTCGGTTGAAAGTGTTGAACAGAGGCAAGCCCTGGCCTCCGTCGTCACCTTGCTGCGGCATCACTTTCCTGCGGCTCAGGTGAATCTCACGCTTTGGTTGGACGATCGCCTGACCCGTCTATGGCATGAACCTGAATCGCTCGACCTTGCCTTTCACTTCCCCGATGGGTCTCCTCTCTTGCAATGCCGCAGCCTGTTGCTGCAGTTGAGTGTTTAACCACGTGCCGAGGCTCGTGGACTCCAATTGTTGGGTGTCCTCATACGAGGCATTACCTACTACGAGGGCGAACGCTGGCGTCTGGCGACGGTCGGATCCTGGAACCCGGAAGGTCCTCATCTGCCCCAACCCCATTGGTGATCATCTTCACCAGATCTGCCGCGACCTGTTCGATCTGTTCAGTGGTTCAGAAGCGTCCGATACAGCGGCGTAACCCTTCGCAACGGCTTTGTTCGACGAAGGGACCACTGCTTATAGGGTTTTGTCAAAGGTTGTCGCTTGATTTCCAATGTCCGTAACCCTGGCCGCTCAGCTTCGTGAAGGCACCAAGAAGGCGCACACGATGGCCGAAAACACCGGTTTCGTCAGCTGCTTCCTCAAGGGTGT
>QCUJ01000015.1 GCA_003210795.1 Synechococcus sp. AG-679-B05 | reverse complement strand
ATCGTCGTGATCGTGAACGTGGACTTTTCCGTAGAAGTGCTCAGCCTCTCCCCAAACAAGTGAAGGTCCAACTGCAGCCTCGATTGAAAGGATTGCACCATTTCCGAGGCCCCAACTGAATGCACCACCGACTAAACCGTCCAGCGCGTAATGCTTGGGTTCACCCTCAAGGTTGGTATCGAAACCACCATGGGCTTCAATCGTAACGATTGGAGTGAAGTCGAATTCTCCAGCCTCTAGCTCAGATTCCCCTCCACCATGGGAGCCGTGAGACAAGGCAGGTGGTGATGATGCGAAGGGAAGCATCAACAAACCGATCAACAGAAACTTAATGCGAGTACTAAAGAGAGACACAGATAAGGAGAAAAAAGGAAACAGAAGAGAGCAGAAAAATAATGATTAACGAATTGACTTCCAACTATTCACTAAACGATCACCACTAGCTTGATCACACTGACCATTCTGACCATTCACCATCGTGCAGATATTTAAAACGGCTGTGGAAACAGCTGTTTCCCCAGGGGAAACCCCTTCACCTTCTAGTCTATTAGTACTAATTGGTACTCCACTGCGTTTACTGATGCGCTTCAATGTTTTTGTAGGCTCGTACGAAGGCTTGAAAATTACAAGAGAACCAGATGATTTAATTTCATCGCTGATTGCCTTAAGACTAGATGGACGCAGCACACCTCCTGTGGTGTGGCTGTCGAGCATCGCAATTTCTTTGAAACCAAAACGATCTGCCATATGGCTGTAAGTCCTGTGATCGGTCGTTATGACTCGCCGATTTTCAGGGAGAGCAGCAAACTGAGCCGAACCCCACTGGCTAAGACCACTGAAAACAGAAACAGCTTGGGTTGTTCGCTCCGTCAAAGCTGCCTGCTCTGCATCAGGCAGGATTTTTGAAAGCTCAGCTGAAATAACACGAACCATCCCTTCCGAAGTCGTCGGATCGTGCCAGACATGAGGGTCATTGCCTTGATAATTCGGCAAAACTTTTTCACCAACCGCAACAATAGGTGCAGAAGAAAAAATTTTGTTTGCAGCGGGCGTTAAATCAAACCCGTTGTGCAGAATCAGTGCAGCCTTGGCCAAAGTTTGGCGGTCACTGGGTTTGAGCTGATATCCATGCGGATTACCTCCAGGTGGAATCAGGCAGGTGACATGAGCCGCAGAACCAACCAAAGTGGAAGTTAGGTCGCAAAGCGTCCCGTCGACGGCAACAACATCAAGCTGAGATGAGGATGCAGGCGATTGAGCAAGCCCCAAAAGCGCAAGTCCCGATATTGCAACTCGGAAGCGCATAGCAAGAATCGGCAAAGAACATGTGAGAATGATTCTCATTCTGGCCAGTAAGCTGGTCTTGTCCCTGCCAGGAAAACCAGTGAGTAAATCGACCACCGCAGCATTTTGAGTTCTCCGACACCCAACGACAATCCTGTTCTGACGGTCAACCAGCTCAGCTTTGGTTACGGGCAGAAGCTTGTTATCAACAGCATCTCCTTCCAGTTGAAACCTGGGACCCTGACAGCATTGGTTGGACCGAATGGAGCTGGGAAATCAACGTTATTGCACCTTTTGCAAGGCCGTTTGCCTTGCTGCGATGGATGCGTCAAGTGCAACGGATCCGTTGCTCTCATGCCACAGAAGGCAGCTGTCGATTGGAGTTTTCCGATCACCGTCCAGCAGATGGTGAAACTGGGCAAGACGTCAAACAAAAGGTCTAAAGAAGGGCGTTCCGTCGAACAGCTCCTGAAGCTTGTCGGCATGGATGGAATGGAATCCAGACGCCTCAACCAGCTCTCCGGTGGACAGCAACAAAGGGTTTTGCTCGCCAGAGCACTGATACAGGAGAGCGACATCCTGTTATTGGATGAGCCCTACAGCGCCATTGATCCACCCACTCGAGCTCATTTACTTGATGTGATGCGCCAACAGGCAGAGATCGGTCAAACACTGTTGGTCAGCAGCCATGACTGGGGCAAGGCCCTTGACAGTTACGACCGCGTTCTGGTGATCGATCGTCAACTCGTCGCCAACGGAACTCCAGCCCAGGTCCGTAACACGATCAGCGATATGGACAGTGTGATGGGGGACTGCTGTGGCTGAATTTGACCTCTGGTGGGCGACACCTCTCCTCATGGCCCTGATGGTCGGCAGCATCTGTCCGGCAGCAGGTTCGCTGTTGATCACACAGCGGCGCATCCTGCTGGCCAACCTTATGGCCCATTCTGTGCTGCCAGGGCTTGTGGTAGCTCTCGCCTTGGAAGTGGATCCAAGTATTGGGGGGGTAATCAGTGGCCTGATCGGCGCCCTAGTA
This sequence comes from Synechococcus sp. AG-679-B05, assembly GCA_003210795.1. Classification (GTDB taxonomy): domain Bacteria; phylum Cyanobacteriota; class Cyanobacteriia; order PCC-6307; family Cyanobiaceae; genus Parasynechococcus. The sequence goes on along the minus strand of QCUJ01000015.1, from coordinate 35,503 downwards.
GCGGAGCGCCTGAACCAACGCTTCCGAGGGCGCGAGGAGGGTTCGATGAACACCGTGCTGGCTGGGTTCACAGCCCTGGGTGTACTGCTGGTGCCCCTGCTGAAGGCCCGTATCGATCTCGAGTCAATTCTGTTCGGCGACATCCTTGCCGCAGGAGGTATTGATCTGGTCCGCACCGGCGTCGCAGCCCTCGCCCTTGTGCTTTTTTTCTCCAACCGTTACCAGGATCTGGTGTTCATCGGTGTCGATCCCGAAGGAGCTCTTGCAGCAAGACGTCCCGTCAGTCAGATCCGTTTCACCGCGATCGTGATTACGGCACTGGTGGTCATCAGCGCCATCACGGCCGTTGGCATCGTGCTGGTGATCGGTCTGCTATGCGCCCCAGTGCTGGTTCATGTGGAACGCAGCACCAGCCTGCGAAACCTGATCCTGAAATCTTCTGGTACGGGGCTCTTGCTCTGTGGTGGAGGGATGATGCTTGCGGTGCTGCTGGATCTACCCCCAGGCCCCCTTATCGGAGTTCTCTGCATGGTGCTGCTGTTCCTTCGCCGGCCGTAATCAGTCCGGTGGAAGCCACAGCATTCGATTGAGGCGCTTGCGCATCCGTCGGCGGCCACTTCTCTCACGCTCGGCTCGATCGGTGCGACCAAATGAAAGGACGAGCACTGAACAGGTGAGTGCCACTCCACCGCTGAACAGAACCAGTTCCAGGGCTTGAACGTCGGGAATGAATTTCGGTTGGTCGTTTCAAGCCGTCGTTTCACGACGTTGTTTCAGGACACAGATGCGAACCAACCGCCCAGCACCGCCGCAATCAAACCACAGGCCAGGGCCTGCAGCACCGTTTGGGAGGGATCAGGCGGGCCTTCCCAAGCATCGATCACCTTTGATGCGGAGGCGTAGGTCTCAAGATCGGCCTCGAATTTGTGCAAGCAGGAGTTGATTGCCGCTTCAGTGAGATCAAGGCGACGCAGCTTGGCTCGCAGACGATTGAGCTCTGTTTCTGTCATGGCTGCGAACCCTGTCCTTCAAGGTTGAGATCCCAGTTGCTGTAAATCCCGGAAACGCTGAATTCGCTGATGTTCAGGCACATGGCGTCCCCAGAGACCCTCCCAGTAAAAGAAAATCACACCAAAACCGCGATCACGAGCCAGGCGCACCTTGGCCTGTAGATCCGCTGTGGAGGTGGTGCGTTGACCAAAGCCCGCCAGGATTCCGATCTGGATGGGAAGCTTCCACTCCCGAGCCTTGAGCAGAGCCGGCTGATCCAGATCACGCGCAAAACCCTTCACGGAATAGGCGTAGTTCTGTACAACGAGTTCATCGATCAGCTCGCCGAAGGCCCACAGCTTCCAGTCCTGCAGCCAAAGGTTGTAAGACTGCCTGAATGGTCCAGGGGACAGGCTGATCCGACTGGACAGGCCGTCCTGTTGAAGACGGGAGCGCAGGTCCCGCAGCAGTTGCGTCAGTTTTCGGCGCCGCCATGACATCCATTCATGATTGGTGTGATCCAGGGGCGGTGGGCTGCCTGTCTCCTGCTCATAAAGATCCGCCGTAAAGCCGTCGTAACCGAATTGCACCGGCCAGGCGAAATGGTCATCCAGCTGCAATCCCTGCATTGGGCAGCGCTTCAGGGTTTCCAACACAAGACCAATGAACCTTTCTTTCACCGCTGGATGGGCGGGATTCAGCCAGGCCATGCGATGGCTGCCATGCATGGTCATCCACCGCTGACCATCGGCACGGGCGAGCACCCATTCGGGGTTGTGCTGCACCACCTGAGACGTCGCGGGCTCCATCAGCCCGTACTCAAACCAGGGCATCACCTGAATGCCGCGCTTGCGACCTTCATCAACCAATGTGCAGATCGGATCGATGGCAACGCCGGCCTTTCGCAACGAAGGCTCCACCGGCGCATACGCGCTTGGGTGAAAGGTGGCGCCACGACTCCAGACATTCGGCAGAACACGGTTAAAGCCGGCCGCCTGGAGCTCCTTCATCGCTTCAGCGATGCGGTCACGTTCGTAATAGAGAGTGCTGGGACTGTTGGTCAGCCAGACGCCTGTCGTGGAGTAAGGCTTCAGCAAGCGTTCCATACGCGACTCAGCCTGAGCCGCCGTAACAAACCCGAGGCTCAGAGCAAGAGCCAGAACACGGCGTACGGATTTAAGAGGCACCAGTCAATGAGGGACTCAACGAAAGCAGCAGCTTTTTGGAGTTGGCAACAGGGCTTGGCAAGCCCTGACTCCTTTAAACCTTGCCCCCCGCAAGCCCCTCTTCTCAATGGGCTTATATACGCATAGCGAACCGGGCCATTGGTTAGCGACGATCAGTACAGCTCCTTAAAGGGGGGCATGAATGCGTCGAACCTGGGAGGCCTGAGGGGGCCTTCCTTTTTTATGGGTTCCACACCCAGCCGCTGTTTGGTCGTCATGGCAACGGCTGATGGGTCGTTCTTACGTCAACCTCACAAAGCTTCCTTCCGGTGAAGGGGGCATGCGTCGAAAACGCGGGGGTGCTTAGGGAACACCCCCCTTTTTTCTGAACTTCGTTAACAACACCCACAGAAGCACCAACAACTTGGAGAGGGTGGTCACGCTGGTCGTACCAGCCTTGTCGACGCATCCCCTTTGGTCATGGGCGGCACCCCTAGCCGCCTCTTTTTGGAACCGAACGTTGCCGTTTCTCCCAATCAGCCCCTTAGTAAGGGTTGGAATGGCTGTCGGCTTGGAATGGCTGTTAGGTCTCTTTGACTGATCTAACGGAACATCGAACTGACAGAGCTCTCTTCATGAATGCGCCAGATCGCTTCGCCGAGCATCGTGGCAACAGACAGTACATGGAGCTGAGGGAACATTCGGTCCTGTGGGATCGGAATGCTGTTGGTGACGACCACCTGTTCAAACAGACCTTCTGCAGACAATCTCTCTGATGCCGGTGGAGAAAAGACCGCATGGCTTGCACAAGCAAGCACACGATTGGCACCTTGCTGACGCAACAGACGGGCCCCGGCACAGATCGTGCCACCGGTGTCGATCATGTCGTCGATCAGAACGGCTGTGCGGCCGGAAACATCGCCGATCACCGTGAGGCTTTCCGCCATGTTGTGGCCGGTGCGCCGCTTGTCGATGATGGCCAATGGCGCATCATTCATTTGTTTTGCGAAGGCCCGAGCCCTGGCGACACCTCCAACGTCCGGAGACACCACAACGATGTCACCGAGATTCTGTTTTGAGAGGTAATCCACCAGAACAGGTGACCCATAAATGTGATCGCAGGGAATGTCGAAATACCCCTGGATCTGCGCCGAGTGAAGGTCCATCGCGAGCACCCGATCAACACCCGATTTCACGAGCAGATTGGCCGTGAGCTTGGCCGTGATCGATTCGCGTCCTGCGGTTTTGCGATCAGCTCTGGCATAGCCGTAGTACGGAACAACGGCAGTGATCTGCCTCGCAGAGGCTCGGCGGCAAGCGTCCACCATGATCAGCAGCTCCATCAGGTGATCATTCACTGGAGCACAGGTGGGCTGAATCAGAAAAACGTCGCAACCGCGAATCGATTCCTGGATCTGGACGTAGAGCTCTCCATCTGCAAAACGTTTGCAAACGCGCGGGCCATCCGGAACGCCGAGATACGTAGCAATTTCGCGCGCCAGGGCAGGATTCGATGTTCCGCTGAACAACCTCAAACGGCGGCTGTCAGGAAGCTCATCGGCTTGGTTCGTGCGGGCTGTGGTCAGAAAACTGGTCACGGCGCCCGCGGGACAAAGTCTGTTGTAATCCGATGGTAATGCTGAGCAGGACACCCATGTCCACTGAAATCCCGCTGCTGGTTGGAGCGGGCTCAGTGCCGGAACGAAGGATGAGGGAAGCGGCGGAAGCCTTGGCAAAGCTCTGGGCTCTTCCTCTCAAAATCCATGCAACCGGCGCATCACCTGCCTCCGTGCTCACAGACCCCACGCATGGGTTGACCCGGCTCAGTGGTGATCCCGCACGCCAGAGAATTGATGGCGGCCACTGGCTGGAGGCCCTCGCTGATTGGCGTCAGCCCCTGCTTCTTCTGGTTCCAGGGGACGCTGACGGCAGCGTTAGTGGCCAGGCTGCGGCCTATGCAGCGCTATGTGATCAGCTCGGTGCTCCGCTTCAGGGCTTGATTCAGATCCAGGGGGCCTGGAACCCGGAACAACGCCGACGCGATGGTCTCGCGTGGTGCGGATGGATTCCTGCCTTAGATGACCCAGCCCATTCATTCGAGCTTGATCGCCTGCATCTCTGCCTCCAGAGATCCGGCGTCACGCAAGCCCTCAATACGCAGGCCAGAGAGGAAGCGACTGCCCCGGGCTGAGCTGGCGCAGCGATTGATTCCCCGGCCGATCCGCCAGGGGAAGTTGCGTAATCTTCACCGGCTGTGGACTGGCGACCACAGCGGCAGCGAGGCTGAGTATTTCACTCTTCGACAGATTGGTGTCGAGCAGAGGGCTGACACCTCCGAGAACACCAGCCAACCCACTGATTCCATCGGGCGCCTGGATTTGATCCACAACAGCGCGGATCAGCTGTTGCTGACGAATCCGCCGGTTGGGATTGTCAGCTGCATTCACGCGGTAGCGCACTAACTGCTCGGCTTCCAAACCATTGAGGCTTTGGCGGCCAGCATCGAGCTTCACCCGGTAGTCCTGAGCGAAATCCTCCTGGTCGAAGGACTGACTCAGAATCACATCTACGGAACCAAGACCATCCACCATTTGACGCAGCGCCGACCGTGGCATCACGGCGAATCGTTGGGGGTGACTGTCTTCAAGACCGACGATTTCAGCGATGGCATCACGCAGCAGGCTGACACCGCCGGCCTGCCAGAGGCTCGCGAGGCTGATGGGCGCATCTGCACCAGGCGACTGAACCGCCAGTTCGGTGGGGATTTGGAGAATCTCAAGCCGGCGGGATGCATCGATTCGAACAAGGAGTAATGCATCAGCATTGGCCACTCCTTCAGGGGCGGCTCCGTTGCTGGAGTCACCCACCCGATCGGAATCAATGCCCACCAGCAGAACGGTGACCGGCGCTGTGGGATAGGGGGCAAGGCTGGCGGGGTTTTCAATGGTCTGCGGAGTATCGCCCGCCACTTGATCCGGTTCCGGCCACACCAAGCCAATCAACCAACCCATGGCACCCACACCTGCCAACAAGGAGGCAACCCGAAGCGAAATCCGCCACGGATGCCCTGTCAAACCTTGGGACTTCGGCTTCGGTTCGGAGGTCGTCATCGACCCATCAACGCCAACGGCGCTTAGTTTCGCCCAATCGTCCAACTTTCAGCGCCATGACCCCGCGCACTGACTTCCGCAACCGTCCACCGGAAGAGGTTCGTGTGGTCGTCTTCGGTGCAACCGGATACATCGGCCGCTTTGTTGTGAAGGAGCTCCTGCAGCGCAGATACCAGGTTGTGGCCTTCGCGCGTGACCGCAGTGGCATCGGCGGCAAGCAAACCCGCGACGTCGTGACAGCCGACTTCCCAGGTGCATTGGTGCGTTTCGGTGACGTCACCGATCCTGCGTCGATTGCAGCCGAAGCGTTTGACCAACCGGCCGATGTGGTTGTGTCCTGCCTTGCTTCTCGCACAGGGGGACGGAAGGACGCATGGGCGATTGATCACCAAGCCACACTGAACACTTATCGGGAAGGTCGTCGAGCCGGTGCGGCGCACTATGTGTTGCTGTCCGCCATCTGCGTGCAGAAACCGCTTCTGGAATTCCAGAAAGCCAAGCTGGCATTTGAAGCGGAACTGCAGGCGGATGGGGAGATGACCTATTCGATCGTGCGGCCGACGGCCTTCTTCAAAAGCCTTGGCGGACAGGTGGAGAGCTGCCGTAAAGGGGGGCCCTATGTGATGTTCGGAGGAGGTGAGCTCGCCAGCTGCAAGCCGATCAGCGAAGTGGATCTGGCGCGGTTCATGGCGGATTGCATCAGCGATGCAGACAAGATCAATCAGGTGCTTCCCATCGGTGGCCCCGGACCGGCCCTGAGCGCCAAGCAACAGGGGGAGATGCTCTTCCGAGCACTGGACCGAAAACCGCGGATGCTGTCGGTCCCCATCGCGCTGATGGATGGCCCGATCGCCCTTCTGCAGGGGCTGTCCAACCTATTCCCTGCACTTCAGGACACCGCCGAATTCGGCCGCATCGGCCGCTATTACGCCGCCGAATCAATGCTGGTGTGGGATGAGGGGCGGCAGTGCTACGACGCCGACGCGACCCCCTCCTACGGCGAAGACACCCTGGAACAGTTCTTTAAGCGTGTGGTGAGGGATGGCATGGCCGGCCAGGACCTCGGCGATGCAGCTTTGTTCTGACAGGGCCATCCTGAGAAAAGATCAGAGAACCGATGGCTCAGCCCACACCGCCGCAACCCCGCAGTAGTGGTGTGCTTCTGCACCCCACGGCTCTTCCTGGAAGTCCCGTCTGCGGAAGTTTCGGTGAACCCTCAAGGCGCTGGATCAATCTGCTGGCCGATCACAACATCGGCGTCTGGCAACTGCTGCCTCTGGCTCCGCCGGACTGCACCGGTTCGCCCTACAGCTCACCATCCTGCTTTGCGCTGAATCCCTGGTTTCTCGATGCAGGGGATTTGCAGAGAGATGGCTTCATCGGCCCAGAAACATCCAACACCCTTCCTGGCGCCGATGCACCGGTCAGCGGCGTTGAGAAGCTTGATTTCGAGCTGGCCGATCGCCGCAGTTCAGCCCTTGCTGATGCTCTGCTCGATGCTTGGAATCAACAGGACCAGAGCACACACGACAGCTTTGAGCGCTGGTGCAAGACCCAGGAATGGCTCGACGATCACGCCCGCTTCAGCGTTCTGCATGCGCAACATCAGGGACCCTGGTGGAGCTGGCCCAGTGACCTTGCCCACCACAACACCAATGCGCTGAAGAGCTGGAGTGAGGAGCATGAGAACGATCTACTCCGGATCAAGCTTCAGCAGTGGCATCTTGATCGCCAATGGCAGGCCATTCGAGACCTGGCTCGACAGCGAGGCGTGTTGCTGTTCGGTGATCTGCCGTTTTATGTGAGCGCCGACAGCTCTGATGTCTGGAGCCACCGCAACCTGTTCACGATCAAGGAGAACGGCGAACTCACTAAGCAAAGTGGCGTGCCGCCTGATTATTTTTCCGAAACCGGACAACTGTGGGGGTCACCTGTCTATCGCTGGGGCCGTCATCGGCTGACCCGGTTCCGCTGGTGGAGGAAACGAATTGCACGACAACGTCAGCTGGCCGACCTGTTACGCCTGGATCACTTCCGCGCACTAGCTGCCTATTGGGCCGTACCGGGTGAAGACAAAACAGCTCAGAACGGTCAGTGGCAAGCCTCACCAGGCCACTCCCTGCTGAGCAAACTACGCCATGACGGAGGTGGTTTTCTAGCCCTCATCGCTGAAGACCTTGGGGTGATCACCCCGGATGTGGAGGCCCTACGGGATGGCTTCCAGCTCCCTGGGATGAAGGTGTTGCAATTCGCTTTCGACGGCCTCGCAGACAACCCCTATCTGCCGGAAAACATCGAAGGACGGCGTTGGGTGGTCTACACCGGAACCCACGACAACCCCACCACTCTGGGCTGGTGGAACAGACTGGATCACGACAGCCGCAACCGGATCTCCTCAAGAGTGCACGGCGAGATGGAAGCACCGGCCTGGCATCTGTTCGACATGGCCTTTGCCACTCCTGCTGAACTGGTGGTGGCCCCGCTGCAGGATCTGCTGCATCTCGACGATGCAGCTCGGTTCAACACCCCGGGGACGTCTGAAGGCAACTGGAGCTGGCGCCAACCGAGCTTTGATGGCGACCTGGAGGGAGCTCTGAAGGGTTATGGGGAAAGGGGTTCAATCTGGGGGCGCTCGAGGGACGGTGCTTCCGCGCTGCTCAGTTCAACGCGATAGAGACCAGCGACATCTGTTTTTGGGTTCAACAACTCACCGTTCCAGACAACCCGATCGGCATCGAGCGGATTGGGTTCAATCTTGAGTTGCACCGGCAACGCCAGGCGGAGGGTGAGAGTTCCAGCCGTCGCAGCAAGGTTCAGGCGATCGCCACCCCCGCTGTGGAGTCGCAACTGTCGTGGCTCCGTCAGCTCCACCGTGAGAACACCGGTGCTTGTGGGGTGGACCATGGCTACATCGCGAAGCCAATCCTGTGGCTGCCGCTCGAGAGCCTGTTGAAGCGGGCGCAACGCCATGATCTTCGGATCGGGGAGCCGAAGTGTGTCCGCCTGCTGAATGCTGTTCAGATCGGCTGGCACGGGCTCGAACGTGAGACTGTTCCGAGCGGCCAGTTCGTGCTGCTGCCGATTGAGCAGCAACAGTCCCAGCACCATGATCAATCCATAAACAACACCGCCCTGCCAGGTGGTGAAAACGTCGATGCTGCCAAGCGTGAATCGACCGAGACCTCGACCGTTGGTGCGGAGACGAACTGAGGCTGGCGGCAGCACTGCATCCAAGGTGCCCTTGGGTAAAGCCAGCCGCTGTTCCAGCTGCGGCAGCATCGATGCGAGATAGGCGCGCTCGGGCAATCGATCAGCCCAACCTCGCTCGAGGGCTTCGATCACAGGTGTGGTGATCCGGGTCTCACTCGCCAGCTGGCGCATGGTCAACCCTTCCGCTTCACGCCTGGACTGCAGAGCAGAGCCGATCTCCCGAAGCGTTTCACGGCGTTGCTGCTCCGTATCGATCGGCTCCACCAGCGGACGGGAGCGGCGCCAAGGGAGCAGAAAGCTCAGTCGCATCGGTCTGATCCTTGCTCTCCAGACACAAGAGGCTTCCATTCTCCCCTGTTCAGCCAGCGCCAGCGACCCTCCTCTAGGGGTGCCAACCGCAGGTGAGCGATGGCCACCCGTTGCAGATCGATCACGGGATGTCCCAGATGGGCAGCCACACGTCTGATCTGACGATTACGCCCCTCCATCAGAACCACCTCCAGCAAGCAGCGCTGGGGCCGGCGCTGCAGAAGTTGAATGTCCGCCGGCCGCGTACGACTGCCATCGAGCACAAGGCCCTGTCGCCATCGATCGAGGGTGTCAGTTGCTGGCACACCCTCGATCCAGACCCGGTAGGTCTTGGTGTGGTCGTAGCGGGGATGGGTGAGCTGAAGCGTCAGGTCCCCGTGATCTGTCAGCAGCAGAGCCCCCCGGCTATCGGCATCGAGTCGGCCCACCGGATGCAGCCCCCGACGCAGATCTGGAGGCAGCAAATCCAGCACAGTGCGTCGGCCACGAGGGTCATGGCAGGTGCTGATCACCCCAACCGGTTTGTTGACCAACAGCACCCGGGGATCCCTTCGAAGCTCCAGACGGCGGCCATCCACAACGATCAGTTGCTGATCGGGATCGGCCTGATCACCGAGGTGGGCGATTTGACCGTCAACGCGGACACGCCCGGCCTGCAGCCAGGTTTCGGCCTTGCGACGGGAGCAGAGACCCGCTGCTGCCATGAGCTTCTGCAGGCGCTGGCGAGTCATGCACCGACGGAAAGCTCTTTCGGCAACAGCAGTTCCATGCAGGCACCGCCATCGGGATGGTTTCGCGCCTCAACGCGTCCGCCGTGATTCACGGCGATCTGCTGAACGATGGAGAGTCCGAGACCGCTGCCGCTGCGAGCTGATCGCGCCCGGGATGGATCGCCCCGATAGAACCGCTGAAACATCCCCTTCAGATCGGATTCACTGAGACCCGATCCATGGTCCCGAATGCTGACAATCCACCAGGCACCACTGGAGAGGATCTTGACGTCGACGCTGTTGTCGTTGGGGGAATAGCGAAGGGCATTGTCCAGCAGATTGAGGACCGCCCGGTGCAACCGCTGCTGGTCCCCCAGCATCCGACCTTCATCACAGCGATCAAGGTAAAGCCTGATGGAGCGCTGTTCCGCAAGGGGGCGAATGCTGCTCCAGGCGCTGTCGACCAACTCCTCCAGATTGATCGGAACGTAACCGCTGTCGTCCTGGGGAAGACGGTTCTCAAGTCGAGAAAGCTCCAACAGATCGTCCACCATCAACTTGAGCCGCTGCAGCTCCCTTTGCAGACGCTCCACCAACACAACGTCTTTGGAGGGCACCGCCAGCTCGAGGCGATCTCCCACCAACATCAACGCGGTCAGCGGAGTTTTGAGCTCATGGGCCACATCGCTGACCCAACGCTCCTGCTGCTGCTGCTGCGCCTCGAGCGACTGACGGCTTTGAATCAGCACCAACAACCATTCATCGGACCCTGGAAGAACAAAGGCTTCCAAGGGCTCACCCCGAAGATCCCACTCGCTGCGATGCGGCCGCTGGAGGTGGCGGGTGCTGATGATGGCTTCATCCAACTGAGCAATCGACAGCACATCGTGCAGCGGCATGCCCCGCACCAGCACATTGCGCGAGATCCGCAGAAAGCGCTCAGCCTGGGCATTGATGTAAGCGATCTTGAGCTCCGGACCTAACACCAGCCAGCCCTGATTCGCAGCATCGATCCAGGCCAGCAGCTGGGGGGCATTCAGAACGCCTGAAGCCAGGCCAGCACCGGCTGCGTTCTCTGACTTGCGGATCCGTCTGCTGCGGTAGCGATTCAGCAACACCACGGCCGCAACCCCTGCGGCAAATCCCAGAAGCAGAGGGAAAAGCACAGCGATGATTTATCCGAACCGATAGCCGAATCCACGCACCGTGCTGATCAGCTGCGGGGAGGAAGGTTCCACTTCAACTTTTTCCCGCAACCAACGGATATGGACATCCACGGTTTTGGTTTCACCAACAAAATCGTGCCCCCAGACCTTCTCGAGCAATTGATCACGACTCCAAACCTGTCGTGGGTTCTGGATGAACAATTCAAGGAGTTTGTACTCCTTGGGAGACAAATTCAGATCGCGGTCGTCACTGGTGACACGGCGTTCATTGACGTACAGGCACAGGTTGGCGTGGCTGTAAATCTGCTGAGGCAGAGTGGAAACCTGCTGGGCACGGCGCAGCAGGGCCCGGCAGCGCGCCACAAACTCCGGCAAGCCGAAGGGCTTAACCAGATAGTCATCGGCCCCAACCTCAAGACCGAGCACGCGGTCGGTTTCACTGTCGCGGGCGCTGATCACGAGAATCGGCGTGGGGTTGCCCGCGCGACGCAACTCACGGCAGAGATCGAGCCCACCCACACCGGGCAGCATCAGATCCAGCACTAGCAGATCGATGGGTGCGGATGCCTTGTTGGTGATCTGATCCAAGGCATCCGCACCATTGGTGCAGGACAAAACCTTGAAACCCTCTGACTCCAACACCTCGGCCACGGTCTCTCGGATGCTCTGGTCGTCTTCGACCACCAGAACAGTGGTTGTTGCAACGGTACTGAGCATGAATGACCAGAGCTGAGTACTCGCTTGACCCAGTTGTAAGGACAGGGCCTGCAGCTGAATGCAGAACTCAAACTTTTATTCAGAAGAACTCATCAAAATTATCGAAATCAACCGCCTTGAAATTGCCGCTTTCAACCTGCCGCATCAACCGTTCAAGTTGAGCGAAAAGGGCACCGCCTGTCAGCAACGAAAGCAGCAAAGCAACCAACAGAGCCGCACCTGCCGCAAAACCGAAGATCTGCAGACAACAACCGATGAACAAGGTGATGCCGATCAACGTGCCTGAATAACTGAGCGTGATCTCAGCGGTACCAAGAGGCAATAGCGGAATCCTGTCCTCTTTCCATCCATCCAGTTTGTTCTGCACCTGACGGCCGAAGGTGAGACCGCAGAGAACGGCAATACCAAAACCCACACCGGCCAGAAGGTATGGCGGCTGTTGAATCACAGCCATCTGGAGGAGCATCTCCAGCTGTTCGGCGGTGATCTCCTCAGGCATCAGGGATGGGCAATTTTTATGAGCTGATACCCTAACCGGATTCGGTCAGGCTGCCGCCAGCGGATTGAGCTGTTGCAGGAGGCCACCAGCGATACGCCGAGGGCCGAAGGTGCGGCCAAGCAGTCCCAGCAGGGCGCGGACGTCATCGGTGTGCAGCCGATCGTCTCGGATCAGCGTGAGCAGGAGACGCTTGCGTAAATCTGCACCGTTGCGGCTCAACAAAAGCCGCAGGCCGGCCCCGGCAACTGGAAGCAGTTCGCGGCCTGGTGCAGGGGCGTCCTGGCCAACCACGGCCAGCAGGTTTTCCAGCCTGTCCAACCGAAGACGACCATCGGTGTCGAAGATCACCTCCAACAATTTGTCGCGCATTTCACTGGTGTCGCCAGCCAGGAGACGCCGTGCGACGTAGGGGTAGGCAACAGCAATAATCCGGAACTGGGGATCCAGTCGCAAAGCAAGGCCCTCCTGGCTCACGACCGCGCGGATGATCAGCGCAAAACGGGCAGGCACACGGAAGGGATAGTCGAACATCAACTCAGAGAAGCGATCGGTGATCGCCTTGAAGTTGAACGAGCCCACCGAATCGCCGAGGCTGCCCCCCAGCACTTCTTCCAGCGCGGGGATGATCGGGGCCAGATCAGCCGTCGGGCTGAGAAAACCGAGGTCCTGGAAGTCCGCTGCCAGAGAGGGGAAATCCCCATTGATCAAATGCACCACGGCGCCGGTCAGGGTGAGCCGGTCGCTGTCGCTGATCGAATCCATCATGCCGAAGTCGACATAACCGACATGGCCCAGATCGCCTGTACGGCCCGACAGGGCAAACAGGTTTCCAGGATGGGGGTCGGCATGGAAGTAGCCGAACTCAAGCAACTGCTGCAGCCCGCAGATCACACCGGTGCGAATCAACGCTGCAGGATCAAGCTGCAGGGCCTGAAGTTCGGCGCTGTCGCGCATCTTGGCGCCATCGATCCAGGTGGTGGTGAGAACCCTTTGGGAGCTGAGCATCCTCTCCACCCGCGGCACATAAACCGCCTCGTTTTCAGCGAAGAGAGCTGCAAATCGTTCGGCGTTGTCCGCCTCCTGTTCGTAATCGATCTCCTCGAACAGGCTACGGCCGAACTCGTCGATGATTTCGCCCAGACCAAACCCCAGGTTCAGAGGCAGCAAAGGCGCCGTCAACACGCCAAGCATGCGGATCAGCACCAGATCACGACGCAGGATGAAAGTGAGGTTGGGACGTTGCACCTTCACCGCCACCCAGGCTTGTCCCTCGAGCCTGGCCTTGTAAACCTGGCCAAGGCTTGCTGCGGCAATCGGTTCCGAGGGAAACTCAGCAAACAGCTCGTGGGCCGGAGCACCGAGTTCCTGCTCAATGCGCTCCAGAGCCAACGCATGCGGGAATGAGGGCAGATCGTCCTGCAGGCGGGTGAGCTCATCAAGCCAGTCCCGTCTCACCAGGTCGGGGCGGGTGGAGAGCGCTTGCCCCACCTTGATGAAGCAGGGGCCGAGGCCAGTGAGGGTGTTGAGAATGCCTTTCGCCAACTTCAGCTGAACTTGAGAACTCTTGCTGCCGCCCCGCAACAGCAGCACCAGCACAAGACCGCCCAACGTCCACAGGACCTGAAGCAACCTTGGAATGAACACCCAGGGCCGCAGCAGCAACCAGCGAAAGTCACGCCCGGAGTTGTATTGCATCAAGACTGCCCTGATCAGGAGCAGACTTTAATAAGATCCCCCGGAATTAATGGTTCTGCTGCGGTTGCTGCACCGTCCGGTCGGTCGGAACCTTTTCCTGCCGGCCCACGGACGCGGCAAGGCTCTCCCCGATTCACTCCGTCGTCTGCTGCGTCGACGAGCAGGGGTTTGGGACCTGCCGGAACTGCCTTCCATCGGCGGTCCCCTTGAGCCAGAGGGGGCCGTTGCCATCAGCCAGAGGCAGGCTGCGGATGCCATGGGGGTCGACCATTGCTGGTACGGGGTGAATGGAGCCACCGGGCTGCTGCAGGCAGCACTGCTCGGATTGTGCCGACCGGGGCAGGCCGTACTGATGCCGCGAAACGTTCACCGCAGTCTGATTCAGGCCTGCCTGCTGGGGCAGCTCACCCCGCTGCTGTTCGATCTGCCATTTCTGAACGACCGTGGCCAACCCCTACCGGCTGATGGAGCCTGGCTCGATCGCGTCCTGCATGCACTCCCTGATCAACATCCCAGCATCGGTGCAGCGGTTCTGGTGCACCCCACCTATCAGGGTTACGCCACCGATCCGGCGCCCCTGATCGATCGCCTGCAACAGCGGGGATGGCCGGTGCTTGTGGATGAAGCCCATGGCAGCCATTTCGCCACAACCATCGATCCCGACCTACCTCCCAGTGCAGTCCAGAGCGGGGCTGATCTGGTGGTGCACTCCCTGCAGAAATCCGCAAGCGGTCTGGTTCAGACCGCTGTGCTCTGGTTGCAGGGGAACCGTGTTGATCCGGATGCGATTGAACGCAGCATCGGCTGGCTGCAAACCACAAGCCCCAGTGCCCTGCTGCTGGCATCCTGCGAAGCAAGCCTGAACGACTGGCAAACAACCCCCGGGAGACGGCGGTTGCAACGGCGGCTGGGGGAAGCGCGATTGTTAAAGCGTGGCTTGTTGAACGATGGAGTACCGCTGCTGGACACCCAGGACCCACTCCGGCTGGTGCTCCACACCGGTGCTGCTGGGATCAGTGGTTTGGAGGCCGACGACTGGTTGCTGGACGAGGGGCTTATGGCGGAACTTCCTGAACCCGCCACGCTCACGTTCTGCCTTGGTCTGGCCAAACATCAGCGGATTCGCGCCCGCTTGCGAGGGATGTGGCGGGCCTTGCTGAGCGCACACCCGGGTCGACAGCCCCAGCCCCCATTCGAACCGCCACCGCTGCCGTTGGTTGGTCAACCGGCGCAGCCCCTGGCCTGGGCCTGGCGGGCGCCACGACAGTCCTGTGAACTGAGGCGAGCCGAGAACACGGTGGCGGCTGAATTGCTCTGCCCCTATCCACCGGGCATTCCGCTACTGGTGCCGGGCGAATGCCTCGATGCAGCTCGGCTGCACTGGTTGCTGAAACAGCAAAGTCTTTGGGGTGATCGAATTCCAGACATACTGGACGTAGTGGATCAAACCGCTGAACCCGAAACAGCCTGAATCGACTTGATAAGCCTTTCAACAGGGGTGGTCCAGCCAGCGTGATCAGCGAGGTTCTGACTCCCAAAACCGGTTCCTCACCCCGGGCCAACAATCCACGCAAGCGCTTGATCAGTGGCCTTGCCGTTGGTGCATTTGGCGCCCTGGTGGTGATTCTTGGCGGCTGGTGGTTCACCGCAGCCGTGGGGGTGATCGTGCATCTGGGCCTGCTGGAGTTCTTCCGGATGGCGCAGTTCAAGGGAATGCGGCCTGCCACCAAAACAACCCTGGTGGCATGCCAATTGCTCCTGATCACAACGCAGTGGGGAGCTGTGCAGCCCGGTTGGCCAGCGGAACTTTCAGCGGTGATCCTGCCGCTGTCCGGGGCAGCCGTCTGCGCCTGGCTGCTTCTCCAGCCGGTCACCGGTTCCATCGCCGACGTGGCGGCCTCCATCTTCGGTTTGTTCTATCTGGGATTTCTGCCCAGCCACTGGTTGGCCCTGCGCAATCTTTCGGCCCCCGAACTTGCGCCCGGAACCGCCTGGCTGTGCAGCAGCGGACTGGCCATCACCTTCTCAACTTGTTTGATGATCGTGGCCTGCGATATCGGCGCCTGGGGAGTGGGGAAGCGCCTCGGCAGGCATCCACTTTCAGCGATCTCTCCGGGCAAAACGGTTGAAGGCGCCATCGGCGGTGTCATCAGCTCGATGCTGATGGGACTGATCTGCGGTGCCGTGATGGGATGGCCTTTTGGCGGTCTGCCCGGTCTGCTTCTTGGTGCAGTGGTTGCCCTGATCGCGGTGGTGGGAGATCTGACCGAATCCATGATGAAACGGGATGCTGGGCTGAAGGATTCAGGTGATGCCCTGCCTGGCCACGGCGGAATCCTGGATCGAATCGACAGCTATCTCTTCACTCCGGCGGTTGTGTCCAGCCTGATCTCTCTCGCCGAACCACTGTTCCAGACACTGATGTCGTAGGACATTGATGCCCTGGGCTGTTGTCAGGGTTTCACATCCGCGACACCGGTCAGGGTGACCTGTCCAGCCGAGAGGCTGACATCGGTGATCCGAATCGATGGATCCATCGGCAGTCGCGTGGAAGGAGCGTCATCGTCAAAGGGACAGAACCGAACCGTTCCGGCTTCGGCCTGAAGCCGAAAACGTCGACGAATCGGATCCGTTTGCGCTGAAACCTGCGAGCGGAGCTCCATAACGGTGTTGTCGATCCGCAGTGCCCTGAGGGGCGTCACCCCCAGCAGCTGCTCAGCCATCCAATCCGCCAGATCGCGCCAACGCTCGGAACCCAGTGAGGCATTGAGCTCAGCACCCGGCAGCGTCACCGTGCCGTTCACCTGGAAGGGATCCCGCAACGCCAACATCCGCCCCGGCTTCAACAGGCTCAGATCCAATTGGATCGGTCCACTGCTGATCTCGGCGAACTGCAACGGCAATCCGTCAAAACGCACCTGACGAGCCTTGAGATCCAAGCCCTCAAGGCGGCCCTGAAGCAAAGAAAGGCTCGAACCCCGCAGGGTGAGGTCGAGCTCTCCAACCTGGTCGCAGCGACTCGCTATCCAGAGACGCAGACCGGACGAGATCAATCGGAGCAGCGGATCACTCATCGCCGCAGCAGATCCAAACAACGTGCCGCCATATGCTCAGCCTGATCGATATGTGGAAGATGTCCGCAGGGTTCGATTGTTTCAGCTGGAGTTGGCAGCAGCGCTTCAGCCGCCTGCTTCAAACGGGGCCGAAGGATGCGGTCCTGAGCGCCCCAGATCACATGCAAGGGTTGCGAAGGCAGCGGCAATCCACAGCCGGAGAAGCCACCGCTGCGGGCGAAAGCTGCCAGGGCTTCGGCCCAGCCTGGGCATTGCAGATGCAAGGAAGCGATCTGTTCCTCCGGCGCACCCACATCGGAGTCGGGATCGGCAAAGGCCTGCCTGCAGAGCCCTCGGCGCACACCGGGGCGGCCGAGAAACCAGGCCCCAAAGCGATCGAGCAGAGGTGGCACGGGCATCGGCTGACCGGTCAGGCCAGCTGGTGCGAGCAACAACAGATCACGCACCCGATCAGGCTGACGTCGAGCGAGTTCAACGGCCACCGACCCACCCATGGAGGCCCCGATCACCCCAACCGATTGGGAGGAAGGAAGCTGCTCAAGCAGTTGGTCGAGATGGTTCATCACGGCGTCAGGGCCGTAACGGGCCTGACGTGGCCGCGGCGAAAAGCCGAAACCGAACAGGTCAGGAATGAACAGTTGATAGGAACCGGCCAGCAGAGGTGCAAGGCGACGGAATTCCAGAAAACTGCTGTCGAATCCATGCAACAGCAACAGGGGAGGTCCGTCTCCCAAAACCGCAACTGGAAAAGGATCCTCCACCTCCAGAGTCGGGAGATCCCACCACTGCACCTTGTCCGCCAGATCTCGGGCCTGCGGATCCAGCAGACCGGGGCGGAGTTGATCGAACAGTGTCTTCAAGAGTGAATAGGGCTCGGTTCCGCAGCACCCACCAGGGCTTCAAGCAGTGCCCCGGGGGAGACAGCAAAGGGCAGATGGTGCAGATCGGATCCTTCCCGACAGGCAAAGGAGCAGACCTGCTGAAGATCGCTGAGACTGGCCTGGGAGAGGCCAAGGTCATCCAGACAGACCGGTAAACCCAGCTGACGCAGCAGTGGCAACAGCTGTCGATGGGCCTGAGCGGCCAGACGATTGCCACCCATTCGCTCCTCAAGGCGCAACTGGACCAGGATCCCAAAACCAACCTTTTCGCCGTGCATTGCGTAGTGGCAGGCCGGAAGCTGGGTGAGGCCATTGTGAACGGCATGGGCTGCCACGGTGCGACAACGGGCACCACCCAGACCACCCATCACACCAGCCGTGAGGGCGCAGGCTTCAGCGGTTCGCACCCAGGCAGCGCTGTTGATGTCCTCCATAGCCATGGGGCTGTCAATCAAAAGCTGATCACGCAGCACCCGCGCCATCTGAACGGCTTGCTGCACCAAACCATCGCTGCTGTCAGCGCTGCTGACCGATGCCTCGTACCACTTGGCCAAGGCATCAGCCACTCCACTCGCCAGGGTGCGGGGAGGGGCCTGACGCACCAGGCCGTGATCAAACACCAGAAGATCAGGGCAACGACTCAGGGAGACATCACCCTCGAAGGCCCCCTCCGGTGAATAGATGTTGGACAACGCAGTCCAGCCCGCACAGGTTGCGGCACTCAGCGGAACCGTGATGCAGGGGAGTGAAAGTCGGTGTGCGAGCAGCTTCCCTGCATCAAGAACCTTGCCGCCGCCCGCTGCGATTACGGCATCGCAGCCGTTGGATTCAAGGTTGAGCCGCGCCAGATCCTGCTCACAGCAATCAAATCGAAGTTGAGCAGTTGTTGGGGTCAGACCGGTGCCGGCTAAATCAGCGAATAACTGACGGCGCAACCCAGAGGTGGAGCTGCTGCGCCCAAGAACCAAAGGTTTGGAACAGAGGGCCCGGATCTTTGGAAAAGCCTCAGCCCAGGCACCCTCCCCCCTGAGCACCGCAGCTGGAGCGATGGCATGGGAGGAAAACGTCTGAACCATCAGAGGCTGGCACCTGCGAGCTGGGGAGCTGAATCAACACGACCTTTATGGCGCACCACAACTTTCTTATTCTCATCCACATCCACTTCGGCGTGATCACCATCCTTGATGCGTCCGGTGAGCACCTCTTCAGCAAGAGAGTCCTCAAGCAGCCGCATCACAGCGCGACGCAGAGGCCTGGCCCCGTAGGAGGGGTTGTAGCCCTCCTCCACAAGCCGTTCCTTGAATGCATCGGAGACAGTGAGAGTGATTCCCTTCTCGCCCATGCGGCCGAACACCTCCTTGAGCATAATCTCGGCGATCTCTTTGACCTCGTCGCGACTGAGTTGACGAAACACGATGATTTCGTCGAGTCGGTTGAGGAATTCAGGACGGAAGTACTGCTTCAGTTCCTCGTTAACAAGGGAACGGATGCGGGTGTACTGAGAATCTTCGGCACTTTCACCGGAGAACTCGAAGCCGAGTCCACCGCCACCTTTTTCGATCACCTTCGAACCGATGTTCGAGGTCATGATGATCAGAGTGTTCTTGAAGTCGACGGTGCGACCTTTGGAATCGGTGAGTCGACCGTCTTCAAGCAATTGCAGAAGCAGGTTGAACACATCGGGGTGAGCTTTTTCGATCTCATCGAAAAGAACCACGGTGTAGGGGCGACGACGCACCGCTTCGGTGAGCTGACCGCCCTCGTTGAAGCCCACATATCCTGGAGGGGAACCGATCAGCTTGCTGACCGTGTGACGCTCCATGAATTCGGACATGTCGAGGCGGATCATTGCCTCTTCGCTGCCGAAGAAATAGGTGGCCAACGCTTTGGTGAGTTCGGTCTTACCGACACCGGTGGGGCCGGAGAAGATGAAGCTGGCAATCGGACGGTTGGGATTTTTCAGGCCCACGCGTGCCCTTCTGATGGCCTTGGAGACAGCCTTGACTGCTTCGTCCTGTCCGATCAGACGGGTGTGGAGCGTGTCCTCCATGTTGAGCAGCTTCACGGACTCGCTCTCCGTGAGTTTCTGCACCGGTACGCCTGTCCAGGAGGCAACAATCTGGGCGATGTCTTCCTCGTTGACCATCGGGGAAGTCTCTGGGGAAGCTGCATCGACTGGGGCCGCTGAGGCAGCCGCCTCAGGAACGGCTACCGCATCAGCTGCAGGCTCTGTGGTGGCATCAGCTGCAGGCTCAGCTCGGTTGTTTTGCAGAAGTGTACGGATCTGATCGCGCAGTTCAACTTCCTTTTCCCTCAGCTCACCTGCCTTGGTGAAGTCCTGCTCACGAACCGCTTCCTCCTTCTGCTTCTGCACATCACGCAGTTGCTTATCAACCTCCTTGGCCGCTGGGGGCAGCTTGGAGTTGAGCAGTCGCACTCGGGAGCCGGCTTCGTCGATCAGGTCGATTGCCTTGTCCGGCAGGAACCTGTCGGAGATGTAGCGATCACCGAGGGTGGCAGCCGCAACGAGAGCTTCATCCGTGATCTTGAGGCGGTGATGCTGCTCGTAACGCTCCCGCAAACCGCGAAGAATTTCGATCGTGTCGTCGATGGAAGGCTCACCCACATTCACCGGCTGGAATCGACGCTCAAGAGCGGCGTCCCTTTCAATATGTTTGCGGTATTCGTCCAGTGTTGTGGCTCCGATGCACTGGAGTTCACCCCGCGCCAGAGCAGGCTTGAGAATGTTGGCGGCATCAATGGCACCCTCTGCGGCACCGGCACCGATCAGGGTGTGAACCTCATCGATCACCAGGATCACGTTTCCTGCGGACTTGATCTCTTCCATGATCTTTTTGAGCCGTTCTTCGAACTCACCCCGATATTTGGTGCCAGCAACCAGAAGACCGATATCGAGGGTGAGCACGCGCTTGTTTTCAAGAATGTCCGGAATGTCACCCTGCTGAATCCGCTGGGCCAGGCCCTCTGCGATCGCGGTTTTACCAACACCGGGCTCTCCAATTAACACCGGATTGTTCTTGGTACGACGACCCAGAATCTGAATGACGCGATCGATTTCGTTTTGACGACCCACAACGGGATCGAGCTTGGCCTCGGTGGCCATCTGGGTCAGATTGCTGCCGAATTCGTCAAGCGTGGGGGTTTTGGTGGAGCCCTTGCCACCGCCGCCGCCACCACCGCTGGCAACCTCCGCGGTTTCGCCCAGCATGCGAATCACCTGCGTGCGCACCTTCGCTAGGTCCACTCCGAGGTTCTCGAGCACCCTTGCCGCAACACCTTCACCCTCACGAATCAGGCCGAGGAGCAGGTGCTCTGTTCCGATGTAGTTGTGGCCGAGTTGACGTGCTTCTTCGAGAGATAACTCGAGGACACGCTTGGCCCTGGGCGTGAAAGGAATTTCGACGGCAACGAAACCTGATCCCCTGCCGATGATTTTTTCAACTTCGACCCTGGCGTCCTTGAGGTTGACCCCCATCGACTTCAACACCTTGGCCGCAACACCGGTGCCTTCACCAATCAGACCCAACAGAATCTGCTCGGTTCCTACGAAGTTGTGACCAAGCCTTCGGGCCTCTTCCTGGGCCAGCATGATCACCTTGATGGCTTTCTCGGTAAACCTTTCGAACATCGCTGGACCGATGTGTAGATGTTACCAAGCTATCAGGGTTGAGCCACTGGTGCGAGCGTTCGGTCAGTTCGGTCACTTTCCAGTCCCTGACTGGGCTCGACATCGCTAAAAATATCAACCAATCGCACAAGATTTGTGCCTTTTTATTTTCCTTGGACGGTAAACCGAACAACAGTTTCGGATATTTATCCCGCGCTGCTGTCATCGAGCCGACGCCACTGGATCAGAGCGTCGCGACCGTCGCGGTAATAGCCCTCACGGCGGCCGGCGGAACGGAATCCACAACGGGCATAGAGGTTGATTGCGGCTTTGTTATCGCTGGCGACCTCGAGAGTGGCGTGGACGGCGCCGTCCTGACGTGCCCGTTGCAACAGGCTGCGGAGAAGCGTCAGGCCATGTCCCAGCCCGTGGTGCAAAGGATCGACAGCCAGCACGGTTATATGCAGTTCATCGACCACCAACCAGCCGCAGGCAACACCGATCAGCGACTGATTGCGCACGAGGCCCAAACAGATTCGGCGGTCATCCTCCAGCTCCCTCCGCCACTGAGCCGAACTCCAGAATCCCCCCAACGCCGTCTCGTCCAATGCCAGACAGGCCTCCAGCCACTTGGAATCCAGCTGGATTGCAGTCATCACCAAGCAGGCAACGGGAGATTCATCCTTAAATTGCTGGTGTTCGCCGGCATCTTGTGACTCAGACCATCGCCAGCCTGAAGCCCTTCGAGGCCGAGCGGGACACAAGCAGTCCGAACCGAAATCTTGCTCCGATCACCACAGCCCTGGATGGAGAGGATCGCCTGGTCATCGGTGGATGCCTTCTGAGCGAACTGGCCCAGCGCTACGGGACACCCCTTTATGTGCTGGATGAGGACACAGTTCGGGCAACCTGCCTGGCTTACAGGGATGCACTCCAACAGCATTACCCGGGGACGTCTCTGCCGGTTTACGCCTCGAAAGCCAACAGCTCACTTTTGATGAGCAGCATTGCGGCTGCGGAGGGACTCGGTCTTGATGCGGTTTCCGCAGGCGAACTACTCACTGCACTGCAGGGCGGCATGCCCGGTGAGCGAATGGTGCTGCATGGCAACAACAAAAACGACGAAGAACTTCTTCTCGCTTACGACAACAACGTCACCGTGGTGGTCGACAACCAGCACGATCTGGATCGGTTGAAAGCACTGATACCGGCTGACGCGGAACCAGCCCGCCTGATGCTGCGCTTCACCCCCGGCATCGAGTGCCACACCCACGAGTACATCCGCACCGGCCATCTCGACAGCAAGTTCGGATTCGATCCAGACCAGCTTGAGCCGGTGCTGAAGTCACTGATCGGTCAGCCCTGGGCAAAGCTCACCGGTTTGCATGCTCATATCGGCTCCCAGATCTTTGAACTGGAACCCCACAGAGACCTGGCAGCTGTCATGGCTGACGCCCTGAAGCTGGCGAGAGATCTTGGCCACCCCGTTGAAGACCTCAATGTGGGTGGAGGGCTCGGCATCCGTTACACCGAATCGGATGACCCACCGAGCATTGATCGCTGGGTGCAGGTGGTGGCCGAGGCCGTCACCAAAGCCTGTCGGGATAGGGGGCTCGAGCTGCCACGACTGATGTGCGAGCCCGGTCGCTCGTTGGTGGCCACCGCAGGGGTAACGCTCTACTCCGTTGGATCGCGTAAAACCATTCCCGGCATTCGCACCTATGTGGCCATCGACGGCGGCATGAGCGACAACCCCCGACCGATCACCTACCAATCGCTATACACCTGCTGCCTGGCCGATCGCCCTCTGGCGGCAGCTGATGAAACGGTGAACCTCGTTGGCAAGCACTGTGAATCCGGCGACGTCCTCCTGAAGGACCTGCCGCTACCCACCACCCGCACTGGCGATGTGGTCACCGTGTTTGCGACGGGGGCCTACAACGCCTCGATGAGCTCCAACTACAACCGCATCCCACGGCCTGCAGCCGTGGTGGTGAAAGACGGCAGCTCAGAGCTGGTTCAGAAGCGGGAACAGCCGGATGACATGCTGCGCTACGACGTGCTGCCGGAACGCTTTCACGCGGTACGTTAATCCTATCTCCGATGAGAGCTGAGTGAATCCGCTGGCTGTGGTTAATCCGCGCCTTTTGCTCGACGTCTTATTCGCCTCCTCCATCGGCTTTCTGCTCTTCTCCCGGGTCAACGAAGCCCGGACCCTCTGGCTGCTGAGGGGCTACCTCTTTCTGGTAGCCCTGGCCTGGTTTGTACAGCGCTACGCCAACCTTCCGTTAACCACAAAGCTGGTTGATGCCCTTGTGCTGGCCTGCTCCCTGTCCCTGGCCATCCTCTGGCAGGGGGAACTGCGGCGATTAATGGAGCTGCTTGGCACGGGACGCCTGGCGGTGTTGCTGGGCAACACGCAACGGGAATTTCGATCAGGCTCGGGCACGGTTACTCATATCACCGAAGCCGCGGGCCGCTTGTCTCAACAGCGGCGCGGTGCACTGATCGTGCTGGACCTCGGCAGTGATCTGCGGCCGGAGGATTTTCTCAATCCCGGAGTCACCGTGGATGCCTTGCTCAGCCGCGAATTGATGATCAATCTTTTCGCTGCAGACACCCCGCTTCACGACGGTGCCGTGTTGGTAAGGGGAAATCGGATTGAATCAGCCGGTGTGATCCTGCCGCTCTCCCGCGACAGCGTCAGCCGCTATGGCACACGTCACCTCGCGGCCCTGGGCATCACCGAACGCTTCGACCGCTGCATCTGCATTGTGGTGTCGGAAGAAACGGGAACGCTGTCTCTGGCCAATCAAGGCAAACTTGAGCGCCCCATCACCAGTTCACGCTTGGAAGAGCTGTTGCGAGAGCTGGTCAACAGTGCGGAATCGCTGGCCCCAGCGCGACGTACGGTGGTTAGCTCATCCACGGAATCGCTGTCTTGAGCCGACCTCCGGCCACCAGCACAGAATCGATCGCGCGTTCCGTCTGCCCGCCGGAACTGGACACCTCTCGACTGCCGAAACACGTGGCCGTGATCATGGACGGCAACGGACGCTGGGCGGCCGCCAAAGGACTACCACGGGTGATGGGGCATCAGGCCGGGGTGGAAGCACTGAAAACCACCCTGCGGCTCTGCAGCGACTGGGGTATTTCAGCTCTCACCGCCTATGCCTTCTCCACGGAAAACTGGTCGCGCCCTGGCCAGGAGGTGAACTTCCTGATGACCCTGTTTGAGCAGGTTCTGCAGAAGGAACTCCACTCCCTTGAGCGGGAGCAGGTGCGCATCCGCTTTCTCGGCGAACTCGAGGCCCTGCCTGAGGTATTGCAGCAGCGCATCCAGGACTCAACGGAGCGCACGGCAGGCAACACCGGAATTCATTTCAACGTCTGCACCAATTACGGAGGACGACGGGAACTGGTTCGAGCAGCCCAACGGCTGGCCAGACAGGCGGCAGAAGGGTTGATCGTGCCCGAGGAGATTGACGAAAACAGCCTTGCGGCCGAACTCTTCACCACCGGCGAGCAGGATCCTGATCTGCTGATTCGCACCAGTGGGGAACAACGGATCAGCAACTTTCTGCTGTGGCAACTGGCCTATGCCGAAATCCATGTCACCGAGGTGTATTGGCCCGATTTCAACGCAATCACCCTGAAACAAGCCCTGATGGATTTTCAGAGTCGCCAACGCCGTTTCGGCGGCCTTGACACCCGCCAATCATGAGCCTGAGCACCCGCCACGACTGGAGCACGGAAGAGATTCAGGCCCTCCTTGAACTCCCGCTGATAGAGCTGCTGTGGCAAGCGCAGAGCATCCACCGGGAAGCCAATCCGGGCTATCGGGTCCAGTTGGCATCCCTGCTGAGCGTCAAGACCGGCGGCTGCGAGGAGGACTGCGCCTACTGCTCCCAGTCCATCTACAACAGCAGTGACGTCTCGGCCTTCGAAGCCCAGATGCAGGTTGCACCCGTGCTGCAGCGGGCTCGCGCTGCCAAGGAAGCCGGTGCCGACCGGTTCTGCATGGGCTGGGCCTGGCGGGAGATTCGCGATGGCGCGCCCTTCGAGGCAATGCTCGAGATGGTGCGCGGGGTTCGCGGCATGGGAATGGAAGCCTGCGTCACCGCCGGCATGCTCACCGATCAGCAGGCCGAACGACTGGCGGAGGCAGGGCTCACCGCTTACAACCACAACCTCGACACCAGCCCGGAGCACTACGACCGGATCATCACGACTCGGTCTTACCAGGAGCGCCTGGAAACCCTTGAACGGGTGCGCAGAGCAGGGGTGACCCTCTGCTGCGGCGGCATCATCGGCATGGGCGAAACCCTGCGGGACAGGGCGTCGATGCTGCAGGTGCTGGCCACGATGGACCCGCACCCGGAGAGCGTTCCTGTGAACGGATTGGTGGCGGTGGAGGGCACCCCGCTGGAGGGCCAGGCACCGTTTGAGCCGCTGGAGCTGGTGCGCATGGTGGCCACAGCCCGCATTCTCATGCCGTATTCACGCGTGCGATTGAGTGCTGGTCGGGAATCGATGAACCGTGAGGCGCAGATCCTTTGCTTGCAGGCGGGGGCCGATTCGATTTTTTATGGCGATGTGCTGCTCACAACCGGCAACCCCGACGTGGAGGCCGATCGGCAGTTGCTGGCCGATGCAGGGGTGCAAGCCAACTGGCAGGAAGAGCCGACTCCGATTTCGAGCTGCTCCACCGAATACCCCCTGGCGTCCTGAGATGATCTGGAGTTTGGGGAACGCACACCCCAGAGCTCAGATCCAGAACAAGCCTTGAGAGAACCTTTCCCCTTTCAAGGGAGGCTTCAAAAAGACTTGGCCGAAAATTCTTAAATAATTCTTTTAGACCAGGCCACTCGCGCCAAACGTGTTGAATATTGTTCTTCAAAGTAAATTTGTTGCTGACGCATCACAGCTATTGATGCTCTTGTCATGGTTTTACATTTTCTCACGCTGACATGCATCATGCTGTCTTACCGGTGGTTGCATTCACCTTCGATTCATACAAAGAATGGGCGAGTGAGCGTTAATTTTTAAGGCCTGCATTCATGCCAATAGTGAAGGCTTCGCGAAGCAATCGTCACAACAAGAACTTTTCGAGCGGCCAAGATAAATGCAGCAGTTCAAGAGATCTATGGAGCTTGCAAACCAAAACCTTTCTGCATATTTAATTATCGGTTCGTTGGCAGCATTGGTACTTGGATCCCTTGTTTATGGGATTTACACCGCATTTGGTGCTGGTGCTGAGGATCTAACGGATCAGATTGAAGAGCACGCCAAGCTGCACAAGCTTGGTATTGCGCATTCTCATAAAGGAAATGGCGGAGCTGTCGCCCACAGGGGAGGACACGCTCACTCAAGTCGCGACACCGTTCATCTCTAACTCGTAGGCGAATCTGGCCCCGCCTGACCCGACGTGAGGCTCCACAACGCGAATGATTCAAAGCCAATTCTTCTGTTTCCTGTGATCGTTTGCTGAGGCAGATCGATCCAATGGCTGCCAAATCCCTCAATAACGTCCTAGCGCGCTGTACGGCAAAGACAGGCGAGCGCAGAGACTGCTTTGAAGAGTTGTTTGCCGAACTTGGTCTAAAAAACCCTGTTTCAGGATCCGTGGTGAGCGAGCAATGAAACTCTTCGCGGGCTACCACCCCACCAGCTAGCCAACGAGTGTTGCAGTGCATTTGCACCCAATGCCACGCTGAATCAAGTAGCTCTTGATCATGTTTCAGGTACTGATCAAACTCATGATGTCCCTGGCACTGCTCATAATCAGTTTTCCTGCATTGGCCCGCGCGGAAATCATCGACTACAACATCGTCACAGATGAGTTCTATGGCTTGAACGCAGAACGAGTTCTACTTGTATCCAACCCAGACGATGCTGACAAAAGAGTCAGGGTCATCGGTAAATGCAAAGGCCGTGGTGCCACCGAACTCTTTCTCGAGGATGACCCAACGAACGCTAGGGAGAAGTGGTTTGTCGTGTCTGGCGAGAGTGATCTGGAACCAGATCTCTCGATTTGCCTTTCAGGCAATGCTCCGAACTGGTTTGAAAAAGCAGCTCACCCCTTCCAGTGAAGGCGGTTTTTTGATGGCCCCGAACTTTGGAGTTCACAGGGCTACAACAGCGAATGCGCCAAACCAAAAATTTGAGACTGTTGCAAGGGATCAACCGCTCTAAACCCAACCGCTTAGACGATGTTATTCAGGAGAGCTGGCTCTGGTAGGTCTGCTCCACCAAAGCCCTGAAGAGCTCCTGCTTTTTGTATTCAAGAAATTCCTGCTCTTCGACTGGTCCACCCGGCCAGTTCCGCAATGCATCACAAGTTGTTTTGTATTCGAGCTTTAAAGCTCTTAGGTCGAGGTGGAATGTCGCTGCGATGTCTTGATTCATGGCGCGGACGTAATCCAGGAATTATTACAAAACTTTAAGGTTTATTGACGTACAACAGGCTACCAGCTGTCGCTTATCAAAATCGTGTGCCGACTGCGGCCTCAGCGTGGTGCGGGTTTCTGCCTCACAACACAGCCATGAGTTTTGCAAAAATTATTTCGAGTGATTAAACATCTACGCGATGACCACTGAAATTCGTAATTGGGCCGTGGTTGCAGCAGCAATGGAGGCCAATGGTTCAACAAATAGTGAGATGTATCGGCGAGCCAAAGCCCTCGCCAATGGTCAGGCAGATCCAATGCCCACAAGCTATCCCGCAGCACCACTGAGCATTTCTGCAGCCTGATCGTTTCTGAAATCAGACGAACCTCTCACGCATCTTGAGAGCTTCAACGATGTTCCTTTAGAGGATTAACCCCCGTCATCAATGGCGGGGTTTTTTATTGCCCGTGCAAGATGCGAAAACTTCAAACAGTGGGGACTAGTCCAGCCCAACATGCTTCCTGGAGAACTCTTCCAACACCGCTAAAAATTCGGATTCCTCGGGCGGGTCATCAAACCGCGTTGCGCATTGCACGCAGAACCTGATCCAAGTAGTGGCCGGAGCATCGCCTGCAGAAACCACCAAGGAGTAGGCGGGTTGAAATTCCGACCCGTCTTGAAGCATCGCCCCAATGGCGTCATAAAGACAATCCATTCCATCGAGTTGAGGATCAGCAAAGACAGCGCGGATTTCGTCTCTGGTTGCCATTGATTTAAAACGTTGGCTGGGCTCGCATCGCAGACAGATCAAACCGTTACTGCCCATGAAAGGGAGCTGGTTGATGAGATCCATGTCCATCTATAGCCCGCATCACCAGGCCTGCGAATGGTGACAAACCCGAAACCAAGTTGATGGGAGAGAACCAATACAACTCTGCTCTTGTTGATTGACCGCTGGTGTCATCAATGACTTGTGGTTAGGGGGCTCCATCTGACTGACGCTCCAGGCCAAGGCCCCCTTGAGCCTGATGATGGGGGTGACGCGCTTCAGCTGTAAACCTTGCTCAACCGGGGCTACAGAACTGACCTGAAGGCAAGTGGCCTGTCTGTGGAGTGCTGTGCATGAGCCAGCTCCTGGTTGCTGCCTTTTACGCCTTCGTCCCCCTGGAGCAGGGCCAGCGGGAGATGTTGCTGGAACGCTTACCGATCCTGGCGGGCGAAGGCAAGGTGCTCGGCTCAGTGCTGGTAGCGGATGAAGGGGTGAACGGCACCATCAGCGGACCACAACCGGCTGTGGAAGCCCTACTTGAGCAGCTGCGCCAATCACTGCAACTCGGAGACAGCCACTACGAGCGGCTGGAGGTGAAGCGCAGCTGGGCCGATCAGCCGGTATTCCGCCGCTTCAAGGCGCGAAGGAAAAAGGAGATCGTGACCATTGGCGATGGCGGCGTTAACCCCCGCGCAAGTGTGGGCACCTATGTGGATCCAAAGGACTGGAATGCCCTGGTGGATGACCCCGAAACCCTGGTGATCGACACGCGCAACAGCTACGAAACAGCGATCGGCACATTTGAAGGCGCCATTGATCCCGGCACCGAAAGCTTCCGCGACTTTCCAAGGTGGGCCGAGCAACACCTGAAACAGCTTCTGGACAAGAACTGTCAGAAGCGGGTCGCCATGTTCTGCACCGGCGGCATTCGCTGCGAAAAAGCCAGCAGCTACCTGCAACAGCAGGGATTCGGTGAAATCCACCACCTTCGCGGCGGCATCCTCAGCTACCTCGAGCAGGTGCCGGAGCAGCAGAGCCGTTGGCGCGGTGAATGCTTTGTGTTTGATCAGCGGGTGGCCCTCAACCACCAGTTGGAACCGGGTGAGCACAGCCTTTGCCATGCCTGCGGTTTTCCCGTATCACCGGAGCAACGGTCCCTCTCGAGTTACATCAAAGGAGTGCAGTGTGTGCACTGCGTGGATCGTTTCAGCGATGCCGATCGTCAACGCTTCGCGATGCGTCAACGTCAGATCGATGCCGCACAACAGCGCGACCCAACCCGAGAAATCAACAATCACAGGCCCCTTGCATGACTGACCGGAACAACGCAATCCGGTTAAGGGCCCCCTCCGATCCTGTGCTGCCGATCCTTTACAGCTTCCGCCGCTGCCCCTTCGCGATGCGCGCTCGCTGGGCTCTGCTGGAGGCGGGGCTTCTGGTGCAGTGGCGTGAAATCGCCCTGAAGCAAAAGCCGGACGAAATGCTGCAGGTTTCCCCCAAGGGCACCGTGCCGGTGCTGGTGCTGAGCGATGCAACGGTGATCGACGAAAGCCTGGCGGTGATGGAGTGGGCCCTGGATCAGGCGGATCCCCGCAGGCTGCGTGAAGCCGGCGATGCCTCGACCCTGGTCAATGAAAACGATGATCTGTTCAAACACCACCTCGATCGCTTCAAGTACACCGATCGCTACCCCGGAGAGCATCAGGACTCCCACCGCGCCGCCGGCCTGGCGATTCTGCGGAGCTGGAACCAACGCGTCGCCACAAACGGGTGGTTGCTCAGCGATGAGCTGTCGCTCGCCGATGCCGCCCTGTGGCCCTTTGTGCGGCAGTGGCGAACCGCAGATCCGCAAGGCTTCGATGCAGACAACAGCTTGCAGGAACTGCGCCAATGGCTGAACCGCTTCCTGGAGGATCCTCGCTTCGAGCGGTTGATGCAGCGGGCCGACCCATGGAACGCCGGCGGACAACAACATCAGTTTCCAGCTGACGCCATCGCCGTACCGGCGGATCAACCCCTGTTTCACCTGGCCCTGGCGGACGACTGGCAAACAGCGCAGGCCAGCGGTTCGTACTCCGTTTCCACCCGGGGAATGACGCTGGAGCAGGTGGGCTTCATCCACTGTTCCTGGCAGGAGCAGGTGGATGCCACCTATCAACGCTTCTACGCCGATGCCGGCGAGGTGGTGTTGCTGGAGATCGATCCTGCGGCCGTGGGTGTGCCGCTGCGCGCCGATGCCATCCCCACCGGCGAACTGTTCCCCCACCTGTATGGGCCGTTGAACCCTGCGGCGGTGAAGTCAGTTGCCGCCATGCCCAAGCCAGCATGACCAGCGGAACACCTGAGCAGATGCTCGAACAACTGGAAAGCGAGGCGCTCGAGCGGGGATTGCTGTTGCGGCTGCAGGTGGGCAGGCCGCTGGGGTTGTGGAGCCTGCGACTGGTGGTGGCGCAACCGGTTGATGGTGAGCGGCTGTTGTTGCAAGGGGAGATGAAGGGCTGGGCCTATGGCGCCAATGCAGGCCTGCAGCTCGACACGATGCGGGTGCAACCCGGAGCCCCGGCCGGCGTCGGTGATCTGGTGTGGGCCGCCACGATGGCGTGGGCCCTTGAGACGACGCCCTGCCGCCGGGCTCGCCTCTTGGCGATTCGCGATGCCGAACAGCAGCACCGCCGCCTGGTGCGTTATTTCAGGCAGCGCGGTTTCAACACGGTGCGGGAGGTGGAAGCGGCCCTGTGGGATCTGCCGCTGCGGATGGTGTGGGGTGGCGCCGGCGCCCTGATGAGCGGAGAGGTGCAGGCCGTGTTGGAGCGAAGCCTGCGGGGATGGCGTCAGCCAGCGGCGTGATAGCTGCTGCGCACCAGCGGGCCGCTGCGCACCTGGGCAAAACCGAGCCCCCGGGCCACATCCGCCAGCTCTTCAAATTCAGCCGGGGTCCAGTAGCGATCAACGGGAAGATGCGCCAGGGACGGGCGCAGGTACTGCCCGAGGGTGATGCGCTGACAATCAACCGCGCGAAGCGCTTTGAGGGTGTCGATCACTTCATCCCGCCTCTCCCCCAGGCCCAGCATCAATCCGCTTTTGGTGGGGATGGAAGGTTTCAGCTCCCGGGATGCGGCCAGCAGCCCCAGTGAGCGCTCGTAGGTGGCACCACGCCGCACCTGCCGTTGCAGGCGTTGCACCGTTTCAAGATTGTGGTTGAAGCACACCGGTGCAGCCTCAAGCACGGTGGTCAATCGCTGCCGCTGGGCCACCAGAGCCTGATCCGA
The DNA here is from genome assembly GCA_003210795.1 of Synechococcus sp. AG-679-B05. Taxonomy (GTDB): domain Bacteria; phylum Cyanobacteriota; class Cyanobacteriia; order PCC-6307; family Cyanobiaceae; genus Parasynechococcus. The sequence goes on along the minus strand of QCUJ01000015.1, from coordinate 3,920 downwards.
GTCGGGATATCCACCCCAGAAATCCGGGGTGAGCACCTCGATAGCAATCAGCGGATTGCGGGCCCGGATCGCCGCCATGGTGGTGGTGAACAGGCTGGCTCCATGGTCGGGGAGGTCATCGCGAGCCACGGCGGTGAGCACCACGTAGCGGAGCTGCATCGAATCAACGGCATCCGCCACACGCTCGGCTTCCGCCAGATCAACCGGCATGGGATGCTGGCCCTTTTCCACCTGGCAGAACGCACAACTGCGGGTGCAGATCGATCCACCCAGCAGAAAGGTGGCCGTTCCAGCGGCATAACACTCACCACGGTTGGGGCAACGCCCCTCCTCGCAGATGGTGTGCAGGCGGTTGTCCTTCACCAGCCCCTGAACCCGCTCCAGATCGGAGGCATTGCCGATCGGGCGGCGCAACCATTCAGGCAAACGCTGCTTCGGAGGAGTGGCGCTGAACTTGCTCATCCACGCAGGAGACCTATCCAATTCTGATCAGAAAAAACCAGAACGGGTTGTGCAGTTCAATCCACTGGGCGACGGCCCTCCAGGGCACGACTGAGGGTGACCTCATCGGCATATTCCAGTTCACTGCCCATCGGCAGGCCGTAGGCGATCCGGCTCACCGAACAGAAGGGCTTGAGCAAGCGGGCCAAGTAAAGGCTGGTGGTGTCGCCTTCCACACTAGGGGTGAGCGCAAGGATCACCTCCGTGACCTCCTCACGGTTGATCCGTTCCACGAGGGGGGTCACCTTGAGCAGCTCAGGGCCAATGCCGTCCATTGGCGAAATCAAACCGCCTAGTACATGGTAGCGCCCCTGGAATTCCCTGGTGCGCTCCAGCGCCAACAGATCCCTCGAATCGGCCACCACACAAACCAGGCCGTTACGGCGTTCAAGGTTGCGGCAGATCTCGCATTCCGGTTCAGCGGAAAGGTGAAAACAGGTTTGGCACTGGCCCACCTGAGTGCGGGCGGCCAGCAACGCATCAGAAAACTGATGGATCTGCTCCTCCGGCTGATTAAGCAGATGGAGGGCCAGACGCTGGGCGGTTCGCGGCCCAATGCCGGGCAGGCGTTCAAACTGATCGATCAGCCGGGCCAACGGTCGAGTGAAGCCGCTCAGTGATCTGCCGCCGATAGGACGGACTCTAGGCAGAATGATTCGATTCGAACCGGTTCTGATGCAGCTGATCCGTTCCCTCTCCCGCACACTTCTGTTGGGTGTATTGGCACTGGCATTAGGAGCCTGTGCGGCGGGACCAACGGCCGGCCTGCAGTCTTATCAAAGTCCCGACGGGCGCTTTGCATTCCTGTACCCAACGGGCTGGACCCAGGTGCAGGTGAGCAATGGCCCTCGGGTGGTGTTTCACGACCTGATCCACAGCGATGAAACCGTGAGTTTGATCATCAACAATGTGAATGAAGAGAATGAGCTCACCGAGCTCGGCAGCGCTGTTGCAGTGGGTGAACGACTGCGGCGAGAAGTGATCGCCACCGCTGGTAGTGGCCGCACCGCCGAACTGGTTGAAGCCAACGAGCGAGAGGTGAACAATCACACCTTCTATGACCTGGAATATGCGGTGCACCTGGAAGATCGGGATCGCCATGAACTGGCGACGGTGGTCGTTGATCGGGGCCGGCTTTACACCCTGGCCACCAGCGTCAATGAAGACCGTTGGGAAAAGGTGCAGGACCTCTGCGGCCGCGTGGTGCACTCACTGAATTTGTTGATTTGAGTCATCACCGACTCGACCAGGTGGTCTCCAGATAACTGATGCCACCCTTCTGAAACGGTCGTGCCTTCAACTGTTCTGTGCTCAGATCACGGCTCGTCAGGGCCTGAGCCAACTGCACCAGCTCCAGTGGTCCGAGATCCGTCTGTAAGTAAGGAGCTGAAGCAGCAATCAGTTGCGGTAAGCGCACCAAATTCTGTGGTTGCTTGAGGCGATCCACCAATCCATCAATCGCCAGCTTCTGCCGCTCCAACCGCCCCAGATCACCCCTGGTATCACTGCGCCAACGCAGAAAGCCTATGAGTTCACGGCCACGCAGAATCTGCCACCCAGGCTGCAGATCGATCTGCAGGTTCTGGCTGCGATCCAAGTAATACATCCGCTTGGGAACATCCACCTCGATGCCCCCCACCAGATCCGCCAACCGCGGCAATGCATCGAGTTTCACCACGATGTGGCGACGCACAGGCCGATTCATCAACCGCGTCAGCTCCCGTTCCACCGCCTCCGGACCACCGAGCGCCAGCAATCCGTTGATCTTCATCTCGCCCCATCCATCGGGATTGATGTAGCTGTCTCGCGGAATCTGAGTGATCCGGGTCACACCACGCTCCACCCGCAGCGTGAAGATCGTGTCGGAGTTGCTGCCAACCGCATCTCGGCCGAGCACCACCACATCACCGGGGCCGCTCAGCCTCCCCAACCAGGGACTGACCAGTCGGACCGACACCGACAGCAACAAACCGGCAGCCACACCCAAACCGCACAACTGCCAAAGCGGACGCCGACGAAGCTGTTGCAGCAAAGAAGCCATGGGTCCAGCTAACCACCTCAGACCAGCGGATCGCTGATCATCATCGAAGCGCAGGGCAACTGGCTGATCAGCTTGCTGGTGCGATCACTGCCGGGGATCGGCAGACCCGCCACCCGACGCCTCTGGGTACGCAGGATCACCAGATCATGGTCTCGGCTCAGCCGATGAATGGAGCCATCAATGCCTGGCCCACGCACGATCACGATGTGAAACCGTTCAGCTGGAATCCCCGCCGGTCGCCAACGGATCAACTGATCCTCCATCCAGCGACGGTCCTGACCACTGAAGCGGGGATCGTGAACGTGGAACAGCGTGATCCGGGTGCGCTGGCTTGCATCGGCACTGTTTATAACTCGCAACGCGAGCTCCACCTGTTCGCGCGCACTGGCGGATAGATCCTTGATCGGCACCAGAATCCGATGCAGTGGCGCCTGCGGCTGACGCCCCAGATTCACCACCACAACCGGGCAATGGGCGGTGCGGCAGACGCCATCGATCAGATCACCCATCAACCAGGCCCGCAGCTGATCGCTGCGGCCAGCACCCACCAGCAGGAGATCGGCAGCCTGCTCGATGGCCGCGCGGCTCATTCCCCCAGCGATGTCTTCATCGAGGCGCAACAGGCTGCGAGTGGGAACCGCCAGATCAGCACCAATCGCTTCAGCGGTGCTCAAACGGCTGCGGGCAGCCGACACAGCACGGTTCAAACCACCACGCAGCTCTTCCAGACTCGGGTTCACCATCGCCAGGGGCAATAGCAACCCCTGGCCGCCGGATGAGCCCCGCACCAGCCGGGCCGCAATCTGCAAAAGACCCTGTTCCGTGCTGGGGTTGGCCACGGGGACCACGATGCGCAGCGGTCGCTGCACCACCTCGCTTCCTCCATCCCCAGAGAACGCCTCTTCTCCGAAACTGGCGGGCAACTGGTTCTTTTTCGGCTCATTCAGCCGGGTAACAGAACGCTCCGTGAGGATCGGCCCCAGGGTGGCCGTGACCACCATCACCGCCAGCACGGCATTGAGCACCATCTGGTTGAGCAGCCCGGCCTGAAACCCGATGAACGCCGTGGCCAGCGTTGCAGCCACCTTGGGCATGGTCAGCGACCACATCATCAGGATCTGGGAGCTGCGGTATCCGAACAGAGCACCGCTGATCCAGGAGGCCAAACCCTTTCCCCCAACGGCACCCACCAACAACAGAGCCGTGAACTGAAAGTTGCTCAGGCTGGCGCCGAGGCTGCCCACATCCAGCAGCAGGCCAAGGTCGATGAAGAAGATCGGAATGAACAGCACCCCACCGATGAAGATCACCTGCTCCTTCACCCGCCCTTCCGGCAAAACGGAATTCACCGCAAGCCCGGCCAGAAACGCGCCGACAA
>QCUJ01000014.1 GCA_003210795.1 Synechococcus sp. AG-679-B05 | reverse complement strand
GCTGGACCGATGCCGCGTGGATGCAGCAGCGCGATAACAGCAATCCCCTGGACCGTCCGATCTCGGTTTACGAGATGCACCTGGGCAGCTGGATTCATGCCAGTGCTGACGAACCATGGATCCAGCCCGACGGCAACACGCGTCAACCGGTCCCCGCTGCCGACATGAAACCCGGGGCGCGGCTGCTCACGTACGCCGAGCTGGCTGATCGACTGATCCCCTACGTGAAGGACCGCGGCTTCACCCATATCGAACTGATGCCGATCACCGAGCATCCCTTCGACGGGTCCTGGGGGTATCAGGTCACCGGCTGGTATGCCCCCACCAGCCGCTACGGCACCCCCGATGAATTCCGCGCGTTTGTGGATCGCTGCCATGCGGAAGGCATCGGCGTGATCATCGACTGGGTTCCCGGTCACTTCCCCAAGGACGCCCATGGACTCGCCTTCTTCGACGGAACCCACCTGTATGAACACGGGGATCCACGGATCGGAGAACACAAGGAGTGGGGCACGCTGATTTTCAACTACAGCCGCAACGAAGTACGCAACTTTCTGGTTGCCAATCTTGTGTTCTGGTTTGAGCAGTTCCACATCGATGGCATCCGGGTGGATGCGGTGGCTTCGATGTTGTATCGCGACTATCTACGCCCCGATGGTGAGTGGCTGGCGAATGAACATGGCGGGCGGGAGAACACCGAAGCCGTGCGTTTCCTGCAACAGGCCAACCACGTTCTCTTCCAGCACTTCCCGGGTGCCCTTTCGATCGCTGAGGAATCCACCACCTGGCCGATGGTGACCCAGCCCACCGAAAACGGTGGCCTTGGTTTCAACCTGAAGTGGAACATGGGCTGGATGCACGACATGCTCGATTACTTCGAGCTCGATCCCTGGTTCCGGCAGTTCCACCAGAACAACATCACTTTCTCGATCTGGTACACCTACACAGAGAACTTTATGTTGGCCCTGAGCCACGATGAAGTGGTGCACGGGAAAAGTCATCTTCTGCACAAAATGCCGGGAGATGACTGGCAGAAATACGCCAATACCCGCGCCCTACTTGCCTACATGTGGACCCACCCCGGCAAGAAAACAATTTTCATGGGGATGGAATTCGGACAGCGCTCCGAATGGAATGTCTGGGGAGATCTTCAGTGGGATCTACTGAATTACGAACCCCATCGCGGCATTCAGCTCCTGGTGGACGACCTCAATCGTCTCTACAAAGCGGAACCGGCCCTGTGGCGTGATGACTTCGATCAGTTTGGCTTCCAGTGGATCGACTGCAACGACAATCGCCACTCGGTGATCAGCTTCATGCGCCGCGAGAGCAACAGCGGCACCTGGCTGGTTGTCGTCGCCAACTTCACCCCCCAGAGTCATTCCAACTACAGAGTTGGCGTGCCTCTGGCCGGCTTCTACGAGGAGATTTTCAACACCGATGCCTCCAAGTACGGCGGCAGCAACATGGGCAACATGGGTGGCAAGCCAACAGATGAATGGGGAATTCATGGATACGACAATTCCCTTGATCTCTGCCTGCCACCTCTGAGCCTGCTGGTGTTCCGCCACGATCCGAAGCGCACCCTGATCAACGGCGACCTCAGCGCAAGCGACAGCAGCATGAACGACAGCCTGTAAAGAACCCGGTGACAGAAGGCGTCTAACCCACTAGCCAGCCCTTTGTCTCGGGTAGGTTTCCGGCTGACTTGAACCGGCTTGATGAGCGACTCCCTCCCCCTGCTGCTGCGTGCCGCACGCGGTGAATCGGTGGAGCGTCCTCCCGTGTGGATGATGCGTCAGGCCGGCCGCTACATGAAGATCTACCGGGATCTGCGCGACAAATACCCCAGCTTCAGGGAACGCTCCGAAAACCCTGATCTCTCCTACGAGATCTCGATGCAACCGTTTCGCGCCTTCAAGCCCGATGGCGTGATCCTGTTCTCCGACATCCTCACGCCCTTGCCCGGCATGGGGATCGAGTTCGACATCATCGAGAGTAAGGGTCCCCAGATCGGAGATCCCATCCGCTCAATCGAGCAGGTCAATGCTCTGCGGCCCCTGAACCCCGCCGATTCGATGCCGTTCGTGGGCGAAGTGCTGGGTCGTCTGCGCGAGAGCGTTGGCAACGAAGCAGCCGTTCTTGGCTTCGTGGGTGCTCCCTGGACCCTCGCCGCCTACGTGGTGGAGGGCAAGAGCAGCAAAAACTATGCGGTGATCAAGGCCATGGCCTTCCGCGAACCCGAGCTTCTGCACAAGCTGTTGGATCACTTCGCGGAGTCCATCGCCACCTACCTCCGCTATCAGATTGATTCCGGAGCCCAGGTCGTGCAGATGTTCGACTCATGGGCCGGGCAACTCAGCCCTGCTGACTACGACACCTTTGCTGCTCCTTATCAGAAAAAGGTGGTCGATCTGGTGAAACAAACCCACCCAGACACACCCTTCATCCTCTACATCTCGGGCAGCGCCGGAGTGCTCGAGCGGATGGCGACCACCGGCGTCGACATCATTTCCCTGGACTGGACGGTGGACATGGCAGAAGCACTCGCCCGCCTGCCGGAACACATCGGCGTTCAGGGCAATGTGGATCCAGGCCTGCTCTTCGGCACCCCTGAAGCCATCGAGGCCCGCATCGATGACTGCGTCCGCAAGGCCAGGGGACGCAAGCACATTCTTAATCTGGGCCACGGAATCCTTCCGGGAACCCCTGAGGAGAACGGCGCCGCGTTCTTCCAATCAGGCAAGAGTGCGATGGAACGCGTCGGGGCCCTGGCTTGAGTCGGATCCTGGTCACCGGCGCAAGCGGTTGCGTCGGTCAGTACATCAGCCGTTGGCTGCTGGAGAACTCCGATGCGGAGCTTCTCCTCTGGCTGAGGGATCCCAGCAAACTCACCGCGGTCTCCGCTGATCACCCCAGAATTCGCCTTCTGGTTGGAGATCTGCGCAATACAGACCGGTTTGCTGGCGAGTTGGCTACCGTAAATCGGGTGATCCACACGGCAACGGCATGGGGTGATCCGGAACGGGCGGAACAGGTGAATGTGATAGCCGTGAAGCGGATGCTGCAGCTGCTCAATCCGGCGGTGGTGGAGCAGATCATTTATTTCTCAACGGCCAGCGTGCTGGATCGGCACCTGAGGTCCCTGCCGGACGCTCTCGCCTATGGCACCGAATACATCCAGACCAAGGCGCGCTGTCTTCAGGATCTGGAGCAACATCCGCTGGCGTCTAAAATCGTCGCGGTGTTCCCAACCCTTGTGTTTGGGGGCAGGGTCGATGGCACCAGCAGCTTCCCAACCAGCTACCTGACGGACGGTCTCAGAGAGATCAGTCGCTGGCTCTGGCTCGCCCGCTGGCTGCGGATTGACGCCAGCTTTCATTTCATCCACGCTGAAGACATCGCCAGGATCTGTGGTGGGCTCGCCACAAGGCAGCACGACGCCAACCGTGAGCCAGGACAGGGAGCTCTACGTCGGGTGGTGATGGGTCAACCCGCCATCTCCGTGGACGAAGCGGTTGCCACCCTCTGCCGCTGGCGCGGCGTCTCCCTCACTCCTGGCATCCCGCTTTGGCCATGGTTGATCGAAACTCTGATCCGGATACTGCCGATTGAGGTGAATGCCTGGGACCGGTTCAGTATTCGACAAAGACACTTCGTCCATGAGCCTGTGAGCCAGCCGGAGCGCTTCGGTGGCGTAAGTCACGCTGGCACTTTGGAAACAGTTCTTAGCGATTCAGGCCTACCCAATCGCGGAAGACCCCGATCTGCGCGTAATCTTCCGGTATAGACAAAGCCTTTTTATGCGCTCCGTCATCCGCACCCTTGCAGCAGCCTGCTGCGCAGTCCTGATGCTGATCGGCCTCAATGTCGGTACCGCACAGGCCGCCACTGTTGAAGTGAAGCTCGGCACCGATGCCGGCATGCTCGCTTTCGAACCCTCCACCGTGACCATCAAGGCCGGTGACACCGTCAAATTCGTCAACAACAAGCTTGCTCCTCACAACGCTGTGTTCGAGGGCCACGATGAGTACAGCCACAGCGACCTCGCCTTCAACCCCGGCGAATCCTGGGAAGAGACCTTCTCTGACGCCGGCACCTACGACTTCTACTGCGAGCCCCATCGCGGCGCTGGCATGGTCGGCCAGGTTGTTGTTGAGTGATCAGCTGAATCCTGATCTTCTAGATTGAATTTCATCCCTGGCATGGATTCATGTCAGGGATTTTTTAATGGAAGGGAGAGAACTTCCATGGCAGAACTGAATCAAGCCGTCGTGACGATTGGATGAGCCGGGAAGCGTTGCAGGATTTCCTGAGGGCTGTTGAACATCACCAGCAGCTCCGCCAGGAGGTGGGCAGCTGCCACGATGATGCGGAGCTGATCGAACTGGCTCAGAAGCATGGGTTCATGCTCACACCAAGGGATCTGGCCTGCGATTCAAACGACAGTCGCATCAGCCGCTGGTTCGAGAGCAGCCGGATCAAACCTTCTTTTCGCATCCATTCCTCCAATGGCCGTTGTCACACTGCTCAGTGATTTCGTCGACGGCAGCAGCATGGCGCTGGCGGAGGACACGGATGCACCGACGCTGAACGATTACATGACCCGAAGCCAGGGACGTCTCTGGGCCGGCGTTCAACAACGCAGGCATCAGCGTGGACTGACCACCAAGAGACGCGGCCCGGGCACTGTTTACTTCGCCCCCGACGAGCTGTCCGCTGAAGCGGTGAACCGTTATCTGCAGAGCGACACCGGCTCTGACGAGGAGAAACGGGCCCTCGAATCACTACGAACGACCCGAGTGGAAATGGCTCCACATGTGGGCGCTGAAGCCGAGCGAACGGCCTTGCTGGATGGGAAGCTGCGGGATTTGTCGCCCCAAGCCAAGGCAACGGGCTTCGGTTAAGCCCTTAGCGCTCCTGTTGGTTCAAACGGCAGCGCGGGCGGCTTCGAGCACAGCGAGGTAGAGCTCTTCGTCGATCTCACGAATGTCGTATTCCGTGGGCTTTACGCCGTGATGGTGTTCATGCACCACCATCCAACAGCTGCGTTCCAGTTCACCCCCAGCGGTGGCGGACAGAGACAATCCCTGTTGCACCAACGTTTGGACCAGCTGGGGTTCGGGCATTACGGCGGTCAGTTGTTCGGCGAACTCTAAAAAGCACAACCGGTTTGCCGTCCCCGCTGCAGCCTGGATGCCCATACGGTTTGAAAACCCACCCGCGCCAAGCAATGCAACCCACCGCGGAGCAGTTCACCGAAAAAGCCTGGGCCGCCATCGTCGAGGCCCAGAACCTGGCTCAATCCAACCGACACCAGCACCTGGAGTCGGAGCATCTGCTTCTCGCCCTTTTGCAACAGGACGGACTGGCCGGACGGATCCTGGCCAGAAGCGGCGTGGATGCCAACCGCTTCCAGTCGACGGTGGAGTCACACCTGAAGCGACTGCCAAGCCTTGGATCCCCGCCGGATTCGGTCTTTCTCGGTCGGAGCATCAACGCGACGCTGGACAAAGCCAAAACGCTGAGGGATCAATTCGGCGACAGCTACATCGCCATCGAGCATCTGCTGCTGGCCCTGGCCGAAGATGATCGCTGCGGCCGCCAGCTGCTACAGCAGGTCGGTCTCGATGCAAGCAAGCTCAAGGAGGCAGTCGCAGCTGTGCGCGGCAATCAAACGGTGTCGGATCAGAACCCTGAGGGCACCTACGAATCCCTGGAGAAATATGGCCGTGATCTCACCGACGCCGCCAGGAACGGGCAGCTGGACCCGGTGATTGGTCGGGATGAAGAGATCCGTCGCACCATTCAGATCCTCAGCCGCCGCACGAAGAACAACCCGGTGCTGATCGGAGAACCGGGCGTCGGCAAAACAGCCATCGTGGAAGGCCTGGCCCAGCGCATCATCAACGGCGACGTCCCCCAGGCGTTGCAGAACCGGCAGCTCATCTCCCTCGACATGGGATCCCTGATCGCTGGAGCCAAATACCGGGGTGAATTCGAAGAACGCCTGAAGGCCGTGCTCAAGGAGGTCACCGCTTCCGAGGGACAGATTGTGCTGTTCATCGACGAGATCCACACCGTGGTGGGGGCTGGAGCCAGCGGCGGAGCCATGGATGCCAGCAACCTGCTCAAACCGATGCTGGCCCGGGGTGAGCTGCGCTGCATCGGCGCCACCACCCTGGATGAACATCGGCAACACATCGAGAAGGATCCCGCCCTGGAACGCCGCTTTCAGCAGGTGCTGGTGGACCAGCCCACCGTTGAGGACACGATCTCGATCCTTCGGGGACTGAAGGAGCGCTACGAAGTTCACCACGGCGTGCGCATCGCCGATAGTGCCCTCGTGGCAGCTGCCGTGCTGAGCAACCGCTACATCGCCGATCGCTTCCTGCCGGACAAAGCCATTGATCTGGTGGATGAATCAGCGGCCAGGCTGAAGATGGAAATCACCTCCAAGCCGGAACAGATCGATGAGATCGACCGCAAGATCCTCCAGCTGGAGATGGAGAAGCTGTCCCTCGGCCGGGAATCCGACAGCGCCAGCCAGGAGCGGTTGCAACGGATCGAACAGGAGCTGGCGGATCTGGGCGAACAGCAGAGCAGCCTCAATGCCCAGTGGCAGCAAGAGAAAGGCGCGATCGACGACCTCTCGGGCCTCAAGGAAGACATCGAACGGGTGCAGCTCCAGGTGGAGCAGGCCAAACGCAATTACGACCTGAACAAAGCTGCCGAACTCGAATACGGCACCCTCGCCGACCTGCAGAAGCAGCTGCAGAGCAAGGAGACCGAGCTCGCCCAGGAAGACGGGTCCGACAAAAGCCTGCTGCGCGAAGAGGTGAGCGAAGACGACATCGCCGAGGTGATCGCGAAGTGGACCGGGATCCCGGTGGCCCGGCTGGTGCAGAGCGAAATGGAGAAACTGCTTCAGCTGGAGGAGGATCTCCATCAGCGGGTGATTGGCCAGAACGAGGCGGTCACCGCCGTTGCCGATGCGATCCAGCGCTCCAGGGCCGGCCTGAGTGATCCCAACCGCCCCATCGCCAGTTTCCTGTTCCTGGGACCCACCGGTGTTGGCAAAACGGAGCTGTCCAAGGCTTTGGCCAACCGCCTCTTTGACAGTGACGAGGCAATGGTGCGCATCGACATGTCGGAGTACATGGAGAAGCACACCGTGAGCCGACTGATCGGTGCTCCCCCCGGCTACGTGGGCTACGAAGCCGGGGGTCAGCTCACCGAGGCGATACGACGCAGGCCCTACGCCGTGATCCTGTTCGACGAGGTGGAGAAAGCCCACCCCGATGTGTTCAACGTGATGCTGCAGATCCTTGATGACGGACGCGTCACCGACGGGCAGGGCCGCACCGTGGATTTCACCAACACCGTGCTGATCCTGACCAGCAACATCGGCAGCCCATCGATCCTGGAGCTGGCGGGGGATCCAGGCCAGCATGCGGCCATGGAAGATCTGGTCAACCAGGCCCTGCAGGCCCAGTTCCGGCCTGAATTCCTCAACCGTCTGGACGATCGGATCATTTTCCAGAGCCTGAATCAGTCCGAACTGCGCCAGATCGTGACTCTCCAGGTGGAACGGCTGAAACAGCGATTGCAACAGCGCAACCTCAACCTCAATGTGAGTGACTCAGCTGCCGACTGGCTCGCAGAAATCGGTCGGGATCCCGTCTACGGAGCCCGTCCGTTGAAGCGGGCCATACAACGGGAACTGGAAACCCCGATCGCCAAGACAATCCTGGCCGGGCAAGCCCCTGAAGGCACGACCATTCAGGTTGACGTTGACGGAGAACGCCTGTCGGTGAACAGCACCAGCGACTGATCGCTCGAAGAACAGCCCAACTGTGTTGTGGGTGATCAAGGGCTCTGCTCTGCAGCGGCTTCAAACCAAGGTGGAGTGGCCGTAAAAACACCCGCATTGCTGGGATTCTCACGGGCTTCCACAGCCCAGCAGCAGGTTCGGCCCCCATCACGCTCCTGCAGCAAGGCATTGGCCCACTCCCACACCAGAGCGGCCGTGGCCTCCATACACACGTTCTCCATCACCCGCAAATCAATGGCTCCCTGCTCATGCAATTGCTGCCACTCGTCCATAAGTGGATCATCCGCATTCACCAGAAAGGTGTGATCGAACTGGTCGCGAAGCTGCTGGTCCAGGGGACGCAAGCTGGAGAAGTCGACCACAAAGCCACAGGCATCCAGCTCCGTTGCGGCAAAACAGAGGGTGAAACTGCGGCTGTAGCCATGCACGAACCGGCAATGGCCCGGATGACGCCACTGCCGATGGCAGCAGGGGTAGCCCTCAAACAGCTTGCTGCAGCTGAAAGTGGTGGGGGGGTGAAGCACGCTGTACTGCAAGGAACCGGGTGAAACGTTGCGGGAGGATCAGGAGTACTGACCGTGAAACCGAGGACTGATGCAGCCCCTCAGCCCTGCCTTCATTGATCAACTCCGTTTTAACGAAGCGGGCCTGATTCCAGCCATCGCCCAGGACTGGCTGGATGGTGCGGTGCTGATGGTGGCCTGGATGAACCGCGAAGCGATCGAGTGCACGCTGCGCACCGGAGAGGTGCACTACTGGAGTCGATCGCGTCAGGAGCTATGGCACAAAGGCGCTACCAGCGGCCACACCCAGACCATGCGCGATCTCCGCTACGACTGCGATGCGGATGTACTGCTGATAACGATCGAGCAAACCGGGGATGTGGCATGCCACACCGGCGCTCGCAGCTGTTTCTACGAAGGTGGGGATCAACGCACTCCCGGTGGCAACGAAGCGCCACCACCGCCAGCGGATGCCTGCACCGAACTGTTCCGGGTGATCGAAGGGCGGCGGGAGCATCCGGAAGAGGGCAGTTACACCAACAAGCTTCTCGAGGGCGGTGACAATCGCATCCTCAAGAAGATCGGCGAAGAAAGCGCCGAATTCGTAATGGCCTGCAAGGACGACAACGCTGATGAGATCGCCGGCGAAGCCGCCGACATTCTGTTCCACATGCAAGTGGCCCTCACCCATCACGGTGTGAGTTGGCGAAAGGTGCAGGAGGTGCTGGCGGCCCGTCGCGGAGCCCCGCGCCGCCACTGATCCCTGCTGGCCCTCAGGGAAGGCAGGTGCTGTCGCTGGCAATGTCCACCTGATCACCCAGATTCAACCGATCCAGCAGTACGTCCATGGTGAAACGGCCTGCATTGATGCAGCCCCCGGTCACCGCCTGACCGATGCGGCTCTGATCATTGCTGCCGTGAATGGCGAAGCTGTACCAGCGGAAGGTGCCGTCGTAGGTGTTGAACTCAAACGGCTGCTCCGTCATCGGAACTGGCTCGAGGCTGATGTATCCGGTCCCATATTCACCTGTCTTGCCATCGCCCTTGAAATCGATGAAATTCATGTTGCTGAACAGGGTGCTGCGCAGCTCGGCTTCTGTTTGTCCTGAGCGCTCCACCAGCTCCGGGTCCATCTCAAATCGACCCTCGCTGAGAATCGCATTCACCCGGAAACGTCCCAGCGGTGTCACCCCCTCCTGAAACCGGGTTCCGGCACAGGCAATTCCGTTGCGGCCCTGGCCCACACTGAACCGCAGCGGTTCTTCCGGACGCTGCAACAGTCCAAAGCTGGCTGCAGGGTCATCTCCGTCGAGCTGGATTGTCAGCACTGGACCGTCAGCAGCCCCCCCCCAGCTCAGTATCGGGAGGGTCCACCGCCCCACAGGCATTGAGAAGGGTGAGCAGCGCAACGGCGGCCAGGGATCGCAGAGCCATCACGGCCTTGAGGTGGCTGTCGGCAGCTTGCCGACTCAAGGGGAACCCTGCAGCGTGGATCGTCCGAAGTCATTGGGCTGATCACGGACCCATCTCAGCGTGAGCCGGTCGCGATCACTCAGATCGAGCACTGGAACCCGCCCCTGATGAACCGCCATTGCATCGGTCGGTTCCGTGCTGTGGCCCCAGAGTCCGAAGGCGTGACCCAGCTCATGCAAGGCGGTGGCCTGCTGGACCGGAGCCCTGAGGTTCGGCGAAACCAGAACGGTCACCTGAGGTTCAAAGCGCCACACCTCGCGGCGACGCACCTCCAGCAATTGAAGGAGACTGCGTCCATTGCTGGCGCGCCAACTCCCAGCCACGGCTCTGAGGGGTGGTTTACGACGTTTCAGCAGCACTTGAGCCCGCTCCGGAGACTGCACCCGTTGCAGAGGCACCAGCTCCGACCAGCGATCCAGGGCTGCATTCACCGAGGTGCTCCAGCGTTGTTCCCAGCGGTCAGGCTCCTCGCGAAGGGGTGGCTCCACCCAGACGCACCATCGCGACAGGGAGGGCCAGCCCATCGGCGTCGTGGCGAGAGAACCGACATAACCCGGTGCTTCCGAGGCCACTGCGCGCTGCAGAGGCGCGGCCTCCACCTCACGAACAGACTGGGCTGGGGGGCACAGATCCACTGGCATCAAGCGGCCGGCAACCCCACACCACGTGCCATCAATGTGGCCATCAAAGGAATTGAGGCAAAACCAGCTAGCTCGATATTGATGATCCAGCTCAAACGGTTGGCCAACACCTCACTCACCTGAGGCAGCTCACCTTTGCGCAGGGGAATAGCCCAGAGGATGTAGGTGACCGTCGGATAGAGCGAAAGTCCGCCAACGGAGAGGTACAGACCCACCTTCCACCAGAACAAGGGGTTCTGCGTATAAAACTCGGCCCCTTGACCGAAATACATCACCCTCAGGATTCCACTGACAAGCAGTACCAGAGCAGCAATTCCGTAGACGATGTCAGTGATCACCATCGCTGTGGCCTCGCGACGGTTAGGGCTTGCCTTGATCAGGCGACGCTCAACAACCAGTGCTGCAAAGCAGAGCATGAAGCTCAGGTAGTGGACGTAAGCGACACCAGCGCTTTTGGCGACGTCAGAGGTGAAGGCGACCGCCAGGACCATGTGGCTGTAACAAATGGTGCAGCGACCATAACCGCCAGCAGCACGCATCCACGCAAGATTTTCTTCCAGAGATTAAAGAAACCGTTTAATCATGGAGCAAAAATGAATTCCGCAGTCTTTATTACACCCTCAAAAAGGAAACTCTCAGGTTCTAGGTTCAATTCAGCGTCGACTTGAAGATGGTGAGTTCTCTGAGTGCATTCCTCGGTGAAATTGGTCGTCACCAACTGCTCACTCCAGAGCAGGAATTGATGTTAGGCAGAAAAGTTCAGGCGATGGTTGGTATCACCGATCGCTGCCAGCTCGCCGGTGGAACAGGGCCCGAATGTGAGTACAGCACCGAAGAAAAAGTCGTGATTCGTCGTGGCGAGAGAGCCAAGAATCAGATGATCACGGCCAATTTGCGTTTGGTGGTCAACCTGGCCAAGCGTTATCAGGGCAAAGGCCTCGATCTTCTGGACTTGATCCAGGAGGGAACCCTTGGACTGACCCGTGCCGTTGAGAAATACGACCCAACCCGAGGCCATCGTTTTTCGACCTATGCCTACTGGTGGATCCGGCAAGGTCTGAACCGTGCTCTTTCAACCCAGAGCCGCACGATTCGGATTCCCGTGAATGTGAATGAGAAGCTCACCAAGCTTCGAGCAGCCAAGGCTCGCCTGATGCAGCGCAACGGCCTCGCGCCCACCAGTGAGCAACTCGCACAGACCATGGAGATCCCCCTGGCTGATGTGGAAGATCTCCTGGCCTGCGAGCTGCGCAGCGTCACCGTGAGTCTTCAGGGGGTGGTGAAATCCAAATCGGATCCCTCCGAATTGGTGGATGTGCTGCCCAGTGATGAGCTCCCACCCATGGAGCGAGCTGAGATCGCTGAACGATCTGCCTCCGTGTGGACCTTGTTGAACAAGGCGAATCTCACCCCGAAGGAACGCACTGTGGTGACCCTGCGCTTCGGACTGGATGGAACCAATGAATGGCGCACCCTGGCTGAAGTCGCACGTCACATGAACTGCTCACGCGAATACTGCCGGCAGGTGGTGCAACGGGCTCTGCGCAAGCTGCGCAAAACCGGCATTCAGAGCGGACTGGTGGAAGCCACTCCCTGACGCAGCAAAGAGCAGACTGACCACCGGACGTACGACTCGCGCGCTGATCCCAATGGCTGCCTGGACCCCCGAGTTCGAAGCGGAGCTGACCTCGTTCCTCAAGGATTGGCTCAAGCAGCAGGGACGCACGCAGGCCGATCTCCGCCGAAGCCTGAAGGCGATCTCCACCCGAATGCCAGCCATTCTTGAGGTTCTTCAGCGTGAGCATCGGAACCATGGTCTGGCCGGATTGGCCAGCCGACTTTGTGCAGTCGAGGCCGAGTGGCACGGGGGCGTGAGCACCTCTACGGACGCCGAAGACGCGAGCGATCCCTTCGGTCAACTGGACATGCTTTTGCAGGAAATCAGAGAAGACTGCCCCGACTGACACATTTCAAGGGCAAAGTGGGCTGAATTCGATCGATCCGACGGATGATCTCGGCGATGACCACTGCAGCCGTGGCTGTCTTGGTGGGCCTGACAACCATGGCCATTCCAGTTGCTCAAGCCCAGAGTGAGGGCTGGATCCTTGGCCCTGGCAGCCGCAACGACAAGAACAGCACTGTGGTGCCAACAAACTGCGTCACAGCGGAGGACGGCTCTATCTCGTGTGACACCAAGCTGGAGAACACGGGCAGCGGCACCGCTGCTCGCCCGTATTACAACCCCTTTAATGATTAGGACGCCGTGAACAGCAAGCGTCGCCTGAAAATCGATTTCCTGAGCATCGTTGACTCAGGTGAACGTGAGGTGGCCCGGATCCTGACGGTGATCACGGGAGTCGTGATCATCTGCACCTTGGTGCAATTGGTGTTGTCCCTGGGATCCAAGCTGCTGTCCGGATCGGAAGCAACCTGGCTGGGCGACGACCTGATCAAGGTTCTGGGTGACCTGCTCACCGTGCTGATCGCACTCGAGGTGCTGCAGAACATCACCAGTTATCTGCGTCAGCACGTGGTTCAGATCGAGCTGGTGCTGGTCACAGCACTCACCGCCGTCGCCCGCAAGGTGATTGTTCTGCCCACCGGTGCCGAAAACAAACCTCAGTTACTGGTGGGCCTGGGCATTGCAGTTGTGTCGTTAGCGGCGGCCTACTGGCTGGTCAAGCGCGCCAATACAGTGCCAGCCAAAGGGTTCCAGGCTCGGGGTCCGTCCTCTCGACGCGATGAGGGCGATGCGACTCGATCAACACTGGATCTCCGACGCTGAGATCAATCTGTTCCACAGGATCCTGAAGCCTCAATTCCGCACTGCCTCGGAGCAGCAACACCCACTCGGTCTCCTCCTGCACCATCCACTCCCCTTGGGGGGTTTCAAACGCATTGGACAGGATGAGATGCAACCACCAGTTCTCTCCGCTGATCAACGTGCGCTCCGACTCAGTGCCCGATGGCGGCAGGGGTTGGGCAAGCAGATTTCCCTCCTTTCCAGACACGGTTTCCTGCTCTCCCCAGCGGCGACCGATCTCGAAGCCCCACTGGCGTGCCAGCTCCACAACGGCGTTGTGATCGTTGCAGTCGGCCAATCGCTTGCGGCGCTCAGGCTCATGCTTCAGGATCTCAACAAGCTGTTGAAGCTGTTGAACCTTGTCGAGGAAGCGAATCAGATCGTCTTCAGCCATGGCACGGAACGCCTGTGTGTCAGGTAATCCCGACAACCGATATGTCGCATGGAACCACCGAAAGTCTGCCGATCGCGATCTGCAGGTGCAGGCACGGATGAGTGGTCCATCAGACTGAACGCATCCCATCCGCCATGGCTCGGTTTGATCCGATGGATTGCAGGCCTGGTTTTGGCCCTGGTCGTTGTCACGACATCGGCTCCCCCAGCCAAGGCTGAAGGCCCAGTCAACCTTGATGGTGCGGAGCTGTTTTCATTGCACTGCGCCGGTTGCCATCTCAACGGCGGCAACATCATCCGCCGCGGCAAAAATCTGAAACTGGCAACGCTTGAGCGCCGTGGCCTCGACTCCGTTGATGCCATCGCACGAATCGCACGCGATGGCGCCGGCCAAATGAGTGGCTATGGAGACGTCCTCAGTGAGGGAGGTGATTGTGTTGTCGCCAGCTGGGTTCTCGAACAGGCTCAGAACGCCTGGATCCAGGGATAGATCTCCACAGACGTCCAGATTTTCTCTCGCCAATACACATCAGCCTCCACAAGCTGACGCACGACTTCGATCGCTTCTGCTTCAAAGATTCCGAACACATGGGTGCTTCCTTCCGTTGGGCCGAGAGTGATCAATTGCCCCTCGTCTTTGAGAGACTGCAACCGCGCCAGATGCTCATCACGGAAAGGGGTTCGCTTCTCGAGAGCATCAGCACAATAAGTTCCCCAAAGCACAAAACGAGCCATGGCAATAATCCGAATCAAAGCAAATTTTGCAAGGTCAATGATGGCACATAGCAATGGGTTATCACCAAGCTGAATGAATTGATTCACAACAATTCAATCCTTAGCGGCAACGATTTACCCCAATAAAGTCAAGGATCTGGTTGATGCCAGTCAATCAGACTCGTGCACGACTGTGGTTACGTTTCCACCAAGAAAGACGGTGGAGAGCGTCTTCAATTCACGACCTTTTATGAGGCACTTCTTGAAGCCAAGGGCATCAATCCAGGCGTTCGCGCCTCTGAAGAAGACGAGGAATGATCCCTTCGATTCTTCAAAATGGCCCATGCATTCATGAGCTTCAAAGCTCGAGGCCAAGAATGTGCAGAGCGCTCTCAATCGGAAGCCGCACGCAATTCACGACAGAAACGTGCCGCTTCACCAGCGATTTCACCCGACGGCGCCGCAGCCATACGCTTCACCAAAGCACTGCCGACAATGGCCCCGTCAGCTCCCCAGTTGCGGACCTGACGCACCTGTTCCGCTCCTGAGATTCCGAAACCAACCGCCACCGGAACCGGTGACGATTGCTTGAGTTTCTGCACCAGGCCTTCCACACGTGTTTCCATCTGGGCCCGTTCACCCGTGACGCCGGTGACACTGACCAGATAGGTGAAACCTCTGCTGCTGCGACCAATGCGGGTCATCCGCTCCTCGGGTGTGGTTGGCGCAACAAGAAGCACCAGATCCAATCCATTCGCTTCAGCCACAGGGGAGAGGCGCTCGGCCTCTTCCAAGGGCAGGTCAGGGACCACCAGGCCGGCAGCACCGGATTCTGCGGCCTGCTCACAGAACCGCTCCATCCCCACGTTGAGCAGGGGGTTGGAATACGTGAAAAGGATCACAGGAATCGAGAGGCGACCCTTCAGAGACTTCAGCATCTCCAGCACGGCTCCAGGCGTTGTGCCAGCGGCCAGAGCACGGGCAGCAGCAGCCTGGATCACCGGACCGTCGGCCAGAGGATCGCTGTAGGGCATCCCCAGTTCCACAATGTCCGCACCGGCCCCCTCCAACGCGATAAGCACGTCAGCGGTGGTCTCCAGATCCGGGTCACCGGCCATCAGGAAAGGCATCAACGCCAGCCGGTTGGTCTGACGAACCTGCTCGAAACGCTGAGCGATGGGGGACATCGACGAACTCGGCATCGCCTGCGGGCAACGGGGTGGAAAACCCGATGAGCCTATGAGCCTGCGGTGGTCTCCTTGTCGTCCACTCCGATCTTGCGAAGCAAAGCCTGTTGCTCGTCAGGAGACAGTGCCTCGAAGCGAGCGTCCAGATCCTGAATTTCCTGCTCGTCGTAGACCTCCCGGTAGCGACGACGCTGCTGCATGTAAGTCATCTGTCCAGTCACAACCCTGAACAGATAGGAGCTTGTCCAAACCACAACGATCAGCACAAGCACCGCCTGAGCAGCGATACCAGCGGAGAAGCCCTCGAAGCCTGCAGCATCGAATCCGACGTATCCGACGCCTCCAAGCAGGAGAACACCCAGTCCGATCAGCAGAACCTTGCCGCGGGTCAAATCAGTTCTCTCCCTGACCGCTGAGGCGAAGGTTCAGGAACGGTGCAAACACGATCATCCCCGGGAAAAACAGGAACACAAGGCCGTACACCAGCAGACGCTCGATGTTGCCCATCCGGTGCCAGCGGCTGTTCATCCAGACGAACAGAGCTAGCGGGATCACCAGAAGGTAGAGACCACCCAGCAGGCCGTAGGCCAGGAACACAAGCACTGTGTCCTGAGTCAACAGGTTGACGATGGATTGGGGGTCCAAATCCGACCAACGAATTGGTCGAATCTAGGATGTCCGAGCCGGGGGCATGGCGGAATCGGTAGACGCACGCGACTTAAAATCGTTTGGGCCGTAAGGCCTGTGGGGGTTCAAGTCCCCCTGCCCCCATCTCCACTCAGGAGCACTCGTCGAGCAGAGCCTGGAGCTTGCTGCGGAATTCACCCTTCTGATACCCACCCTTGATCTCACCCTTGATGGCGAAATCACCATCGGGTTCGGTCACCAGCAGGTACGTGGGCCAGCCCATCCCCTCCTTCTTGGGATATTTCGCCAGAAGGACGCGCCGGTACTTTTTGTAGGCCTCCAGGTCCTGCAGCATCACGGAGATGAAGCCGCAGCCCAGCTCTTCGGCGACCTTGGCGTCGTAATGGCTCATCCGATGGCAGGTGCCGCAGTCTTCCGAACTGAACTTGATCAGATGCATCACACGATCGTCCACGACAGGATCTGTCCAGCATGGAAGGGAACCAGACCATCGACAAGTTCAGGCACTAGCTGATCGCGACGTTTCAAGGTGATGCGGTCGCTGTTCACCGGTAATCCATAAAAAGCCGGACCGTTGCGACTGGCGAAGGCTTCCAGGCAATCCAGAGCATTTTCTTCGTCAAACACCTGGGCATAGCTCTCGAGTGCATGCGGTGCATTGAAGATGCCAGCGCAACCACAGGAGCTTTCCTTCCCGGAGCGTTCGTGGGGGGCCGAATCGGTTCCCAGAAAAAACCGAGCATCACCGCTGGTGGCAGCCCTGCGCAGGGCCAGACGGTGCCGCTCCCGTTTGGCCACGGGCAGACAGTAGAAATCGCTGCGCAGACCTCCCGAAAACATCGCATTGCGGTTGATGTGCAGATGGTGCGGTGTGATCGTTGCGGCAAGGTTTTGATCCGCGGAACCAACGAAATCCACGGCCTGTTCGGTGGTGATGTGCTCCAACACGATGCGCAGATCCGGATGTCTGAGCGTCAGAGGTTTGAGATGGCGTTCGATGAACGTGGCTTCACGGTCGAACACATCGACATCAGCATCCGTGACTTCGCCATGGATCAGCAGAGGCATGCCGATGCGCGCCATGCAATCGAGCACCGAATCGATCCGGAGCAGATCGGTGACACCGGCGGCTGAATTGGTCGTGGCATTGGCGGGATACAGCTTCGCGGCGGTGAACACCCCGTCGCGGAAACCGCTCTCAATCTCTTTGGGGGGAATGTCGTCAGTCAGATAGGCCGTCATCAACGGTGTGAAATCCAGCGCCGCAGGGCAGGCCGCTTGGATACGTTCCCGATAGGCCCTTGCGGCGGCAACGGTGGTGACCGGTGGCCGCAGATTGGGCATCACGATCGCCCGTCGAAAGGTTCGAGCTGTATCAGCCACCACCCGTTCCAACAGTTGCTCATCACGCAAGTGGACGTGCCAGTCGTCCGGGGAGGTGATCGTGAGCTGATCAGCCATTCATGGGCAGTCCCTCCACAGCCAATCGTAGAGCGGTCAGACGATCGGAACCAATGTTCTGTTCGGGAAGGCGCTCCAGCAGTTTCATCTTCTCCAGACGTTTTTGCGTGCTGCCAGTCGCTCCAACGAGGAAGACCTCACGCCCCACTTCGATGGCTTCCTTGACGGCATTTTCCAGGGCAATGGCAGCTGTGACGCCCATGTGGGAGACCTCCGAGAGGTCGAATACCACCACGCGGCAGTTACCGATCGCGTTGTGCTCCCGCGCGATCGCCTTGGCCACCCCGAAGATCATCGGGCCGGCCAACTGGAACAACAACACCTTGCCGGAGGCCTGGTCCAGCAGCTGCTGCTCCTCGTGGCTCAGCTCAACATCGTCATCAGCTGTGCTAATGGTTTTCACCTTGCGCGACTGGAGCGCGCTCATCCGATCAATCGTGAGCACATTGGCAACGAAAACACCGATGCCGACCGCTGTGATGAGGTCCACCAGAACGGTCAGGGCTATCACGCCATAGGTGATCACCGCAGCCTTGACCGACAGGTGATGGGCACGCTGAAGGAAATCCCAGTCGATGATGTCGATACCGACCTTCAGGGCGATGCCTGCAAGAACGGCAAGGGGGATCGTGGAAGCCAATGGCGCGAAAGCCAGAACCACCACCATCAGGATCAGCGCCCTGATCAACCCGGACAGGGCGGATCGGCCACCAGCCTGAATATTGACCACGGTTCCCATCGTGGCTCCAGCACCGGGCAGACCTCCGAAGAGACCGGACGCAATGTTGGCGACCCCCTGCCCGACGAGCTCCTTGTTGGAATCGTGCTCCGTGCGGGTGAGGCTATCAGCCACGACCGAAGTGAGCAAAGCATCGATGCAGCCCAGCATGCCGAGCACTGCCGCATCCACGAACATCAACCGGATCTGCCCACCGCTGTAGCTGGGCATCTGCAAGGTGGGCATCTCTGCATTGAAGGCCGGAATGGTCTTGAGACCGGCGTCCTGGAACAAGGTGATCGAAAGCAATGTTCCAAGAACCAGAGCCAGAAGCTGTGGAGGGCAGAACTTCTTGATTCCAGAAGGGGTCAACCACAGGATCGCCACGGTGATCAACGCCAGCGCCAACTCCATCGGCTGGATTCCGGCCATCAGGGTGGGCAGGCTGGTGAGTGTGCCGATCACCCCCCCTGAAGCCTCCTGGCCCAGGAAAGCCGGCAATTGCAGAATCACCAGGATCGCTCCGATGCCGGACATGAAGCCCGAGATCACCGTGTAAGGCATCTGGGTGACGTAGCGCCCGAGACGAAAGACCCCGAACAGGATCTGGAAGATGCCGGCCAGGATCACCACCGTGAACGCCATGGCCATGGCGGTCTCCTTGTCCGGAGCGGTGGCTGTGAGGCTGAGGATCACTGAGGTGAATACCACCGTCATTGGACCGGTGGGCTCGGAGATCAAGGTGGGGGTTCCACCGAAGAGGGACGCCACCAAACCGATGATCACGGCGCCCCAGAGGCCTGGGGCGGGGTCACCCGTAGCAGCCACACCGAAGGCCAGGGCCATTGGCAGCGCCACCACGGCGGCCGTCAGTCCTCCGAATGCGTCGCCGCGCAGGTTGTTCGCGTTGATGCGGTTCAGCAAATTTCGGTGCTGTTGTCGTGGCTGGTGACCTTAGGTCGGTTCTTGGCAAAGCAGAATTCCCTCGTACCAGCTTCCAGCGATGCCGGACTTCCTCAGGGCCACGATCGATGTCCTCCTTGGCATCGGGCTGTTGTTCGGCGGCGGAGAACTGTTTGTGCAGGGGTCCGTGGCCCTGGCGCTTGTTTTTGGTATCCCGCAGCTGGTGATCGGTCTCACGGTGGTATCTCTGGGCACCAGCGCTCCCGAACTGTTCGTGAGCCTCAGTTCCGTTTTCAAGGGATCCGATGCCCTGGCGGTGAGCAATGCCGTCGGCAGCAACATTTTCAACGTGATGGTGGTGCTGGGGGCCAGCGCCTTGGTGTTGCCGCTGCGCGTTGAAAGCCGTCTGGTGCGGCGGGACATCCCCCTGTTGATCGCCATCTCTGCCGCGGTCTGGGGAATGGCCTCAGCCGGCCGCATGACCTGGCAGGCCGGCGTCGCACTTCTTGTGGGATTGGTAATCAACACGATCTGGGAGATCCGCACCGCCCGCGAACAACCTGATGTCAGCGTCGATGCCGAGCCCGAGGTGGACGCCAACGCCGGCAAGGGGGGTTGGGGTCTTGCGGTGTTCAAACTCATCGCCGGTATTGCCGTGCTCACCATCGGATCAAGGGTGTTGGTGAGCGGAGCGATCACAGCGGCCACCCTTCTGGGGGTGAGCGAAGCGGTGATCGGTCTGACGATCGTTTCAGCTGGCACATCCACACCCGAATTGATCACGTCCATGGTTGCGGCCCTGCGCGGCCGCACGGATCTCGCGATCGGGAATGTCGTTGGCAGCTGTCTGCTCAACCTCACTCTTGTACTGGGAGGCGGTGCTTTGGCGGCAGGCAGCCGTGGTCTGCTCGTCTCAGCAGACCTGATTAACGATGATCTGCCGGTGATGCTCCTCACAAGCCTTGCCTGCCTCCCAATCTTCTGGACCAAAGGGCGCATCTCGCGGGTGGAGGGAGGCCTACTTCTCGGTCTTTATCTGCTTTACGTAGTCGACAACGTTCTTCCCCGAACTGCGATAGCAAGCTGGGCAGACGAGTTCCGTCTCGTCATGCTTTGCTTGGTCATTCCAATCGTTATGGTTGTGATATTTACGCAAGCAGTTTTTTACTGGCGTGCAAGTCCAAAACGGCCGATTACTTGATAATAATTTTATCAAAAGGCTAACGCTTTATGGCTATTTGCGGCGACATGATCTAGTTCATCTCTTGCAATCGCCTCGATAACATCTCGAAGAATTTTGGGCTCTTGGTCACCACGAGCGGCCCACATATTTCCTTCTTCTTTCCAGTAGGCACTCGCAATCGGAGTCGCAGGCTGATGCAACCAATCTTCAGGTTGTTCAAGAAGCATCCTTTGGTATGTCTTTACAGCTTCCGCTTCAACAGCCTCACCAAGCAGGGATGCAAGCTCATGGTCAAAGAGAGTAACTACCGCGAAAAGCCAATAAACAATTACTGCAACATGCCTTGCAACAAAACGGTCAATCCATAACGACAAACCACCAAGGTCACGCGCAAAAATATCCTCATGAGTCTGCTCATTACTATCTTGCCTGCGAGCCAATTCAAGAGTCTTGCGAATTGCCCCGTGTTGGTCGAGGCCTATCGTTTCGAGGTAATGGCAGGCACTTTCTTCTGCTGTATAAGCGGTGCGAGCAATGATCTCCAATGAAGCAGCTCTTCTCGCATCAGCGGCCGGCCATAGAACGCTCAGAAGATGTTCACCAGACTCAATCAAAAAGTGAGCGAAATCAGCCTTGAAGCCTCGGCTTTTCATGAAAGATTTCACGGTGCTTATATCTATTTAATAGTTGTCTAGATCACTGCCTTCACCCTGTCTTCTAACTTTCAGACTGTCGACAGATTTGCTGTTTCAATCCATCGTGACGAATTCCTCGGATACCGAGGGGTGAAGAGCCATGGTTCGATCGAAGTCAGCTTTGGTGGCGCCCATCCCGATAGCGATGGCAGCCATCTGAATGATCTCGGCGGCATGCTCTCCAACCATGTGGCAACCCAGCACACGATCGGTGCTTGTCTGAATCACCAACTTGAGCAGGCAACGCGACCCGGTTGCCGGCAAAGCCCGCGCCATAGAGCGGAAGCGGGCACGGTGAACGACCACCGCTTCAGCGCCGTACTCCGCCACCGCCTTCTCTTCAGACAAGCCCACACTGGCCAGTTCTGGATCACTGAACACTGCACTGGCCACCAGCCGATGATCCACCTGGCGATGCTTGCCGGCAAAAACGGCATCGGCATAGGCCCTGCCCTCATCAATGGCCACGGGGGTGAGATTCACCCGATCGGTCACATCGCCGACGGCATGGATATGCGGAACCGAGGTGCAGGAGTCGGCATCCACAACGATTCTTCCGTTATCGGTTTCGACATCCACCAGCTCCAGTCCGAGATCAGCAAGCCAGGGGCGACGGCCGGTCGCCATCAGCACTCCACCGCAGGGAATACGCAAATCATCGTCGAGCTGCGCTGTGATGTTCCCTGCCTCGCCTTCGAGGGAGGTCACGGTCGCGTTGAAACGCATCTCAATGCCCTGATCGTGCATCCCTTCGTGCACGGCATCCGCCAGCTCGGCGTCAAAACCGCGCAGCAAACGCGGGCCTCGCACCACCTGAACCACGCTGACGCCGAGGCCTCGCAGGATGCAGGCGAATTCACAGGCGATGAAGCCTGCACCCACAACCACGACCACCTTCGGCAGATCCTGCAGCTCGAACATGTCGTCACTCACCCAGCTCAGCTCGATCCCGGGGATTTGCGGCCGGACAGGACGCCCACCAACAGCAACCAGCACTTTTGAGGCCTGGAGCTCCGTCTCCACCGGACCTCCTCGTTTGGATGAGATGCCGATTCTGTGGCTGCCGGTGAAGCGACCCCACCCCTGGATGCGGGTGACACCGGCCTTCTCAAGGAAACCAAGATGGAGGTGATTTAACCGGTCCACCTCAGCGCGCACCCGGTTGAACAACTCGGGCACGTTGGAGGTCACTGAGCCGATGCTGAGTCCATAGGCCGATGCATCAGCCAGTTGATGTCTGGCCTGTGCTCCATAGACCAACAACTTCTTGGGGACGCAGCCTCGGATCACACAGGTGCCCCCAACACGATCCCCCTCAACAATCGCGACCTTGGCGCCATGACGCGCCGCACGCTTGGCAGCGGCCAGTCCGCCGGAACCAGCGCCGAGAACGATCAAATCAAAGGACGTGTCCATGACGCGCACCGGGAAGTCGATGATTCTGCTGAAGCGACGCTGCCCTGGCGACCAACGCTGTGCGACCGGAGGATCTATGAGGGATTGGAGTCCCCCTGCTCCCCATGTCCCAACCCACAGCGATCCCCGCTGCACTGAGCTGGACCGAGCTCGCAGCTCTCGCCGCACCGGAGACCGATCGAGTGGAGGGGCCCACTAACGCCCAGGCGACTCTGCGTCTGTTCGGACACACGGAAGAGGAGGTGCTGGTCACGCTGTACAGGGATCACCATGCGTGGTGTCCCTATTGCCAGAAAGTCTGGTTGTGGCTGGAGTTCAAGCGGATTCCCTACCGGATCCGCAAAGTGACCATGCGCTGCTACGGCATCAAGGAACCCTGGTTCCTTGATGTGGTTCCCTCCGGGATGCTGCCCGCGCTGGACCTGGACGGGCGGCTGATCACGGAAAGCGATGACATCCTGCTTGTGCTGGAGTCGCGGTTCGGCCCGCTGGGCATGCCGATGAACAGCGCTGAAGGCCTTCGCCTGCGTCAGCTGGAACGGCTGCTGTTTCAGGCCTGGTGCCTGTGGCTTTGCAGACCCGGCCTCGGGAAATGGGCGGATCAACGGGCCCGGGAGCAGTTCCGTCAGATCGCGCAGCGGTTTGAACAAGAGCTGCTTCGACAGGAGGGCCCTTGGCTGGATGCAGGCACACCAGGGAGCGTTGATCTGGTGTTCGTGCCCTATGTGGAGCGAATGAATGCCTCGCTGGCTTACTACAAGGGCTACAACCTGCGGCGGGAGCATCCCGCCATCGACACCTGGTTCCTGGCCTTGGAACAGCTCGACACCTACCGGGGCACGCAAAGCGACATGCACACCCATGTGCATGATCTACCCCCTCAGATGGGTGGCTGCTGGACGAATGACAGTGCAGAAGCCCGGTCGATGGTCGATCGGATCGATTGCGGCGATGGACTGGGAAAAGAAGAGGCCAGTTGGGGGGATGCTGATGCTGCGCTTCACAGCCGCATCGCCCTACAGCGGGTGCTGCGGCACCGGCAACGCCTGCTGACTCTCAATCCATTGGGTGCGGCACGCTTCGATCAACCGCTGCGCTGCGCCCTGACCAGGCTGGTCACCTCAGATCAGCCACAACCGGATCAACGCAGTGCCCTGGGCCTGCGTCATCTGCGTGACCGAATCTCTGTTCCCAGGGATATGCCACTACCGGCAGGCCGTTTGCTGCGCAAGGCCCTTGAAGCCACAGCAGCCCAGGATGGTCCAGAGCAGCCTCGAAGGCTGCCGGTACGGGATCGGTTCGATCAGGACCCCATGCCCTTCGTCACTGCGTCATAGGGTGTTTTTTTTGCTGTGGCGTGACAGCTCAGCCATCCCGCTACCAACCGATTCCGGAGGTCAGCCGGTCCACCGAGCTGTTTGAGGTGTCCGTGACAGCGCTGCAGCCCACCCAGTGGTGCGTCGGTCTGGCAGAGGTTTGGTCCAGGCAGCAGGACTTCGCCCGCGAGACAAGGGAGGCGCGACTGAGTGAACTGAAGCGGAAACCGGTGCCACTGGTGCGGAATGCCGGGGGGCATCTGTGGATGGTGGATCGGCACCACCGGCTGCGAGCGCTGCTGGAACTGGATCGCCAGTCCACCACCTGGGGTTATGTGATCGCAGAACTGGACGTCGACGATCACGCCGCCGTGCTTGAGGTACTCGATCAACGGGGCTGGCTGTATCTGTTCGATGGCCGGGGCAATGGCCCCCGCCTACCGCTGGAGCTGCCCCAGTCACTGCTGGATCTCGACGACGACCCCTACCGCAGCCTGGTCTGGAAGCTGAAACAGGAGGGTCTGATCAAACCGCAGCGACAGATTCCTTACCACGAGTTCCGCTGGGGCAGCTGGTTGCGGAGTCGACCCCTGCCCCCGTTCAGTTCCAGACACCTCAACCCTGCCCTGATTCCCGCCAGACGTCTGGTCTGCTCCCAGGCCGCCTCAGGGATGCCGGGATGGAAGGGTGACGGCAAAAATTGCCGCTGATCAGCGTTTGCGCCGCGAATCGATCTGGAGCAGGTCCCGTACTTTCTGAACCTGGCCAGCGAGCTGCGGGTCTGATGCCAGTTTCTTTTCCACCTGATCGATCGCGTACATCACGGTGGTGTGGTCCTTGCCACCGAAGGTGTCCCCGATCCTGGGCAGGCTCAGGTCTGTGCCCTGACGCATCAGGTACATCCCCACCTGACGGGCCTGGCTGACCGCACGACGACGGGTGCTGCTCCGCATCTCCTCGGCTGAAACATCAAACACCTCTGAGACCTTGTCGATCACCTGCTGCGGGGTGACCTCCACCCCCTGGCCGGTGGGGTCGAGCATCGGCGCCACCGATTCCACCGTCATCGGCAGACCGGTGATCGAGGCAAAGGCCACAGCGCGGGTGAGCGCTCCCTCAAGCTCACGGATGTTGGAGGTGAACCGCCCAGCGATGTACGTGATCAGATCACGGGGCAAGGCCATGCGCTCCTGTTCGGCCTTTTTGTGCAGGATCGCCATGCGCGTCTCCAGGTCCGGTGCCTGGATATCCGCAATCAACCCCATCTGGAAGCGGGAGATCAACCGTTTCTGCAGCCGGGGGATCTGACTGGGGGGGCGATCACTGGCAATCACCACCTGTTTGCCGGCTTCGTGCAGAGCATTGAAAGTATGGAAAAACTCCTCCTGGGTGTACTCCTTGCCCTCGATGAACTGGATGTCGTCCACCAGCAGGAGATCAGCGGCCCGATACCGGTCGCGGAAGGCCTTCATGCCGTCCTTCCGGATGCTGTCGATCAGGTCATTGGTGAAGGTTTCGGTGGAGACGTAGGAAACACGGGCGGAGGGGTCGATCTCCAGGCGGTAGTGACCGATGGCCTGCATCAGGTGGGTTTTGCCCAGGCCGACTCCGCCGCAGATGAACAGCGGATTGAACTCACGCCCGGGGGCCTCAGCGACTGCCAGGGCAGCCGCATGGGCCATGCGGCTGTTGGGCCCAACCACAAAGCGGCCGAATACATAACGCGGATTCAGCCCCGGCAGCACCCGCCGCGGAGCACCGGAGGCAACGGGGTCCGGAGCGGCAACCGCATCCGCGGCCATGGGCTGAAGCGGCTCTGCCAAGTCCTCTGAGGGAGCCGCCATCGCCGAATCAGCCAGAACCACCACCTGGATCGGACGACCGCAGACGCCACTGGCCAGCTCCGCGATGCTCGGCAGCAGCTGCTCCCTCAGCCGCACGCCGGCGAAGGGGTTGGGCGCGAGCAGGCGCAGCTCCCCATTGGCAAATCCGCTGCACCCGGTAGGACGGATGAAGGTTTCGAATGTGGGCTTGCTGAGCTTGGCCTGCAGGCCTTCCTGGACCTTCAGCCAGAGCTCCTCGCCCGTCAAAACCACAGCCGCAATCCTCCTGAAAGTTGAATCTACGCACGCCATCCGGATCAGGCAGTTTTAAATGTTGCAGCCGTGATCGCCCCTGGATGCAGCGTCCAAAGCGTTGGATCGGGCTCAGCCTGATCGTCACAACCTTGACGTCCTGCAGCCTGATGCCGGACCTGGGCCGCCGAAATGCTGAGCTGCCGGAGAGCAAGCCTCCGGTGGTGAACGATCAGCCCCGCGTTGCACCACTGCAACCCGGCGAAAATGTGATCGTGCGTGCCGTGGAACGGGTCGGGCCGGCGGTGGTGCGCATCGACACGGTGAAGGAAATCAGCAATCCGCTTGGCAGGATGCTGGGTCTTGGCCCATCGACCCAGCGCCAACAGGGTCAGGGCTCCGGTTTCATCACCCGTGCCAACGGTTTGATCTTCACGAACGAACACGTGGTGCGGGGTGCCGATCGGGTGGCAGTCACCCTGCCCGATGGGCGTCGTTTCAACGGCAAGGTTCTCGGCGGTGATCCGCTCACCGACGTAGCCGTGGTGAAAGTGGTTGCCGACAACCTGCCTGTGGCCAGCCTGGGCAATTCCGACCTGCTGCGGCCAGGGGAGTGGGCCATTGCCATCGGCAATCCCTTCGGCCTGAACAACACTGTGACCGCAGGGATCATCAGCGCGGTCGGCCGGACGGACGCCAACATCGGCGAGGGCCAGCGGGTTCCTTACATCCAGACGGATGCGGCGGTGAACCCCGGCAACAGCGGTGGTCCGCTGATCAGCGCCACGGGACAGGTGATCGGCATGAACACAGCCATCCGCAAAGCCCCCGGGGCTGGTCTCAGCTTCGCAGTGCCGATCAATCTCACCAAGCGCATCGCCCAGCAGATCGTGCGCACCGGACAGGCCTCGCACCCCTTCATCGGAGTTCACCTTCTCGAACTCACCCCCGAAGTGGCCCGCGAGATCAACACCAACAGCAGCCGCTGCAACCTGCCTGAAACCAATGGCGTTGTGGTGGTTGAGGTTTTGGAAAGCAGCCCAGCTGAGGCAGGCGGGATCCGGCAGTGCGATCTGATTCTCAGGGTGAATGACACCGCCGTGGACAACCCTGCCGATGTGCAACTGGCGGTGGACCGGGGCTTGGTGGGTCGCTCAATGCCGATCACGGTTCAGCGCGACGGACTGGAGCAAGTGCTTGAGGTTCAGCCGCGGGAGCTGCCGCGCGACCGCTGAGATGCAACCTGAGGCCGGCCTGGTAGTGATGGCGCGCTGGCCGGGTAGCGGTCGTTGCAAGCGAAGACTGGCCAAAGATCTGGCCGAACAACTGGGGCTGTCGGCCAGCGCGGAACGAAGTGCCAGGCTGCAGCGCCAGCTCTGCAGCCACACGCTGAACGTTGCCCGTCAAGAACAAGACTGGGGACGAATCAGTCCGGTGCTGGCCATCAGCGGGCTAGGGCCCCGAGCGGCCCGTCGCTGGGGAAGGCAACAGGGCATCCAACGGATTCGGCGCCAGGGGAAGGGAGGTCTGGGAGTTTTATTGAAGCGGCAATTGCTGCAGGAACGGCACTGGAGGAGGCCCACCCTCGTGATCGGGACCGACCTGCCGGACCTCAGTCACCACGACCTGCACGATGCGCTGACGCGATTGAAGCGGTGCGATCTTGTATTGGGACCAGCGGCCGACGGGGGCTATTGGTTGATCGGCTTCAGCAGGCGTCTGATGAGCGATCCAGAGCGCTGGCCGCTGATCGGTATCCCCTGGGGAGACGCCACCGTTTGCAGGCGCACCCTGGAGGCTGCTCAGGTGGGGGGTTGTTCCACCGCTCTGCTGCAGCACCGCTGCGACATCGACCATCTTCAGGATCTGAAGCCATGGCTGGGCTGACGGTGCTGATCCCGACGCTTAATGAAGCGTCGCGACTGTCTTTGCTGCTGGCGGATCTGGCGCACTGGCCCCACGCCCTGCAGGTGTTGGTGGTGGATGGAGGGAGCGTGGATGCCACCCGCGCAGCGGCCACCCTTGCCGGAGCATCTGTGCTGATCAGTCCTGAGCGCGGACGGGGCCAACAACTGATCAAAGGCATGGCCCACGCCCGACATGACTGGCGATTGGTCCTCCATGCCGACAGCCGTCTGGGCCATGACTGGACCGAAGCCGTCAAGGCGGTTCTGCTCGAAAACGGCAGCGAAGGGCGTGGATGGTATTTCGACCTGCAGATCGATGCTGAACGTCTGATGTTGCGCCTGTTGGAAGGGAGCGTGGCCTTGCGTTCAAGCCTTGGGCAGCGTCCCTATGGAGACCAGGGTTTGCTGATCCATCGCAGCCTTGTGGAAGCAGCAGGGGGATACAACCCTCTGCCGTTGATGGAGGACCTCGACATGGTGCAGCGCATCACAGCGATCAGCCGGATGCAGCGCATCGGTTGCGCGATCACCACCAGCGCACGTCGATGGGAAACCCGCAGCGTGTTGCACCAGGCCTGGCGCAATGCATTGCTGCGCCGCGACTGGGCCCGGGGCGAAGCGCTGGATCTGCTGGTGCGGCGTTACAACAGCTGAGGCAATTCAGCTGGAATACCAGAACGCGCATCGATGGCCCTCGGGCTCCAGCTCCCAACCCTGCCGCTGATAGAAGTTCACAACGCCAGGATCGGCAAAGAGGCTGACCCGCTCCGTTCCCATCTCCTGCAACGCCTCGAGTACGTAGGTCATCATCTGTTGACCAAGCCCATTGCCCTGATACCGGGGATGCACAGCGACATCCCAGACCGTGGCTTCGAACACCCCATCACCGGTGCAACGGGCGAAACCAACCAGCCGCGGCACCCTCGGATCATGGCGCCACAAACCAACCTTCAGAAGGCTGTGGGTGAGAGCTTTGCGCACCCGACGAACCGGGCGTCGACTCCAGCCAACAGCTTCCAGCAGTTGCTCGAGCTCCACCAGGTCAAACGGATGGATCTGGCTGAACACCAGGGAGATCTGATCGTTTGGAGTGGCGCACAAACGGGCCTGTTTGCCGTACTGCTCAAGCAACGCCGGCTCTGGAATCTGAAGAGGGGACGTTGGTGTGATCACAGGCGAGCCAGTCCTCTTTCCTGCAAGTCG
This sequence comes from Synechococcus sp. AG-679-B05, assembly GCA_003210795.1. Lineage (GTDB taxonomy): Bacteria > Cyanobacteriota > Cyanobacteriia > PCC-6307 > Cyanobiaceae > Parasynechococcus. The sequence continues at coordinate 9,554 of QCUJ01000014.1, read as the reverse complement.
GCCAACTGGGCATAAAGACCACCTTGATCCCTCAGCTCCCGATGGGTGCCCTGCTCAATCAACTCGCCGCGGCGCAGAACCAGGATCCGGTCCGATGCCTCGACCGTGGCCAACCGATGGGCGATCACCACCGCCGTTCGTTTCTGCAGCAGCCGGTCGAGATCGCCCTGCAGAGTCGCCTCCGTGGCCGGATCCATGAAGGCTGTGGCCTCATCCATCACCAGAACGGTGGGATTGCGAATCGCAACGCGGGCCACCGCAAGCAGCTGTCGCTCACCGGAGGACAAATTGCCGCCCCGTTCGCGCAGCTCGGTCTCCAGGCCGGCAGGGAGTCTCCCCAGCAGATCCTGCAGGCCGAGGTCGCGGCAGATGCGCTCCAGCTCTCCATCACTGATCGGAGCGTTCAGACGCAGATTGTCTGCCACATTTCCGCTGAACAGAAAAGTGTCCTGAAGCACGACTCCAAGCTGACGGCGCAGATCGGCGATCGGGATGGAGCGGATGTCTCGACCATCCAGAAGAATCCGACCCTGCTGGGGTTCGTACAGACGACACAGCAAACGGATCACCGTGGTCTTGCCAGACCCCGTTGGACCCACCAGGGCGACATGCTCCCCGGGGGCAATGCGGAATGAGAGGTTGCGAAGAATCGGCTCATCCGGCCTGTAGCAGAAACTCACGTTTTCAAAGACCACCTCCCCCAGCCCGGAACCCTCCAGAGGCCTGGCGGTGGAGTCCTCCACGATTTCGAGGGGTTGCTCGAGCAGTTCTCCAATGCGTTCAACGGCGGTGAGACCGCCTTGGATCTGGGTGAACCGTTCTGCCAGCTGACGGAGAGGATCAAACAGTCGCTGGGAATAAAGAATGAACGTGGTGAGGATCCCGAGACCCATGGCTCCACTGGTCACCAGATAACCGCCCAGGGCGAGCACCACGGCCACAGCCCCCAGGGAAACCCACTCGAGGAAAGCGGAAATGCTGCTGTCGTAAAAAATTGTGCCGTTGACGGCACGTCGATAAGCCGAACCGGTGCGAGCGAAGCGGGAGCCGTTCACGGCCTCGCGTCGGAACATCTGCACCACCTCAAGGCCCTGCAGGTTCTCCTGAAAATCGGCATTGAGCTGAGAGAGCTCCTCTCTCACGGTGTAATTGACCCTGCGATATCGGCTCTGAAGCCAGAGAACAGAGCAGGTCACAGGAATCTGTGTGAACAGGAGCAACAGACCCAGGCGCCATTCGATCAACAGCATCGAGCTGGCGATCACTAACAGAGTGATGAGGTCACCAAGAACACCAACCGCACCGCTGCCAAAAACTTCCCCTAACGCATCGATGTCACTGGTGAGGCGGGTGAGCAGCTTGCCAACGGGCATGCCGTCGTGAAAACGAAGCGACAACGCCAGGGAGTGTCGGAACAGGTCGTCACGAATACGAGCGGTGAGCCGCTGGCCCACAGCCTGAATATTGAAGCTCTGCACCCCCTGCAGCGCTAGGCGAAGCAGCACGGACAGCAACAACAGCCCAACAATCACACGGATCGCCACGGTTGTGCCGAGATCAGCCAACCAGGGGAAACTGGCTTCTCCACGAAGCAGACTGATCGCCTGGCCAACAAGCAGCGGCTGGATGGCGCCAGCCAGAGCCACAGGCACCAGCATCAACAGGGTGAGCAACAACCTGCGCCGGTCGTGAATCAGATAGCGCCCGAGCCTTCTGACGCGTTTCCAGTCAGCGCGAGCGCTCATGCAGTCGCTCCAACCGGACTGGCTGACCGCATCGCGTCAACAATCCCGACCAGAGATCCGTCATCCAGACGCATGGACAAGGGATGCCCCACCAGTCGGGCCGTGGACTGGAACAGAGTCTCAATGGCCACCAGTCCGTTGTCCTTCAACGTTCGACCGGTGGCCACCAGATCGACAATCGCTTCAGACATTCCCGTGATCGGCCCGAGCTCGACGGATCCATTGAGATGCACGAGTTCCACCGGCAGATCAAGGGCATCGAAATATTCACGGGCGCAATGGGTGAACTTGCTGGCCACGCGGCAATGGGGCGGAAGATCAGCAGCGCGTTCGTAACCGCTGCTGGACTTCACTGCAACGGCCATCCGGCAGCCTCCAAAACCCAGATCCACCAGCTGGGCCACCGGCAGCTGGTGCTCTTTCAAAACGTCATGACCGACCACACCTAGCTGAGCCTGGCCGTAGGCCACGTAGGTGGGAACATCACCATTACGCACCAACAGCGCCCGTGCACGGCCGCAGGGAGTCGGCAACATCAGCTGACGGTTGTCTTTGTCCAGGACAGCTGAGAAATCAAGACCAGCTGCTGCAAAACGCGCCACTGATTCTTTGAGAAGGGCACCCTTTGCCAGTGCAACGGTGATCATGGAGTCAGCGTTGACCGGGAAACCAGGCAGGACTTTAACGATGCGATCCACGCTGCATGCGCTTCCAGTGCTGCAGGACAACATCATCTGGATCCTGGTGCGGGGCCAGAACGCTGTGGTGGTGGACCCCGCGGCCAGCGAACCGGTGGCGGCATGGCTCAATGAGCAACAATTGCAGCTGGTTGCTGTCCTGCAGACGCACCACCATTCCGATCACATCGGTGGGACTCCGGGGCTTCTGAAAATCTGGCCGGAAGCTGATGTGGTGGCGTCTGCTGCCGATCGAAAGCGCATTCCCTTCCAGACCATCTCCGTGAGCGATGGCGACCGGATCACGCTGATGGAGCACAGCTTTGAAGTGCTGGGAGTGGCTGCTCACACAGCTCATCACATCGCATTTGTCGTGGATGCGGAAACCGATCAGGACCCTGGTCCTGTGCTGTTCTGCGGCGACACACTTTTTTCAGGCGGCTGCGGGCGTCTATTCGAAGGCACTGCAAACGATATGCACCGAGCTCTACAACGGCTCGACGCCCTGCCTAAAGACACCAAGGTGTGTTGCGCCCATGAGTACACCGAAAACAATCTGCGCTGGGCCCGCGCACTCAGACCGGAAGACCCGGCGATTCAACGCCGAGCAGAGGCGGTGTTCGCACTGCGCTCCCGTGGCGAACTCACCCTCCCCAGCAGCATTGGCGAAGAACGTTGCAGCAACCTGTTCCTGCGGGCCGGATCAGCCGATGAAGTCGCCAGGCTTCGGCACCACAAGGATCACTGGAAGGAGGGTTGATGCTGGCTCATGCCCTGAACCAGAGCGAAAACGGCTGAAGGCGATGATCGGCCCCAGCACTGCCACTTCGACATGCCAGCCAAGGCGATCACCACCACTGCGGCACCGGCCCCCGTCGGTCCATACAACCAGGCTGTCCTTGCAGGCGGATGGCTGTACTGCTCAGGCCAGATTCCCCTGGATCCAACAACCGGAGCAATGGTGGGAGATGGCGAAGTTGCAGAAGAAACACGACAGGTGCTGAAGAACCTTGTGGCTGTTCTCAACGAAGCAGGTGCCACCCCGGCGCAAGTAGTACGCACCACCGTCTTCCTGGTGGATCTGGGGGATTTCCAGACTGTTAATCAGCTGTATGCAGACGTTTTCGGCGATGGAGTGAGCCCTGCGAGGGCCTGCGTGCAAGTGGCGGCCCTTCCCAAGGGAGCTCGTGTGGAAATCGACTGTGTGGCCTGGCTCGGTTGACGCTGTGTGCTGAATCACCTGCGTCGGTACCAGGGTCCGACGCAGGAATAGTCTGTTAATGCAGATGGATTGCCCGATGACCCAGGCGAAGCTCACCATCGGGGAATTGGAAGCGGGATATCCGCTCTACTGCAAGGCTTTACGGCGATTGCTCCAGCAGGGCAAAACCGCCAAAGACATCGAACGGACTGTGTGCTGGGGGCATCTGGAGACACTGAACCGGTGCCTGCCGACGCGCTACAAGTCCCCCTCTTATCTATTGGCCCTGATCCGACGCGATATTGAAAACCCCAAAGAAGATTGAGGAGAAAGTTACAGGTGAATCTCAGCACTGATTGAACGTGAAGAGATTTCTATGAAAAACTGTTTTCATCAAGTGGTTCGGTGCAAAGCGGTAGCCAACAAACCAACGCAATCCTGGACCGTTAGGCAGTAGCTGAGCTGCTGAACTTGTTCTCCATCCGTTTACGCACACCGGGCATCATCGCTACGGTGATCCACTGATAGGGAGCCCAGTTGGATGAGCCAGCCGATGCCTGAAGACTTCGATTATTCGGCCTCGATCACCAGCATGGATGTGAGAGAGATTTTCCCATCGATTGACCCGGAAAATCTTTCAGAAAAAGACGTGCTTGAGATACTTCTCTATCTGTTTGAGCAGAAACCAGGGTTCGTGGACCGTGGCCATGAACTGAACAACCGGGACACAGCCTGGGTCAATGCCTACCTGTTTCGCCTTAAACCCACAACAGAAGCCAACGGGATGGATCGTTTCATGGTGGAGACCGTTGGCTCCAGCATGGACAAGATGGCTGAGCTGCGCTGAGCAGATATAGAATTACAAAAGTGAGGTCATAAACATGGGAAAAAAATCTGGTTTTACTGAAAATGAATTTGCTCAGATCTGCAATCTGTACGTCAATGAAGGGCGATCCTATTCACAGATCGCAAAAATCCTAGGCAAAGGAACTGAAACATCTGTGCGCAATGCACTCGTCAAAGCAAAGATACGACGAGGCACAGAAGAAAGCGGGAAACTTGAACTATTTCGCCCTGGGCAAACATTTGGAAAAGTTACGCTGATCAAACAATTAAACAAATCAAAAAAACTTAAATATCATGTGTCCTGCAGTTGCGGATATGAATTCGACGTTGACCCCTACCTGCTAACGCTGGCGAATGATCACAAGAACAAGGTGTCGTGCTGCCAGCGCTGCCGGAACGCGCTCTGAGCCGCAATATGGAGCCGTGATGGGAAGCCCTAAGGTGACAGCCGATTCAAAGTGCATTACAGCTTGGATTTCACGGTCGTCATCCTCAACGAATACGTCTCTTCCTATCCCCAGATGCACTGGACGGAATGGAAAGATCACGTGAGAAAACAGATGATCAGCCAGGGGGACCACTGGTCCATGACCACTCTGTCAGGTGAGAACATCTGGGACTGCCTGGACCGCAACAACATCGATCGCATGCACGTTGTGCAATGGAAACCGGTGGAGGATACGATCTACAAAGTCAGCATGCCAATCAAGGATTAGGAGCGAAAGAGAGGCCTTGTTGAACCTTCAGCGTCCTCGCCTCCGAGACGATCAATCGCTTTAATTCCCGCAAACATCGTAAACAAAGCCCAACCCATTACCAATGAATTGAGAAGGAGCGAAGAATATTGACAACCCTGATTTAACCCCCAAATTACATGAACTGAAGGCCATCCCAACCGCCACACGAAACAAATGGCCTAAACAATGTCGAGTCGTCCAACGTTGGAACCCATGAGCAGCAACGAATCCAGACGGCCCACAACCTGAGGGGTCCACTGATGGCACAACTCAACGCAAACAAGCAGGGGACATCGAGCGTCGTACCGGGTCGAGCCATCGAATGCCCTGACAACTCGCGAAGCAAACTTCGGCATGGATACTGAGGTGACAGCAAGAGGTAGCAAGACAAACCGAGGCAGGGGGCAATGGGATGTCATTGTTGAGTTACGGCTGGTTGCTTCCTCGCCATGTTCTTCCGCAAAACAAGGGACTCCTCAACTCCACAGCACAAACTCAAGACAGCTCAACACGAGCTCGCTGAAGCTGCTTATCGATTCCGCTCAGCCAGGTCTGTCAACGCGAACAACGTGGCACCACTCAAACGGGAGATGGAATTCCTTGAGCGGAAAGTGCGTTACTACCGATACTGCGTTTATAAAAAAATGCCGATAAGAAAATATACCGAATGGTCAGAAATACCTGGGAAATGTCCAAAGCCTCTCTGGGCATAACTCTAAGAGCGTGAATCATTGATAAGAACACCATTGCTTCTGATCCTGATCGGAACGTCAGCCCTCGCCCAGGGATTTCAGACACTAGATCGCGTTGATGGTTGGTTGCTTGAACGAAAACTCGGTGCAGAACAGAACCCCATCTGCCGAGCATCGATGCCAGGAGGAGGATCGTGGTTTTCGACTCGTGTCCACCTGAATTCGAAAAACGAATTAGTCGTGCCAGACGGCTCAAGTAGACCAAATCAAGATTCGGTTAACAGCGCGCGAGAAGCACTTGTGCGATGCCGAGCCAGCCTTCTTTATCTCAAATAACGGATCTCAAGAAAGCACGCCCCACCAACTTCCTTATAAATGATGGGGAGAGATGATCAACCACCAGACAGCAATGGTGTGCTGGAAAGTCCAGTAGCGTGCGCTCCCAAAGGAATCTCATAACACGATCAGACGGCTCAGAGGCTAGACAGGATGAAACACGGAAAAGCTGCCGTGCACGGTCAGTACGGATCAATACACAAAGCTGGTGTGCGGAAGATCGACTGAACTCACTGGAGACGATCGATCAATTAAAATCACGTATAAATGAGTCATCAAAATTCATCAAATCAAGGGCAGCCAATGGCAACATTCGATAAGTCGACTCCCTTTATCCTTCTGGCACGCATTCAAGTCAAGCCGGGTTGTGTTGATGAATACCTGGAACTGGCTCGCATCACCGATGCCGCTGTCCAGACATCGGAGCCCGGGATGATTCACCATACGTTCGATCAGGATCCGGGCGATCCACAAGCATTCGTTTGGTCAGAGGTCTACGCAAACGACGAAGCCTTCAAAGCCCATGTTTCCAACGCTCCAGTTCAGGAGTACCTGCAGAAGCATGCTGAGCTCGGCGCTGGATTCAGCATTGAGGTCTATGGCACTGTTGGGAAGGAATGCCGCCAACTGATGGAGTCATTTGGGCTCCCGCTCAAAATTTTCAACTCCAAGCTGGGGTACAGCCGAGTTTGAGCTGAGATTCCGAGTCAAGTAGAAAATAAATTATAATTAGAGAAACAAAGCCTCATCAATTTAATTTTCAAGGGTAATAGATCAACTCATCCATATCGCGTCACCTGCGAACATGAATCTCATTGGTCATCCAGGAACGACTGATTGTTGCAGCCGGATATGGCCCTCAGTTCATTGCCCGGAACTGAAGGCCAATCATGTCCAGCTCCGACGGGAGATTCATTCCATCGGATGAGCAACCCGGGGAGAGAAGCTCAAAGACACCATGGCTTCAAGACAAAAACCATGGAATAGCGAATGCTGCTGATGAATCGAGCAAATGAGTCAGATCAAAGACAACTCAAGCTATCCATGCTTCTCAAAAAGAGCAATTCGCAAGACTTACTAGACACCAAAGATCAACTTACCATTACAACAGGAACCCATGATTTAATGATGAGCTCCATACAAGTCTGAACGAGAGACAATCACTCACAAGGCTGATTCAGTTATTTCAGTAAAAAAATAAGATAGGATTAGCTTAGATACAGTAAGCGTGAACAAACATTCCGCAGAGCGAATGAACAGTCTTCATTAGCATCTGGGGAACAAAACAAAAAAGAGTCACTATCCACAACAACTGCTTTGACGCAGAGGCACCACAGTCACACCACTGACAACATTGGAATCAGATAAAACCCGAACTTGAACTCCACCGTTCGGGTCATCCGCCATTTCAATCGCCAAAGCAACCAGCTCTTTGCCTTCTGGTGTCTTGTAACTCAGCAATTCAAGTTTTTGTGGTTCTGTTGTACTTGGCATCAAATAAATTTCACTCACTCAAACCTATAGCTCAAGGCTCACCCTTCGTTAGATACATATGTAACAGATAAACGCTCAACCAATCCCGAATGGGGGGGGTGGTTGGAAGAAAACTTATCTTTAAAGATCTCATCTGAAGCAGTTGCTCTGAAAAAGAATTTCAAAGTCGATCAACATGAACGTGCGATTAGTGGTCACAAAATTTTATTGAGGCTCCATCTCATCGCGCCGAATTGGGCAAGTCCACAACCCAGCAGTGAACTGATCCCGAACAACCCAATGGAGTGGTGCTGCAAAGCCGATGGAGACAGTTGTGCAGAAGCCCTACCAGCCAGCGGAGGAGTTTGACAGATCACATTTGTAACTGAATCAAAGCGCTTAACTGCGGAGAGTCTCATCCGCGACACGAAGACGGCTGATTCGTGCGGATGCAGTCAAGGTCTGGTTTCAAGATCGTCCCATCAAATTTGAACAACTCCTTGAGTCATGCAGCTGAACGAAATGGGATGGCATGCCTGTTGACGAATCAAACTTGCTAACCCTTACGAAGCACGATCCAGTGTTCCTGCATGTCAAGGCAGGTATGACAGTCATCGTGTCGAACCCGGTTAATCAAGCGTGGTGCATGGCGGACGTTCTTGAAGTGAACAAGGCTTCCCACGACACCAAGACCCCTCTTTTATTTCAAGTGGCCGAAGTGGATTCAGGAGTCATCTCCTGGATTAATCCTGAGCGAGTCACTCACATTGTTCCGAGGCTATGAGACCAATGTCTTCCATTGTTTGCCAAGCTCTCTGCTGGCTTTGTTTAGGCTATCAGCAACATGTCGATGCAGAAGGGAATGGATAGAACGGGCTGGGTTAAACCGTAGGGGGTGATCGTTCCTCCAAAGGGACTAGAACAACGGCGACACTCGGTAGTCAAAAGGCGCAGATCTCCATGAAGCAGTTCGATCAGAAGATTGACAAGTCAGACATCAAGCGTCAGCTCAAAGCAGTCAAAATGGCATCGATTAGATCGTCAATTCATGGATCCAGCAACCAAATGGCTGATTAGAGCGGCTTGTGGCGTGGTCATTGCCACAGGAGTGTTCACAATGCATGCCGATTCGAATAACAGACAAAGGGAGCAGGGAGACCAAGCTCAAAAGATGGGCTGGTAAAAATCAAGCATCAGAAGGAAATGCCTGAGATTGCGGCCAAAAGGGTGCTTACCTCCATTTTTAATGAAAGCCAAGCTTTAAAATGGATTCAAAAAGTATCAAGGAGCCAAAGAATTACCTAGTCAATTGCAACTTTGAAAGGCTGCAAATCACATCCCCAAGTAGACTCCGAATCGCGAGAGTTAAATAACAATATTCACAATAGATTCCGGGCTATGTATACTTAAAAAGCCAATGGTGAACCGAAAGGTCAGAACCTTTTAGCGATCACGATACTCTTGAATCAGTTCCTGGACTTCAGCCTCACTCTCCCTAAGCTGAAAATCCTCAAGATTATTGATATTGAGTCTTTGAAGGTCAAAGGTAAGCTCCAACACGTCCCCGCCATTGTCATCGTCAGATGATTCAAGGATTGCGGACAGATAACGCTGGAAGCTGTCTTGCATGGTTTTTGCTTCTAGAGGAATCCACAATAGCGAGTCATCGTATCGTCAACAGATCAGCCGATCTTGATGCGAAATCAAGATCGATCAGTTGACAGTCTTTTGAGAAGTACGCGTTAAAGTTTTCTTTCAAGCAGCGACCCCCGCCAGTGCTCATCCGTGGTCCCACCCCATGAACCATACAAGCACTGTGGACATTTTAGATTGAACCCCATAATCAG
>QCUJ01000013.1 GCA_003210795.1 Synechococcus sp. AG-679-B05 | reverse complement strand
TGGAAGAGTGAAAGCCCGAACGCGCCGGGCCATGGTGTGTGAGGAGTGTGTGGGCCTGAACCCGACACACACCTCACACTAGCTGCGACTTATTTGCCCATCCCAAGATGTTGGGCTTTTTGGTACACCTTCCCTTCCGTCAACAGCGACGGTGCCACCACCACCTCGACGTTCTGCATATCTCGGATGGTGCGGGCCCCCAGGGTTCCCATGGATGTCTTTAAACATCCCAGGAGATTGTGGGTGCCGTCATCCAGCTTGGCGGGTCCACGCAGGATGCGTTCCAGGGATCCCGTGCTGCCCACATTGATTCTGGTGCCGCGAGGCAAAACAGGACTTGGAGTCGCCATGCCCCAGTGGAAGCCTCGACCAGGGGCCTCTTCAGCCCGAGCGATGGGTGATCCGATCATCACAGCATCTGCGCCACAGGCGATGCACTTGCAAATGTCGCCGCCAGTCACGATGCCGCCGTCCGCAACGATTGGCACATAACGACCACTTTCCCGCTCGTAATCAACCCTGGCTGCCGCACAGTCGGCGACTGCCGTGGCCTGGGGAATACCAACGCCCAGTACCCCACGGGATGTGCATGCTGCTCCCGGGCCAATGCCAACCATCACCCCAGCTGCACCGGCTCGCATCAGCTCAAGGGCTACTTCATAGGTCACGCAGTTGCCCACGATGACCGGAACGCCCATGTCCCGACACAGTGCCTCAAGGTCCAGCGACTCCTGACCCTCGGGGCCGATGTGATTAGTGGAAACCACCGTTGCCTGGACGAAGAAAAGGTCAGCTCCTGCCTCGGCGATGGCTTTTCCGTAGCGAAGAGCGGCAACAGGAGTGCCACTCACGGCTGCGATTCCCCCCTTTGATTTGATCTCCTGAATGCGTTGCCGGATCAGTGCTTCCTGGACGGGTTGGCTGTAGATCTCCTGCATTAGGGGGACGAATTCGTCCTTCCCGACAGCAGCAATCTTGTTCAGAACCGCGTTGGGCTCTTCATAGCGGGTCTGAACTCCTTCAAGGTTCAGCACTCCAAGTGCTCCGAGCTCTGAAAGACGAACGGCCATCTGCACATCCACCACGCCATCCATGGCACTGGCAATGATTGGAATCTCGCGCTGCACACCCCCCAGGGTCCAGGAGGTGTCCGTTACTTCAGGGTCAACAGTTCGCCCGCCTGGAACAAGAGCGATTTCATCAATTCCGTAGGCCCGGCGAACGGTCTTGGAGCGTCCGAGCTGAATGTCCACCGCGCTGCTGATCAGGACTTATCAAACTACCAATCAGCATGCAGAGGTTTGGACATCAGCGCCCAACAAATTGACCCCAACGGTCTCGCACTGTCTGGAGAACTTTTTTCCGTTCACTGGATTTGACCAATCTGCGGACGGAGAAGTTCGCGACGGCGACGATGCCGGCAAGCTCAAGCAAGCCAGGCGCCAGAGGAACAGCTGCAATCGTGCGAATGATGCCTCCGTAGACCTGCAGCACAAGAATCAGCACGATCAAGGCAGCCAGGATCTGAGCGGGGAGTTTCACCTGCTGCCACAGCACTGAAAGCTGGTTGTCGTTGATCCAGGCCTGAACTTTCTCCTGGAGAAGGTTCCATTCACCGCCTTCGTTAGTTGTGCCGGCTGGGATGGTCACCTTGGAAGCGATCACCGGGTCGGGAGTCTGTTCAGGGGTTGGCTCCGGCGCAACGGTTGGCTCCTGTGTATCTGTTGGCTCTGGTGCAACAGCTGATTCTGGAGCGGCGGTTTGCGGTTCGGGGGCTGTCCTTGGAGCCGTGGGCGACTCCGAGATGGCTGTTGGATCTGAAGCGGCTGTTGGATCAGGGCTGGCTTTTGGGTCAGCGGTGGGCGCAGGTGTCGGGACAGGGGTGCTGATGCCGCTTTCGACTTCGGAATTGGCGTCGTCGGTCGGTCCCATCACACCCGGCGGAAAAGAGTGCGGATTTTATCTGAAATTTGCCGTTCAAGTTCGTATACCGAGATAAAGTAATTAGTGGTGGTGTAGTCCTCGTATGGCGGATTCTGTGGGGCCTGGCCGCGGCGGTCCCGGCGATTCCGACGATCGGATCATTCAGACGGATCTGCGCAACGAGATGTCGCGCTCCTATTTGGAGTATGCGATGAGCGTGATTGTGGGTCGGGCTTTGCCCGATGCCCGCGATGGTCTCAAACCGGTGCATCGCCGCATTCTTTACGCGATGTACGAGCTGGGACTCACCAGCGACCGCCCATACCGAAAGTGCGCCCGTGTGGTGGGTGAAGTTCTGGGTAAATATCATCCCCACGGCGACACCGCTGTGTACGACGCCCTGGTGCGGATGGCCCAGGATTTTTCGATGTCGATGCCTCTGATCGACGGGCACGGCAATTTCGGTTCGGTGGATAACGACCCACCAGCGGCCATGCGTTATACCGAATCGCGGCTTAAGGCTCTCACCACCGACAGCCTCCTTGAAGACATCGAGGCCGAAACCGTTGATTACGCCGACAACTTCGATGGCTCTCAGCAGGAACCAACGGTGTTGCCTGCGCGGATTCCTCAGCTGCTGCTGAATGGTTCGGCGGGCATCGCTGTGGGAATGGCGACCAACATTCCTCCCCACAATCTCAACGAGCTCATTGATGGGTTGCTGGCATTGATCAGCAACCCCGACATTACGGATCAGGAGCTGATCCGCTTGATCCCAGGCCCTGATTTCCCGACGGGAGGCCAGATCCTCGGTCGTGATGGCATCCGTGAGACCTATCTGGGTGGCCGAGGTTCGGTCACCATGCGTGGCGTTGCATCGATCGAAACAATTGAGGCGCCTGGACGCCCAGATCGGGATGCCGTGATCATCACGGAACTCCCGTATCAGACCAACAAAGCCGCTCTGATCGAGCGCATCGCCGAGCTTGTGAATGACAAGAAGCTCGAAGGAATCTCAGACATCAGGGATGAAAGCGATCGCGATGGGATGCGCATCGTGGTGGAGCTGCGCCGCGATGCTTATCCGCAGGTTGTTCTCAACAACCTCTTCAAGCTGACGCCAGTCCAGAGCAACTTCAGCGCGTACATGCTTGCGCTGGTGAATGGGGAGCCGGTTCTGCTCACCTTGCGCAAGATGCTCGAGGTGTTTCTCGACTTCCGAATCGAGACGATCGAGCGCCGCACCCGCTACCTGCTGCGCAAGGCAGAAGAGCGCGATCACATCCTGTTGGGACTGTTGCTGGCCCTGGATCAGCTGGATCCGATCATTGCCCTGATCCGAGCGGCACCCGACACCGCAACGGCAAGGCTGCAACTGCAGGAACGCCATGGCCTGACGGATATCCAGGCCGACGCCATCCTGCAGATGCAACTGCGTCGCCTGACGGCGTTGGAGGCCGACAAGATCCGCCTGGAGCATGAGGATCTGGTCGCCAAGATTGCTGATTACAAGGACATCCTTGGTCGGCGTGAGCGGGTTCTCGGAATTATCCAGGAGGAGCTTGGTCAGCTTCGTGAGAGGTATCCAACCCCTCGCCGCACGGAGATTCTCGATCTTGGCGGTGGCCTCTCCGACATCGACCTGATTGCCAACGAGCGTTCCTGCGTGCTGCTCACGGAAACCGGCTATCTCAAACGAATGCCGGTGAGTGAATTTGAGGCAACCAGTCGTGGAACGCGGGGTAAGGCCGGAACGCGCAGCCAAGGTGAAGATGCGGTGAAGCTCTTCATCAGCTGCAACGACCACGACACCCTGTTGCTGTTCAGTGACCGCGGAGTGTCTTATGCCTTACCGGCATACCGCGTGCCGCAGTGCAGCCGCGCGGCCAAGGGCACCCCGGTTGTTCAGCTGCTCCCCATTCCCAGGGAGGAGGCGATCACGTCGTTGATCCCGGTTTCGGAATTCAATGACGACACCGATCTGCTCATGCTCACGAGCGGTGGTTTCATCAAGCGCACCCGCCTGTCAGCCTTTAGCAATATCCGTTCCAATGGCCTGATCGCGATCAATCTGGAGGAGGGAGATGCCCTGACCTGGGTCCGTCTTGCGGTGCCTGGCGACAGTGTGTTGATCGCCTCCAAGGCCGGCATGACGATCCACTTCCGTCTTAGCGATGAGGAACTTCGCCCGCTGGGTCGTACGGCCCGTGGTGTGCGCTCGATGAACCTTCGCGCTGGCGATGCGTTGGTGAGTATGGATGTGCTTCCGGTGGAACTCGCCGATCAGGTCGCAGCCAGTGCCGACGACGATGATGAGACAGAGGAGGCCAGTGAAGGGCCCTGGGTGCTGGTGGCGTCGGCCGCAGGCTTGGGCAAGCGTGTTCCTGTGACCCAGTTCCGCCTGCAGAAGCGAGCGGGGATGGGGCTGCGAGCGATGAAATTCCGCACAGATGCCGATGAACTTGTCGGTCTGCAGGTGCTTGGAGCGGGTGAGGAACTGCTGCTGGTGAGCGAGAGGGGCGTAATTGTGCGCACCAGCGCGGATGCCATTCCACAGCAATCCCGTGCGGCCACCGGTGTGCGTTTGCAGAAGCTCGACAAAGGCGATCGTCTGCTGAAGGTGGTTCTGGTGCCACCGGAAGCTGAAGATGACAACACGGACGAAGACGCTGAGTTGGACGAGCAGGACAGCTGACGTTGGCGGATGTTGTTGATGTGCTGGTGCTAGGGGGCGGGCCAGCTGCTCTCTGCATCGCCTCAGAGTTGAACCACTCCGGCGTTGATGTCGCTGGGATTGCACCACAACCGGTGGATGCTCCCTGGCCGAACACCTATGGCGTCTGGGCTGAAGAGCTGAGATCCCTTGGCCTTGAGCATCTGTTGGAGCATCGCTGGAATGACACCGTGAGCTATTTCGGTTCCGGTGGAGACGCGGCTCAGGATCAGACCTTGGCCCACGGAATCGACTACGGCTTGTTTGATCGGCACGCACTGCAACAGCACTGGCTGGCCCGTGCCCAAGGAGTGCGCTGGCATCAAGACACCGCCGAGTGCGTCGATGTGGGCTCGCTGCACACCAGCGTGAGCTGCGGGTCGGGAATGACGTTGCAGGCACGGTTGGTGATCGATGCAACCGGCTCCCGCTCTCCCCACATCACAAGGCCGGATCAGGGACCTGTGGCCGGTCAGGCCGCCTATGGAGTGGTGGGGCGTTTTTCACGCAACCCGATCGAGGCAGGTCGATTCGTCTTGATGGACTACCGCTGTGATCACCTCAGTGCAGAGCAGCGCAGCGAACCACCAACGTTCCTCTACGCCATGGATCTTGGCGATGGGGTGTTCTTTGTGGAGGAGACCTCACTCGCACTGGCCCCCGGTGTTCCCTACGACGTGCTTAAGCAGCGGTTGATGCAACGTCTTGAAAAGCGCGGCGTGGAGATCACTGAGTTGATCCACGAAGAGTTCTGTCTCTTCCCGATGAATCTGCCTTTGCCGGATCGAAGCCAGCCGGTGCTGGCCTTCGGTGGTTCGGCAAGCATGGTTCATCCGGCCTCCGGATACATGGTTGGGTCATTGCTGCGGCGTGGCCCAGGTCTTGCCAGAGCCATTGCGGACTGTCTGAAGAACCGTGAGCTTGGATCCGCCGCATTGGCCCGCTGCGGATGGCAGGCCCTCTGGCCTCTGGAACTGGTGCTTCGCCATCAGCTGTATCAGTTCGGCCTCGGGCGGTTGATGGGGTTCAACGAATCTCTGTTGCGCACTCATTTCGCCACGTTTTTTTCATTGCCTCAGGAGGATTGGTTCGGGTTTTTGACCAACACCCTTCCACTGTCTCGACTGATGGCCGTGATGGTGCGCTTGTTTGCTCTGTCGCCCTGGGAGTTGCGGCACGGGCTTGTGCTGGGTGCTCCTCTGGGTCAGCTGCCGACCTGGGCCCAGTCCAAAGGCTGAATCAGGGGGAAGAGACGGTCGTCCTGCTGCACGTCTTTCATCCAGTTGTCTGGCAGTTCATCACCCGTTTCGATGGCCTTGATCAAAAGCCAGAACCGTCCGAGGTGTCGTTTGACCCGCTCCCGCGCGAGCTCTGTGGTGGTTCCGGCGCGAAGAATGAAGCTCCAATCGGATGACTGGGCCAGCAGCAGTTCACGGGCGGCTTGTTGCAACAGCTCAAGATCCCTTTCCCTGCCGACTCCTCGGCTGCAGCGATGCACCATGGCAGCGCTGGCCCTTTCCCACTCCGGAACGATCCAGGCGTTCGTGTCGTTGAGCCAGTAGTTGTGAAAGCCACCCTGTCCCCAGCTCGAGGGGCAGGGGTCACACAACTGAAGCTGGCCTGCTTGGTTCAGCACATCCCGCAGTCGGGTAAAGGCGACCCCCTGGTCGGGTGCTTGGCGAAACAGTTCTGTCAGAAAGGCTGGTCCTTCGAACCACCAATGACCGAACAGTTCAGCATCGAACGGAGCCACCAGCAGAGGGTCCGCCACCATGGTCTGTTTCAGTTGCTCCAGCTGGATTCGACGTCCCTGTAGGTAGTGACCGGCATGGAGACGCACCTGTTCAGCGGCGACCTGAGGGCTGTAGGGGTGCTTTGCTTCGAGGGGGGCACTGTGATTGGTAACGGCGTGCAGTTTGAGGCCAAGGGGTCTTGGCTGATCCAGCCCCAGCGGCTGTAGGTCCTCCACAGGTAGATCCCAGCCAAGATCCCTGTGAAATTCCCGGTAGGAAGGATGACCTGGATAGCCGTCCCGCGCTGACCACACCGGCAGGGTGGCCTCGCTGTCCCGACCGAAAAAGGCAACGCCATTGCGGCTGCAGATCGGGGCGTAGACCCCGTAGCGCGGCCGGGGACGGGCATGCAGCAAGCCATGGCCATCCAGCACCGCGTAGCGCAGGCCTGCATCACGCATCCACTGGTCCAGGCCCTCGTAGTAGGCGCATTCCGGCAACCAGATGCCGAGTGGTCGCTCGCCGATGAGTCGCTGATGTTCACGCACAGCGGTCCGGAGTTGCCCCCTCACCGCTTCCGGATGCTGCCGCAACAACGGGAGGTAGCCGTGCGTTGCTCCGCAGGTGAGCAGATCGACGACTTCGCGGCGTTGCAGGGCTGCAAACCGTCCGATCAGATCTGCGTCGCAGGCTTTCCAAGCCTGCAGATGACGTTGCATGGTGATCGTCAGGTGGTCCACGGCGTCCCGCAGCCGCGGATCAGCTTTCGGCAGCAGGTCCAGTCGCGATTGGATCCAGGCAGGGAAGCGCCGCTTCAGATCAGCATCCGAAAGAAGCGACAGCAGGGTTGGCGAGAGCCCGATCGTGATCTTCGGCGATCTGTTCGGGTCTGCAGCAGCGTTCTCAAGACACTCAAGCAGGGGGAGGTAGCACTCGATCAAGGCCTGGAAGAACCAGTCCTCCTCCAGCGAGCCCGGTTGTGCCGATCGCACGTAGGGCAGGTGAGCGTGCAGAACAAGGGCGACCGCTCCTTGGCTCACAAACCGATCACCCAAAGGAGAGCTGAATGTAATCCGATTTGCAGCGCTTTCGCCTGAACTAGACTAAGTCAACTCATAGTCATTCCGACTAAGCCCGCCGACACAGCGTCGTTATGGCCAAGGATCCAGGTCGCGTCCTGATTTTCGACACCACCCTCAGGGATGGTGAGCAGTCTCCAGGGGCAAGTCTCAACCTGGAGGAGAAGCTGGCCATTGCCCAGCAGCTGGCTCGGCTCGGCGTGGACGTGATCGAGGCGGGGTTCCCATTTGCCAGCCAGGGCGACTTCGCCGCGGTGCAGCGCATCGCCCAGCAGGTGGGAGGAGAGAACGGACCCATCATTTGTGGTCTGGCTCGTGCGTCTCAGAAGGACATCAAGGCTTGTGCGGATGCTGTCGCTCCAGCGCCTCGTCATCGTGTTCATACCTTCATCGCCACCAGCGATATCCATCTCGAACACAAGCTGCGCAAGAGTCGTTCCGAGGTGTTGGCAATCGTTCCAGACATGGTCGGCTACGCCCGGTCGTTGGTAGAGGATGTTGAATTTTCCTGCGAAGACGCGGGTCGCAGTGACCCTGAGTTTCTTTACGAGGTGATTGAGGCCGCCATCCGAGCGGGGGCCACCACCATCAACATTCCAGACACTGTCGGTTACACGACGCCGGTTGAATTCGGCAATCTGATCGCTGGCATCAATGAACATGTGCCCAACATCGCCGAGGCGGTGATTTCGGTGCATGGCCATAACGACCTCGGCTTGGCTGTGGCCAACTTCCTGGAATCCGTGAAGAACGGGGCCCGTCAGCTGGAGTGCACCATCAACGGCATCGGAGAGCGGGCCGGCAATGCGTCCTTGGAGGAACTGGTGATGGCGCTGCATGTGCGCCGTCGCTACTTCAACAGTTTCCTGGGGCGCCCTGAGGACAGCCCAACGCCGCTGACCGCAGTTCGCACTGAGGAGATCACCAAAACCTCACGCCTGGTCTCCAATCTCACTGGCATGGTGGTGCAGCCCAACAAGGCGATTGTGGGCGCGAATGCCTTCGCCCATGAGTCGGGCATCCATCAGGACGGTGTTCTCAAGAACCGCCTGACCTACGAAATCATCGACGCCAAGACCGTTGGTCTGAGCGATAACCGCATCTCACTGGGCAAACTCAGCGGTCGCAGTGCCGTCAGGGCTCGGCTCGAGGAGCTCGGCTATGACCTCACCCGGGAGGATCTCGATGAGGCTTTTGCTCGCTTCAAGGATCTGGCGGATCGCAAACGGGAAATCACCGACCGTGATCTGGAAGCGATTGTGAGTGAGCAGGTGCAGCAACCCGAGTCCCGTTTCCAGCTGAAGCTGGTGCAGGTGAGCTGCGGCAGCAGTCTCAAACCCACTGCCACGGTGACGCTCACAGAGGACGACGGGGCCGAGCGCACGGTTTCAGCTGTCGGGACAGGCCCTGTCGATGCTGTGTGTCGGGCTCTCAATCAACTGGCTGGTGTTCCTAACGAGTTGATTGAATTTTCCGTGAAGTCCGTCACGGAGGGCATCGATGCCATGGGCGAGGTGACCATCCGGCTGCGATGTCATGACTCGCTCTACTCAGGCCACGCGGCAGATACGGATGTGGTGGTGGCCGCCGCCATGGCGTTCATCAATGCGCTGAACCGCCTGGTCGCCGCTGAGCAACATCAGTCATTGCATCCGCAGATGGATCCTGTTGTGCTGTAAGTCCAACTGATCCCCTCAAACGAACGGCATGCGCCAACTCGCCCCCCGAGTTCTTCAGCTGGTGCTGTTGATCCTGCTGGTGTTGCTGGTGCTTGCACCCCTCTTATGGCTGGTGAGCACCTCCTTGAAGGGGCCGGCGGAGAACATCTTCAGCAGTCCGCCAGCGCTGCTGCCGGTATCACCGAGCTTTGATGCGTATGCCCGTCTTTTCCGGGACAGTCCCCTGACCACCTATCTGCTTAACAGCACGGTGGTCAGCGCCCTGGCGGTGGCGGCCAACCTGTTGTTCTGCTCCCTGGCTGCCTACCCCCTGGCGCGGATGCGCTTTGCCGGACGTGGTTTGGTGCTCGGTCTGGTGGTGGCCACGATCCTGATTCCGTTTCAGGTGGTCATGATTCCGCTTTACCTGCTGATGGTGCAGCTGGGATTACGCAACACGCTGCTGGCCTTGGTGATTCCCCAGGCGGCGACAGCCTTTGGCCTTTATCTGTTGCGTCAGAGTTTTCTGGGCGTTCCCAAGGATCTTGAGGAAGCGGCGCGCATCGATGGCTGCAGTCGCCTGGGTGAGTGGTGGAACGTGATGATTCCAGCCGCGCGGGCGGATCTCATCACCCTGGCGATGTTTGTTTTTATCGGCACCTGGAGTGATTTCCTCTGGCCGCTGGTCATCCTGGATGATCCTGCGCTGTACACCCTGCCTTTGGGGCTTCAGCAGCTGTCCAGCAGTTTTTCTCTCGACTGGCGGGTGGTGGCGGCAGGATCAGTGGTCTCGATTCTTCCGGTGCTGCTGCTGTTTGTGTTGCTGCAGAAGTTCATCCTGCCCAGTTCCACCAGTGATGCCGTGAAGGGGTGAAGTCGTTCAGCGATCCAGCTTCACCACATCCGGTGTCTCACCATGCACCTCACCGATCCAGAGCGCGTGGGTGACTGCACCGTCATGGGTGTGGAAAATCCAGGCGTTGTCCGGCGTGTCGGAGACGCTGATCCTGGCGTCATGGCTTTTCACACCCAGGTACTTTCCGGCGGATGGTGTGCGCAGTACGTAGCGCTCGGCGTACTTGGTGAACATCGACAGCACAGATCTCTGATTCAGACCTAGCGGTCCCCGTCCGGCGGGAGGAAAGCCGTTTAGGGAACCTTCGGTTTTCATCCCGGCAGAGTTAATAAACTGGACTTCCGCCAGACCAGATCTGAAGGGGCTGTCAGGCGGATCTGGTGCCCACCGTCACGAAACCAGGGCGCCTCAAGCGGTTGTTGGTTGAGCCGGTCGGGATCCAGTCCCCAGGTCACAGAGAGATAGGTCTTGACCTGCTCAGCCGTCGGGGCATCGGCCCGTTGCCAGTGAACGATCGCCAGGGCTCCCGGCCGTGAGGTGAGTGTGACCAGTCGGTGTGAGGCATTCCCCTCTTCTGCAGGCTGAATTGTTTCCTTTAACTGTTCATCAACCACGTAAAGCCTCAGGTCTGGTTCACTCTCGCCTTGGTGCAATGGGTATTTATTGAAGTAAAGCCCGCGGGCTCGAGGGAACGCAGCCCCGGGTGCGCGGCTCATCAGTGCTTCGTAGGCCTCCCTCAACCGTTGGCTCGTCCCCTGTGTCATATCGGTGCTTTCCATTTCCACGATGATGGCTTGCGTTGCGTCCAGGCGGAAGAAATGGAGCGGTGGTTGAGCGTTGATCTCTGTGTGGTTCCGATCGGTGTTGGGGTTCACTTATCGCCCTACATCGCCACCTGTAAGCGGGTGATTGAGTCAGCCGGCCTGGATCACGAGCTTGGTCCGAACGGCACGGCGATCGAAGGGCCCTGGGATGAGGTGATGGCTTGCGTGCGCGCCTGCCACGACGCTTTGCACAACATGGGTGTACCGCGGGTTTACACCACGTTGAAGCTCAATACGCGCACCGATCGACGCCAGAATTTTCAGGAGAAGTTGGACAGTGTTGAGCGGGAACTAGGCCGATGAAATCTGGAGAAGTTCCGTTTATTCGGCGACTTCAGCCGCAGCTGTTGAAACCAATGTTGGTAGTGATCGGTCCAGCGGGATGGCTCGCTTGCCCTGGGGCCTGGTGGCTCTGCCGCCGGATCAGGTTATGACTCTGTTCCACACGCACTGCGCATCCCGACTTGATCAATGACCCGGTCACGGTTCTGTATCGGGATCCATGGCTCCTCGTGGTGCTCAAACCCTCCGGGCTTCTGAGTCAGCCCGGGCGAGGGCCCCAGTTGCAGGACTCCCTGATCACTCGGATGCGAAGCCTTGAACCAGACCTGCATCTGGTGCATCGCCTTGATCGTGATACCTCCGGTTTGATCCTTCTGGCGCGCAGCCAGGACAGTCTGCGGCGGTGCAGCGAGCTGTTCGCCAGGCGCCGTGTGAACAAGCTCTACGAAGCGGAAGTGGCGGGTCGACTGGAGGGAAGCGGGCGGATCGAGAACCGTCTGGCCCGGTTGCAGCGTGATCCTCCTCGCTATGGGTCCCATCCGGAGGGCCGCCTGGCCGTCACCCTGTGGCGAACCCATGCCTTGCTCCAGTTGTCCACAAAACTGTGGATGCGTCCAATCACCGGAAGATCCCACCAACTCCGAGCCCATCTGGCGCAGCTAGGGCATCCGATCCTGGGTGATCCGATCTATAGGTTGAATTCCGTTGGTCCGCTTAGGCTCCATGCCCGAGCCCTGGCTTTGCCGCACCCATTCACTGGCCGGCGTTTGCGTGTTTGTTCGCCTGGGGCTGATCGGATCAACGAAAACCCTGCATTTGATGATGCGCTTTCGTTGTAGAGCACGATCCAGTTCTCAATCTTGGTCCTGATTTTCAGGCCACTCACGTCAGCTGGATGGTCTGGAGCGAGCCGGAATCGGATAGGGAATGCGTCGATGGCGCATGCGGCGCCAGACCCGAACAAAGGCCTGGAGCACGAGTTCAACTTCTGCACGCCCCAGACCGCTTCTGCGTAGCTGTCCGTCCAGAAGCCGGGATTCGACAATTCTTCGAACCGTGTCGATGGCCTGGCTGTCGGATGTATCCGGAGGCAGAGATCGCAGAGCTGCTTCACAACCATCGGCCATCATCAGGATGGCGGTTTCTCGCGATCGCGGCGTTGGGCCGTGGTAGCGAAAGCGGTTTTCATCCACATCGGCATTGCGTTCTCGGGCCCGATGCAGGAAATAACCCATCTTCAATGTGCCCTGATGTTCGGGGATGAAATCAGCGATCGGTCTCGGTAGACGATGACGCTTTGCCAGTTTCAGGCCTTCATCCACGTGGGCCTGAAGCACCGCTGCACTGGCTTCTGGGTCATTGAGCGCATCATGGGGATTGGGCCCATCCTTCTGGTTTTCGATGAACCAGTCCGGAGCATGCAGCTTGCCCACATCGTGATATAGGGAACCTGTACGGATGAGATCCACGTTCGCTCCCACCGCTCGGGCACCTTCCTCGGCTAGCCCGCAGATCATCAGTGTGTGTTCGAAGGTCCCAGGTGCTTCGCAGGACAATCGTCTTAGGAGAGGTCTCTCCTGATCCGCCAGCTCCAGCAAACGGGCGCGTGTCAAAAGACCGAATGATCCCTCCAGTAAAGGAATCATCAGCAGGGAAATCATCAGCAGAACACCCAGCAGGAGTGCCTCTGCTCCCAGTTCGTCGAGTCCGGGGTTGAGGCTGCCCCATGGGCGCCAGCCGCCCAGAGGCTGGAGCTGAAGAAGAATCCATTGCCCCAGCAGTGCTGCCATGGGAAGCAACAGAGCGAGTTGAAGCAACTGACCACGGCTGCGCTGACGCCCTGCAATCACTCCACCTGCGGTGGCCATGACCACAGCAATCATCAATCGTCCGTCCCCCAGGCCGTTGACGGGAACCGGCCAGATCAGAGCTGCTACCGCCATCCAGGCCAGGCCGCAGCTGGTGCCCAGGCCCTCCGTCAGGATCAGCGTTGATGGAACGAGCACGGCGAGGGGACTCACCGTGCTCTGGAACCATAATTTCGCGATTTGCACAAGCAGCAGCAGGCTCAAGGCCAGCAGGGCCTGACGGACCTCAAGTCCGGGGCGCTCGCGACGCATCACCAGAAGCATCACACCAGATGCCGCCAGGGCCTCGGTGAACCTCCCCATCCAGATCAGTGGTCGGGCTTGACGCCGCACCAAACCGAAGTGATCGAGAACGTCGAAGGCCTGAGGGCTGATTGGCTCCCCTTTACGGGTGATCAGATCCCCTTTGCGAACTTCGATGGTGGGGATGCCCTGCTTGGTCAGCTGCTCTTCGATCAGCTGCTTGCTGAGATTGGGGTCGGTGCGGAGGTTGCTGCTGCCCTGAAGGCTGCTCACCAGCAGCTTCACCGCGAGGGATCGGGTTGATTCTGATTCCGACGCCATCCGGTCGGCCTCCAGCTGCATGGCTGATGCCTGCTGCAGTTGATCCACCGCCAGGCTGCTGACCAAGCCCTGGCTCAGCATCCGCTCCGCCGTCCGCCGCACCTGGTTGTCCCAGGCGAGACGTTGTTCATCTGTGCGTTCTTCCAGCCAATTTTGCTCGCCGGCCGTCAGATTCACTGGCCCAACCCTTGCGCTTAAACCGCTTTCGGTGATCCGTTGCAGCTGGCTGAGCTGGCGCTCCAACCGCAACATGAGCTCCCGCGTCTGATCAGCGTCAATCACCTGCACAACAGAGCGTGCCACCAGCGTGGAGCGGCGCTGTTCCAGAGCCGTGCTGTCTCGCACTAGAGCTGCCTTGGGTGCCTGAGCATCAAAGGGCGCCAGATCTCCCGGTTGAAGATTCGGCTCCACCAGCCAGGGCAGGCTTGAGGCCATTGCCACCGCTAAGCAGAGCATCAGAACGATCGCTGACTGCAGCGGTGTCCAGCGCAGGATGCGGCCCGCGGGGCGCTGATGACGCTGCCAACGTCTCCAGAGCTTGCTCACGCCGGGAAAGCGAACCAAGACAGGACGGCTGACCTTTGAACGCTAGCGGTCTATGAGAGGCATGCTGAGATCGAATGGAGTGGGGTGACATGGCCCAGCGCCTTGACGGCAAGCGTCTGGCTCGGGAAGTGGAAGACCGTCTCAAAGTGTTGGTGGAGTCCTCCAGCGCAGCAGCGGGTCGCCCTCCCGGACTGGCGGTTCTTCGTGTTGGCGACGACCCAGCCAGTGCTGTTTACGTCGCGAACAAGGAAAAGGCCTGTAGTCGCATCGGGGTTGCCAGCTTCGGAGCGCACCTTGCGGCCGAGACTCCTCAGGCCGAGGTGCTGGCGGTCATTGAGGATTTGAACGCCGACACGCGTGTTGACGGAATCCTTTTGCAGCTTCCGCTGCCTTCCGGGCTGGATGAAGGTCCGTTGCTGCAGGCCATTGACCCAGCAAAGGATGCCGATGGTTTACACACTCTCAATCTGGGCCGTCTGCTCAAAGGTGAGTCGGGCCCCCGCAGCTGCACACCTGCGGGGGTGTTGGCCATGCTCAAGAGTCAGGGCATCGACCCTGCAGGGAAGCGAGCCGTGGTGGTTGGTCGCAGCATCCTGGTTGGTCAGCCCATGGCTTTGATGCTTCAGGCGGCCAATGCCACCGTCACCATCGCTCATTCCCGAACGACTGACCTGGCGGCACACACGCGGGAAGCGGAGATTGTGGTGGTGGCGGCCGGTCGCCCAGGGATGATCGGGGCGGAACACATCCGCCCTGGTGCTGCTGTGGTGGATGTGGGGATTCATCGAAAGCCGGAAGGTGGCTTGTGCGGCGATGTTCGGGCCGATGAGGTGGATCCCATCGCTGCAGCCCTGTCGCCCGTTCCGGGTGGGGTTGGACCGATGACGGTGACGATGCTGCTGGTGAACACAGTGGTGGCCTGGTGCCGTCGGCACGGGATCGATCACACCCTTGACGATCTGATTGTCTGAGCGACTGCAGATGGCACTTCATTGGTTGTTCCCGACCCCTGTGCTTCAGGTGGATCTCGAACCGGACAAAGATGCCGCCGCCGCCATGGAGGCTCAGCTCAAGGCGTTTGATCGGGATGTGTTCGAGCATCCCGAATTTCGAATGCGCAACAATCTCACCGGCGATTTGCTGGGTCGGGCAGGGCTGGATCAGTTGCATCGCACCGAGGCGTTTCAGTGGCTGAATCACGCCCTGGCGATTCAGGTGGAGAGCTATTTGAATTCGCTGCTTGGAACCGACCATGGACTGGAGGTGCACATCCAGAAGGCCTGGCCGGTGGTGTGCGCCAGGGAGGGAGGCACTTTCGAATCACATACCTATCGCAATGCCCAACTCAGTGCGGTGTTTTATGTCCTCATTGAGGAGGATAACTCCAGTGGTGAACTGGAATTTCAGGCTCCAGAAAATTCTTTCAGCCATGTGATGGCGATACCTTTTCCGAGGCCGCTGTCTCAGGGGGAGTCTTTGCGCCGAAGCAGCACCGTTTGCTGTTGTTCCCCTCTGACCTGACGCACCGGGTGACGCATTGTCAGGGTCAGGCAACCCGCTATTCCGTTTCTTACGACCTTGCAATCACCACCCCACCCGGTCAGGGTCGTGAAATGCGGGTGCCGCATCCCATGGATTGGGTCCCCTTGAGCGGATTTGGCTCGGCCTGAGAGAATCCCGCCAGTGTTGGTCTTCCCATGACTGCCGCGGCGACCTCTCCCGATCACGGTTCTGCCCCGGCGGATCGCTTCGACTTCAAGACCTATCTGGCGCAGTCCAAGCAGCAGGTGGAAGCTGCTTTGGATGGATCCCTTGGTCCTGAGCGCCCCGAATCCCTGCGGGAAGCCATGCGCTACTCGCTTCTGGCCGGAGGCAAGCGCCTGAGGCCAATCCTGTGTCTAGCGGCCTGTGAGCTGGCCGGCGGTGCCTCATCCCAGGCGATGCCAACCGCCGTGGCTCTGGAGATGATTCACACCATGTCGCTGATCCACGATGATTTGCCGGCCATGGACGATGACGACCTGCGGCGTGGCCGTCCCACTAATCACAAGATCTACGGGGAGGCCGTTGCCATCCTGGCGGGAGATGCGTTGCTGACCCGCGCCTTTGAGATGGTGGCCTTACGCACGTCGGGTGTACCTGCGGATCGGCTGCTCAGCGTCGTCGGTGAGCTGTCTCTTGTTGCAGGGGCACCCGGCTTGGTGGGTGGACAGGTGGTGGATCTCGAAAGTGAAGGAAAGGAGGTGGATCTGGAGACGCTGGAGTACATCCATCTGCACAAAACCGGTGCACTGCTCAGTGCGTGTGTGATCACTGGAGCCTTAATCGGCGGTGCGGATGAAGAGCTCATTAAGGCGCTTCGCATCTATGCCCGGGGGATCGGACTGGCCTTTCAGATCATCGACGACATTCTTGATATCACCGCAAGCAGTGAGGTGCTGGGTAAAACCGCAGGCAAAGATCTCATTGCCGATAAAACCACCTATCCGAAACTGCTCGGCCTTGACGAGTCGCGCAAGCGGGCGGATGCCCTGGTCAGCGAAGCGAAGGATGCTCTCAATCCCTGGGCTGAGAGGGCCCAACCGCTCCTGGCACTGGCGGATTTCATCACCAGCCGCGACCGATGATCGACTCAATGCCTTCCCATGCCGTAACCCAGGAGTTCTTCGATAACAGTTCGCTAGCCTGGGGATTGGTTGCCTGCGGAGTAGCACAGCTATCCAAGCTGCTGCTTGAGTTGATCCTGCATCGCCGTTGGCGACCGGCTGTACTGCTTGAGACCGGTGGCATGCCCTCCAGCCACTCCGCGCTGGTCACCGGAACGGCGGCCTGCATTGGCTGGACGCTTGGCTTTGATCATCCGCTGTTTGCTTTGGCAGCGATGGTCGCCTTCGTGGTGATGTACGACGCCAGTGGTATCCGCCGTGCTGCTGGTTTTACAGCTGAGAGGGTGAATGCACTTCCCGATGAGCTCTGGAGGGAACCCATCTCAAAACCATTGAAGGAGAGCCTTGGACACAGCAGGCTTCAGGTGCTGGTTGGCAGCTTGATTGGGCCATTGGTAGCTCTTCCGGGCCTGGAGTTTGTTGGATCTCCGCTGCATGTCGCTCTGGCATTCGGCCTGGGCGCAAGTTGATCGCCATTTAAAATCAGGGTTGTATTTATGCAGGGATCATCAATGCATAGATAATAATGATCTCGATATTGGTTGATCAGCCTAAATCGAAATAGTTCAATCAAGGCTCTGGTTATTGATCAGGGGTGGTGAGTGGGTCTCGAGGAATTTTGTTTGGCTCGAAAGTTTCGCTGTAATTATTGCTAATTGAGGCAGGGATTTAATTAAATTTTTGCTCAATCATGAGTCTTGAGCTGTGTCAAGGCGAAATTGATTTTTAATATTGTTGCCTTCCAGTTATGATTCCCATGTTTCATAATGCTCGTAATAAAGTCTCTCAGCTCGCCTCCTTTCTTGCGATTTAAGGGAAAAAGAATCATGCAAAATGCGGCGTACCTTCATGCTGTATTTGAAAGAACGAATTATTTTTCTCTCAAGAATCCGATTCAGCCATATTTCGTAAGGAGTGTAGATCTGAATGGATGATATGTAATCAAATTCCTCAAATTGCCTGGGAGAAGCTAGCGCATTTCTCTTGAATTTCATTCCTGTTGTTTCTACATCTAGGATGAAGTTGTTGTAGTGACGTGTGAATTTCTGGAGTCGCCCCTGCTTGTCGTAGAGCTTTTTCAGTCTCTTTAAATAGAGTTTTTCTATCTTGAAGTCGCATCTGGTAAAGGCATTTTTGAGCAGTTTCTTTGTCAAGGCCGATGGCTTGCCGCTCAATGCAGAGCTTATGAATGTTGACTTGCCACATCCTGTAGGCCTGGCAACGATGAGAAGTCTTTTTTTTTATTGAACAAAGATTATCGTGTTAATTCTTGAAAGAATTTTAATGCATCAAAGAAGAAAAGAGCTCAAGCGCTTTTTCGTGCTTGAGTTTTGAGTTCGCTCAGTTGTGCCTTTTTAGCCTGAGAAGCATGGTCCTTGGCTTTTCATTGTTTTTTTGATTCAACCATCTGCCTGCCATATCTCGTGTTTGCTTGCGCAGAAATCTTGCGGATTTAGATAATAATTTGGGGTATTACTTTTGAGGATGAGTGTTTTTGCGCCAGGGATTTTTCTTTGCGTTTAGGATTGGCTGGGTATCATTGATTGTGGCTAACTCAGACGATCTCACCGCTGATCAGCATGCTGCTGCCGAGGAGTTTGCGGCTTGGCTGAAAAGCGCCAGCGATGGCACGCCTTTTGTTCTGAGCGGCTTCGCCGGCAGCGGAAAAACCTTTTTGTCGATGCGCCTGTTGCGGCTGGTGGAGGAGGCAGGACTGTGCTGGACCGTGGTTGCTCCCACGCACAAGGCGGTTGGGGTCTTGCGCCAGGCTCTTGATCTGGAAGGTCTGCAAGCCACCTGGTATCCCTCAACGATTCATCGGCTGTTGCGGCTGAAACTCAAGCGGTCTGCGGAGGCAGAACTGTGTGAGCCCACGGAGCAGACGGCCATGGCACTGGAGAACCTGGGTCTTGTTCTGATCGACGAGGCTTCGATGGTCGACAGCACCCTGCTGGGCATTGCCCTGCAATGTGCTCATCCGTTCAAGACGCGACTGGTGTTTGTCGGAGATCCAGCTCAGCTGCCACCGGTGGGGGAGGACAGTAGTCCGGTGTTTGCTCTGCAGCGGGCCTGTTCTGCCACCCTCACAGAGGTGGTGCGTCACCAGGGCCCGGTGCTTCAGCTCGCCAGCCGACTGCGGGATGGGGGGCTCCCTTGTCAGAACCCACCACCTCTGCCACCGATTCGCGATGCCCAGGGGCAGGTTCGGTGCCTGCCCCAGAAGGATTGGCTTGATCAGGCTCGCCGCGCACTGAAGGAGGCGGCGCAGCAGGACAATCCCGATGCAGCAAGGATTGTTTGCTACACAAATCGCAGCCTTGATCGCCTCGTGCCCCATGCCCGACGGGCGATTCACGGCGAGATGGCGGATCAGATGCCTGTGTTGCCTGGCGAGGTGCTGATCAGTCGCACCGCTGTGATGGCTCCAGCATCTCGAGATGGTGAGGAAACCGGTGAGGAGCCCGACATGGTTCTGGGGTCCAACCGCGAGGTGGTGGTGCGTGATGTGAAGCCTGAGTCGTGTGATCTGGTCGATTTCGGGTTGTCATCAGCTGATGGCTTCGTTCCTGTGATCGAGACTCTCTCGGCACAGGTTTCATCCGGTGAGCTGGAGTTGACCTTGCGTCTGCAGCCGCCTGTTGGCAGTGAGGCCCGTCGGCAGTTGGATGACGTGATGCAGCGCTTGCGACAGCAGGCTCGTGACGCAGGGAAAAAGGGTGGTCGGGCGATCTGGCGCCAATATTTTCTGATTCGCGATGCTTTCGCTTCGCTTGGCCCTGCGGCGGTGCTCACCGTTCATCGCAGTCAGGGCAGCAGCTTTGGGGAGGTGTTTGTGGCTCCCGATGTGTTCCGCTCCGATCCATCCATCCGCCAGCAACTAAGCTATGTGGCGGTATCCCGAGCCAGAACAGGGGTCTGGATGATCGGCGGGAGCGCATCTGCTTCCGTCGCTGAGGCATGGCGGCGGGAGTTCGCTGCATCCATCCAAGAGCGCTGAGCTCTGCCTGTGTTGCTCAGAGGCGAAGGATCAAAGCTGCCAGTCCAATGCTGACTCCCAGACTCACCACACCGAGAACAGCTCTCCAGAACGCCTTGTCGCGGGTGTTCAGCAACGCTTTGGGGTCCATGGCCGTGGTCAGTGAATCTCAGTGTGCTGTCGATGGACCAGATAGGGAAACCTCTGTGCAATGGATCGATGCAGGCTGCCGATGGGGCGGTTGTATTGGACACCGTCCACCACGCTGAAGCGTCTCCCGAGAATCACTGGATGATCTAAATCAGCTTCGCAGCTGCGCAGTGACGACTGAACGATTGCATTGGAGCTGCGTGCGGTGAAGGTTCCTTCCGCTTCTTGCCAGATCCTGCAGGCCAACACGGCATCGTCTGCGGACTGAAACACATTCAGAGGTTCCTGTTGCCGCGCATTGATCACCTCCATCCCGATCAGGGGGAGCGTCACGATGGAGAGGACCAGGCCGAGACGAAGCATCGCTGCACAGCAGAAGCATCCCCCGTGCCGTAGCCAGCAGGTTGTCGCTGTTGTCCTCAGTTTGTGATCTCTTCAGATCACTGTTTCAGTAACGCACCTCAAACCAATCATTGCCGGTTGCCGGCATCTGACTCGGGCGAATGCTTTGGACCTGAGCCCCTGGAGGGCCTTGCTCGCACCAGGCGCGCAGCTCTGCGATTGCAAGAGGGGTTCCTTCCGCCTCCACTTCCACGCTGCCGTCCCTGAGGTTGCGAACCCATCCCTTGACGCCGAGATCGAGGGCTCGGCGACTGCAGGCCGATCGAAAGCCCACGCCCTGAACGTGCCCCTGAATGATCAGGCGCCAGCGTTCCACAAACGGCTGAACCCTGGTGGGTTGCGGTCGGGTGATGAACCGTCGGGCAATGGTTTCGGCCCGGCTTCGCGAGCGGCGCGCCATCGGGAGTAGATCGTCAAAGAGCCGACCCAGTGCAGGTGAGCCCAGCCGGCGTGAATCGTCCGCGTGCCCCATTCCTCCGGCTCCCTGTCGCGTCGCCTGCGATCAATCTCCCATAGCGTGCATCCGTCCGAGGGTGGAGATTGGTATTTCGTTAGCGGTGACTTATCTATATTTTTTGTGTCAAGAAGTCTCTGCGAAAAGAAAATTCCAGAGGTTCGCGCAAGGCATTTATTTGCAGGTGGATTTACGGTGGATCATTGGCAATTGATCAAAGAATAAAGCGGTTGCAGCAGAACTCGGCTTTGCCGAGTTGATCTGTTTTTAATGTTTTATTGAGGCGCCAAAAAATCGAATGAAATCAACATCCTCAATCGATAGATGCATGCGGTTTGTATCAATGCTTCCCCCAAGCGCTGTTTGGGTAGGGGTTTTATTCCGCGAGCAGAGCTCACAACATTTTGGGGCGAGGTTTTGGTCCTGCGGATAACGCATTGCGCCACCTAGAGCAGATCGTCGTGGAGCTGGCCCAGTGCAGATGAACCCAACTGGCGTGAATCGTGCGTGTTCCCCATCCTTCAGATTCCCTGTCGCGTCGCCACCCCTCGACTTCCCACAGCACGGAGGCATCCTGCGGATCTCTGCGGTGATGCAGCGTCCAGCGGTGGAATTCATGCCCCCGAAGTTGTTCTCCGCGGCGCACCAACAGGCCGTCTCTCCGTGGTGTCAGCTGTCGGTAACCCACTTGCAGTTGCCCTCGACTGGCCTGAAACGGCAGAAGACCGGCCATCGCGTGCTGCTGGCCCTCCATGTCCGTCAGCGATTTTCCCAGCATCAACATTCCGCCGCATTCGGCATAGATCGGTCGTTGATCTGCCCAGTCCACAAGATTTTGCAGGCTGCGTTTGCAACTGCTGAGCCGGGCTGCGTGCTGTTCCGGAAAGCCACCGGGGATGATCACGCCACGGGCTTCCATCGGTAGCGGCTCATCGGCGAGCGGGCTCCAGCGCAGCACCGGCATCCCCAGACGCTGCAACAGCTCTTCCGTCTCGGGATAGCGGAAATGGAAGGCTTCATCGGAGGCCACCGCCACCGGAAGCTCAACTCCTGTGGCCGGTGGGATGGCGGCCAGGGGGTCGTCGCCGGCCACCGGGGCCTTCATCAGAGAATGAAAAGTCTCAAGATCGAGATGTTGTTCGGCAAGCCGGGCCCATTGCTGTTGCCGGATGGCCTGTTTATTGAGCTCATGAACGGGCGCCAGGCCCAGATGACGGCTGGGTAGATCCAGCGCATCATTCCGTGGCAGGCATCCAAGCAGCGGCATCTCGATTGAAGCCAGCACAGCGCTGAGCAGTTCGCGGTGCCTCTCAGTGCTGACGCGGTTGAGCACGACACCGGCAATCCGCAGCCCTGGATCGTGATCACGGAACCCCTTCACCACAGCCGCCAGCGATGCCGCCTGACCACCGGCATCCACGACCAGAACAATGGGCAGGTCGAGCTGGTGAGCCACCCCGGCGGTGCTGCCGTCCTGGCTGCAGCCAATGCCATCAAACAGACCCATCACCCCTTCAACGAGCGTGAGCTCCGCTTCACCCCCATAGCCCTGGAAGGCACGCTGCACCCAGGACTCGCCGCAGAGGCTCAGGTCGAGGTTGCGGCAGGGGCGATCAGCGGTTGCACTCAGCAACTGAGGATCGAGGTAGTCCGGCCCCACCTTGAAGGGCTGGATCGAGAGTCCCTGGGAGCGGGCCCAGGCGAGCAGCACCAGGCTGAGCAGGGTCTTGCCACTGCCGCTGGCCGGTGCAGCGATCACAACGGCCATGGCTCAGTCGTGCAAGATCTTCAGGGCAGCAGGCTGGCAGCCAGAGGTGCAGCTGACGCCAGGAGCGGGTTGGTGGTGTCGTGTCCGCCACCCAACAGGCGGGCGACATCCATTTCAGGAGTTCTGTTCTGCACGGGAACGATCTCCTCGTGGAGTTCAAGGTCGGCCATGCCGCCACTCTCGAGCCGCATGCAGCCACCTGATTCCGTGCAGAGGATCACGCATACTCCCGGGCTGCTGTCGGGTTTGCAGATCAGACGCAATCCCACCATCTGGCCAGGATGCACGCTGGGCTGACCCACGGGCACAGACATCAACTGAAAGCGCACCTCCACACCATCACCACGCGTGAACCGGGCGTTGATGGCCTCGTCGTCGCTGTCGCTGCTGATGAGTTTCCAACCCAGTCGATCCGCGATCCAGGCCGCTAAAAGCAGTCCTTGGGCGGGGTGATTGCTTTCAACATCAATCTCCATCTGGGTGATGTGGTTCAGAGCCTCCCGGCGTTGTGGAGGGTCAAACACCATCGCCAGTGTTTCGCGCCAGTTGCTCAGTCGGAGCCAGTTCAAGTCATTGACCGCCTGCCCTGATTGCACACGGGTTCGCAGCAGATCGAGGCACTGGCGTGGGGTGCCAACGGCGCTGTCGAGGATCAGTCGCCGTGGTGTTCCAGCCAGCTGGTCCAGAAGATCCGGAGCTTCATCGAGGGAGCCGTTCCACCACACCCAGGCCGGCATCCTTGCCGGCAGCAGGGGTTGAAGAATGGCCAGGCCCTCTTCAAGCGCGTTCTGGCTGCCGCGCAGCACCACGACATCGCCGCAGGCTGTTGTGCCACCCCCTTCCTCTGGCAGCGGGCAGTACGCCGCTACGAGGGTTTCCAATGGGTGATCAGCCTCGATCATCGGGGCCAGTGTGATCAACCGACGGGGTTGAAGCGCACTCAGGGCTGGGTCGATGTACTGGCCGCGCAGATCTTCGCTTGGGTTGATGCCATCCCATCCAGCCACGGCACTGATCACGGCCTCCGCCAGTGGAGGCGTGCCACTTGGCAGGTCTGCATCGATCACCGCCTGCTGGCCGGCTGCCACCAGTTGATCGGACTGCTGGCCGGTGATCGGTCCATTCAGTCGCCCGGTGCGGATCAGGTGCTGTTCCGCCCAGGCGGGTTGCCAGATCAGCAGGCAGAAGGTGTTGGCACCTGTACCAGTGCTGCCTTGCTGTTCGGGTGACCAGAGCTGCTCGAGATAGGTGGGAACGTCAGCGGGAGCAAGTTCCAGGGGGGTCTGGAGGGTGAGCTGCGGAGACATGGATCAGACGGATTGGGACAACGACGTGGCTTGAAAAACAGGAACTCAGGGACGGCGCCACAGCAGTCCGTCACGGGCCAACAGCGCATCAGCGGCGGCCGGCCCCCAGGTGCGCGACTCATAAGGGTGAACCGGGAGTTGCCAGGGACTGTCTTCAATCAGCTCCAGGAGCGGGGTGTAGAGCCGCCAAGCCGCTTCCACCTCGTCGCTTCTGGTGAACAGGGTGGGGTCGCTGAGCATGGCGTCGGCGAGAAGGCGGACATAGCCCTCATCGGAGGGTTCCCCAAACGAATCGTCATACGAGAACTCCATGTCGATCGGTCGGCTGCGCATGCCGGACCCGGGTGACTTCACTTCGAAGCGGAATTCGGCCCCCTCATCGGGCTGGATGCGCAGAATCAGTTGATTGGCGGTTGGCCCGCCCGCTGCCGCATCAAACAGGTGGACGGGCGCCTCACGGAAGGTGAGCACCACTTCGCTGAGGCGTTTGGCGAGACGTTTGCCCGTGCGTACATAAAAAGGCACGCCCTGCCAGCGCCAGTTGTCGATGAACAATTTCATCGCCACGTAGGTCTCGGTGGTGCTGTTCGGGTCAACACCGGGCTCCTTTCTGTACCCCGACAACGGACTTTCGTTGCTTCCTCCAGGGCCGTACTGGCCGCGGATGCAGCAGTTCCAGGGTTCGAGTTCATCAGCCAGTCGGGTGGCCTGCAGCACTTTCGCTTTCTCGTTGCGGATGGCCTCCGGATCGAACCGGCCCGGAGGTTCCATCGCCGTGATCGCCAGCATCTGGGTGAGATGGTTTTGCACCATGTCCCTCAGGGCACCGGATGTTTCGTAGTAGCCAGCCCGCTCCTCAACACCGACGGTCTCGGCCGCGGTGATCTGCACGCTGGAGATGTAGTTGCGGTTCCAGATCGGTTCGAAAATCGTGTTGGCGAACCGCAGCACCATGATGTTTTGGACCGTTTCCTTGCCCAGGTAATGGTCAATCCGGAAGATCTGGTTTTCCTGGCCGCAGGTTTGAACCACACGGTTAAGGGCCTGGGCGCTGCCGTAGTCGCGTCCGAAGGGTTTTTCGATCACCACCCGACTGCGTTTGGGATCTTTCAGCAGACCCGCATCGGCAAGAGAGCGGCAACCCCCGGCATAGAACTTCGGAGACACCGACAGGTAAAAAGTGCGGTTGCCATGGGTTGAGCACTGTTCATCGATCCTTTCAAGCCTCTCCCCAAGGCGAAAAACATGATCGGGTTGCTGAAGGTCGACCGGCTCATAAAACAGTTTGCCGACGAACTGCTCCCAGGCCTGGGGATCTTCCTCGATGCGCTTGGCCAGCGCATCTCCCATCTTTCCGCGGAACTCCTCATCGCTCCAGGGGCGACGGGCGCAGCCCAGAACGGCGAATTCACTGGGCAAGCGACGCTGCCGGAACAGCTCGAACAGTGCCGGCACGAGCTTGCGGTGGGTGAGATCACCGCTGGCCCCGAAGATCACCAAACATTGGGGCGCGATGACGCGCTCCTGGCGCAGTCCGACCCGCAGGGGGTTGGTGACGGTGGCGAGCATGGCGCTCATTGGTGTCTGACGTTGGTTTAGGCACGGAAGGCTGATCGGGCCGTGCTCTCATCACTTCTGTCTGGATTTGCCATCTGATTTGTCTTCAACCAATAAAAAACCCACCCGGCTGGGGTGGGTCTTTCGAAAGGCAACCTGCTGACCTGAATCAATAGGTTTCCACGTTCCAGCGATGAGCCTTTTTGAGTTGGGGCCGCATTTCAGCCCAGTCCATCCCCCTGGCTTCAGCGGCAGCCGTCATCGCCTCGTCGATGCCTGGCTCCATCCCCCGAAGACCACATAGGTAGACGTAGGTCTTGGGATTTTCGATCATTGAGAAGATCTCATCTGCATGCTCCAGAACGCGGTCCTGGATGTACATCCGGCCCCCCTTGGTGTTCTGCTGTTCACGGCTAATCGCTTTCGTGTAGCGGAAGTTGTCGGGGTACTTCTCTTGGTAGCTGTTGAAATCCTCGTCGTAGAGAAGGTTGGCTGTTTTAGGTGCGCCCATAAACAACCAGGCTTTCCCCTTGTAGGTCCAGCCGTTGGTTTCGCGCTCGCGGTTTTCGAACATGCGGCGGATGTAGGTGCGCATCGGCGCAATCCCCGTACCGGTGGCCAACATGATGATGTTGGCGTCTTCATCGTCGGGAAGGAGCATCTCCTTGCCGACCGGACCGGTGATCTTCACCTTGGATCCCGGTTCCAGATCGCAGAGGTACGTGGAACAAACTCCGTAGATCTGCTCGCCTGCTTCGTTCTTGTACTCCAACTGGCGCACGCAGAGCGAAACGGTGTTGTCGCCCATGTCATCGCCGTGGCGTGTGCTGGCGATGGAATAGAGGCGCATTTTGTGCGGTTTCCCCTTTGCGTCCTCACCCTCGGGAATGATGCCGATGCTCTGGCCTTCCAGATAGTTGAGCTCTGGATCCGCTGCAGACAGATCGAATGTGATGTGTTGAACCCGGCCAATGGCTCCATCTTTCAACAGGGAGTAGTTATTAGCAACAGTGCCGATGAAAGGGTTCTTGGGCTTGTAGGTGTTGACGGGAACGTCTGCGTGGGCCTTCTTCTTCGGTGTGGGGGCTTGTGTCACTGGTTTCGGTTTCGCTTCGGGGGCAGGTGCACTGGCGGCAATGGCCACGGGGTGAAGGTCTTCACCAACAGGGGTAACCGAAAGAATCTTGGCGCCTGCGGAACCGAGGCGCTTGAAAAGTTCGGAAAGCCGGTTCAGTGCCACGGTTTGGGTCTGAACCACGGCTGGCATCGAGCCGACTTGGCAACCACTCGAAACCACCGTGAACAGTGTCGAGGTGGAGTGATTGGTCGTCGCCGGGGAGACCCGCATCGAAGAATGCCTGTAATGGAGGCGCGACTATAAGAGTGGTCAACGTTTCAGCTGGATTCGGTTGTTGTTCTCCACACTGGCCTGATCTTCTGGACATTTCCCTTAAAATCGATCAATGAATTCAAGGTTTGTGCAGGTCTTTTGACTCCTTCCCAGGCGTTGTTTTCAAGCGGACTTCGTTCTGCAGGTTCCCTCGGAAAGGGCGAGGCGATCCAGCAGACCATGGAACGCCTCCCCTCAGGGACAAGACGTCTGGCAGCACAACTGCGCAGTGAGATTCCATCGACCCTCCTCTGGGAGGTCCTGACTGATTACGAGCATCTCGATCAGTTCATCCCCAACCTCACCTCCAGTGTGTTGGTGCATCGAGAGGGTGAAACGGTTCGTTTGCAGCAAGAGGGAAGTCAGAAATTGTTGGGTCTTCGTTTCTCCGCTCAGGTTTTGCTTGAGCTGAATGAGTTTCGCCCCGACTGGGTGCTGCGTTTTTCAATGCTGAAGGGTGATTTCCGCCGTTTTGAAGGCTCCTGGCAGATTCGGGATCTTCCCGATGGTTCTTCGCTGCTGTACGAGCTCACGGTGCAGGGATGCCTGGGCATGCCCATCGGTTTGATAGAGGAGCGGCTTCGGGATGATTTGAGCAGTAACCTTCGCGCTGTTGAAGCAGAAGCTCGAAGGAGATTTAACTCCTGAACTGATCAGAACAAATTATCGACGGAGATTCCTTTAATTGTTATCGACAGCTAAATCCTGTTGAAGTGAAAAGCATTTGGTGGTTCAAGCTGGCCGCAAAATAATTCAAGATGAGATCTAGCTCTTCGTGCAAATCAATACTTCCTCGGTTGAAACCAGAAGATACATACCCCCAAGGGGATTCGAACCCCTGTCGCCTCCGTGAAAGGGAGGTGTCCTAGGCCTCTAGACGATGGGGGCGAGGCCGTGATCGAGAAGCATTTTGTACTCCCGAGCACCCCACGAAGCTACGGTTCAACCTTGCCCTCCGTCAAGGAGGCCTGTCCCCATTCCCGCCCTTGGCCTTGCCAGATAGGAACGGTCAGCGTGAAGCATGCGCCCTCATCCGGTTTGGAGGTCACCCAGATGCGTCCGCCGTGCACTTCAACAATCCGGCGACACACAGCCAGGCCAACGCCGTAGCCCGTGGTTCGGTTTGATGTCTGGGGAAGACGAACCCGGTCCAGGAAAATTCTCTGTTGCTCTCCTTCGGGAATTCCAGGGCCGCTGTCGCAAACGCTGACTTCAACCCACTGGCTGGTGCGGTGGAACATCGTCAGGGTGATATGTCCACCCTCGCCGGTGTACTTCAGGGCATTTTCAAGAAGATTCAGCAGCACCTGACGCATCCGGCGTTGGTCTGCAAACACCTTTGGAAGATCACTGGGAATGTCTGTTCGGATTTCAACGTTTCGGCCCAGCCAAAGCTTTTCCAGTTCGAGGATGACTTCCGCTGAAACGCTGGCAAGATCCAGCCGTTGCGGATTGAACAGGGTTTCCCACCGGGTCGTTCCGACCTCCAGCAGATCTTTGGAGAGAGCCTCCATCTCTTCCAGTCGGCGGGTCAGCACATCCTGAAATCGGTCCATGTCGATCTGGCCGAGCTGCTGGCTCTGCAGGGCCAAGGCTGCGGCCGTCAGTGGGGTGCGCAGCTCGTGGGCCACCATCCGCAGCAGCCGTTCCTGCGCATGAATGCGGTCGATCAGGGTCTCATTTTCCTGGCGCAACACCAATAGCTGGTCTTCCAGCTGCAATTCCTTCTGGGTTCGACTTCCATCCAGTTCGGTGGGTCGGAGACTCAGCCCCAGGCCGCTCACCACGCCGTCCTGCTGCCAGCGGGGCACCCAACCCTTCAGTTGCTGGAGGATGTTGCTGCCAGCAAAGACCTGCTTGGGAGATGGTGAGAGTTTGATCAAAGCCGGGGTGATCACCAGGCGATGCAGCTCGAGCAGTTCCGGTTGTTGAGATGGATCCGCCAGCTGCAGAGTCACCTCAAATCCAACGTCATCGCGTTCGAGGTAGTGAACAACGGAGCGCAGGTCTTGTCCGGAAAGATGATGGCGTGCAGCCACCAGCAACAGTTTCAATCGCTGGCGACCCTTGGGCTCGTCGTCACCCACGGCGTGACCATCGACAAAAACAGGAGCTCACCTTATGGGTTTTTGACTGGTGCGCCATTCCAGCTAAGACATCAAAGAACACTCCGTTGCGTTGTCGACGCGGTCTATGTCGCTTTTTTCTGCGCAAAACCGTGTCCCGCTCACGGGGCATGCATCCGGTCTCGGTTCGCCTTCCATCCAGGTGGACAGCAACCTTCGCCGCTGGTTCTCGCGCAATCTCGGTGTATGGCGTTCGCGTCGTCAGTACACCTTCAGTGACGACTGCGTTCTGCATGTCGACATGCATCTCAAGATGGAGGCCTTCGCGGAGCCATCGGCAGGCGAAAGCCGCTACCGCTTCAGTTGGTGGTCCGACGAGGACAATCAGCATGCTGACGAGTTCTTTGCCCGTAAGCCCTGGTACGAGCGGAACGGTGTGATGGAAGCCACCCTCTGGGGCCACCAGTTGCAACGCAGCCGCGGTTATCTCAACACCAATCCTGTGCGAACCCGGTTGCGACAGGTGGATGAACACGAAACTATTCTCGAATCCCACTATCAGCAATGGGACATCCTGGAACACATTCGCCTTGTTGATCAGGATCGATACCGCTACAGGGCCATCTACAGCTGGGAAAACGGCGAACTTGCCATCGTTGAGCATCACCACGAGATCCGCGAGTCCGATCCCTTGCCCCCAATCCAGGATGACTGACCGGTCTATTGAGTGAGGCGATCTCGAAGAGATGAGTGAAAATACGATTAATTATTCGAATAAAGACCTTTGAATCTGCGCCAACACCTCTTGAAAATCCTGACGGTGCCGGCAGCCTTCGCATCGTTCGGACTGTTTGGTATTCCGGCACATGCGCAGCAGCTCAAGCCAGCCACCAATGAGGACATTGCCGTTTATCAGGCGATGGGGACCTCGTTTTTCTGTATGTCTGCCCTTGATGGCATTGATTTCCCCAAGGCTCTTGGGATCTCAGCGAGCACCTATGCACAGGCCCTGAAGGGACGTCATCAGGGGAAAGTGGCTTCTCTCAAGGGGAAAACCTTGACGGAAAAGGAGATGTTCGCTGCGGCGGAACAGCAGATTTTGTTGCGGGCGATGTCGGCATGCCCGAAGGCCATTCCCAACGACGTTCAGACCAAGATCAAAGAGGCAATCAAGAAGCAGTCCGGCAAGTCCTGATTGGTTCCGTCAGGATCGGGTAAGTCGATCTTCGCTGCCTGCATGGCTGCTGCTGCCCCGGTCCGTTTGGCGGACTACACCGCTTGGGCTTTTCAGCTCTCCACAATTCAATTGAACGTGGATGTTCAGGACACATTTGTCCTGGTCAAGGCAAGGATGGAGTTGGAGCCAAGAAGTGTTAATCAGCCTTTGGCTTTGCGGGGTGTTGAGCTTGAACTGCTCAACGTTGCCATTGACGGTCGAGACCTGCCGACATCGGATTATCGCTGCTCCGACGGCTGGCTGACCATTGATCAACCTCCGGAACATGCTTTCGTTCTGGAAACCTGCTGCCGCATCGACCCCTACAACAACTGTTCCCTTGAGGGGCTTTATGCCAGCGGCGGCATGTTGAGCACCCAATGTGAAGCGGAGGGATTCCGACGGATCACCTTCCATCCCGATCGTCCTGATGTGCTGAGTCGCTGGACGGTGAGGATTGAGGCTGCGCGTTCCAGCTGCCCTGTATTGCTCAGCAACGGCAATGCCATTGCTGAGGAGGAGCTTGCCGACGGCCGCCACGCCGTCACCTGGGAGGACCCCTTCCCCAAGCCGTCGTATCTGTTCGCTCTTGTGGCTGGCGATCTACGGGAAATTCGAGATCAGTTCACGACGGCATCCGGTCGCACAGTGACTCTGCGGCTGCATGTGGAGGAGGGTGATGAGCCCTACACCGCTCATGCCATGGAGTCGCTGAAGCGTTCGATGGCATGGGATGAGCAGATTTATCAGCTCGAATACGACCTCGACGAGTACAACATCGTCGCTGTGCGTCACTTCAATATGGGCGCGATGGAGAACAAAAGTCTCAACATCTTCAATTCGAAGCTGGTGCTGGCTGATGCTGAAACGGCAACGGATGGTGAGTTGGAGCGGATCGAGAGCGTGATCGCTCATGAGTATTTCCATAACTGGAGCGGCAACCGCATCACCTGCCGCGACTGGTTTCAGCTCTCGCTGAAGGAAGGACTCACCGTTTTTCGTGATCAGAGTTTCACCGCTGATCTGCATTCCGCGGCTGTGAAACGGATCGAGGATGTGGCGATGCTTCGCAACACCCAGTTCCGTGAAGATGCCGGGCCGACGGCACACCCTGTGAAGCCATCTGAGTATCAGGCGATCGACAATTTCTACACAACGACGATTTACGAAAAGGGAGCTGAATTAATCCGCATGCTGCACACCCTGCTGGGCCAGGAGCGGTTCATGCGTGGCATGGCGACCTACGTGAGTCGTTTTGATGGAACGGCGGCCACCACAGAAGACTTCGTGCAATCCATCGTGGATGGTGCCGCTGAAGATGGGAAAGAACTCGGTTTCGATCCTGAGCGGTTCAAGCGTTGGTATCACCAGGCAGGAACGCCGGAACTCAAAGTGCAGCGACGATGGGATGCGGCCAAGGGGCAATTGGTCCTGGAGCTCCAACAGATCACGCTCCCCACCCCAGGGCAAGCGGAAAAGCAGCCACTTGTGCTTCCGATTGCTGTTGCGCTCGTGGGCGATCAGGGCCGTATTGGTGAGGAACAGCTTTTGGTGATGGACGGTGAGCAGGCCAAGCTCACGCTCCAGGGTGAGCCGGGAGAGGAAGCACCGGCACTGTCGCTGCTGCGCCGTTTTTCAGCACCGGTGAACGTGCAGATCGAGCAGTCGTTGCAGGAATCGCTGCAGTTGCTTGCGCACGATGATGACCCCTTCAGCCGTTGGGATGCTGCTCAGCGACTGGCTCGTCAGGTGTTGTTGGCCCGTGCCGAAGGTCACCGCGACGAGACCGTTGAACAGGCATTGATCCATGCCCTGCGTCAGCGTCTGAGCGATTACAACGGTGATGGTGGCCAGGATCTGGCCATTCTTCTGGCCCTGCCAGGCACAGCGGAACTGGAGGCGCTTCAAAATCCAGTGGATCCACTAGCGATGTATTCGGCTCAGCGGGATTGGATTGCAGAGCTTGGTCGCCAACTTGCCGATCCACTGCATCACCTTCTGAAGGTGAGCCGTGGGGACTGGTCGCAAGCCTGGCCCGCTGGTCAGGGAGCTCGCTCGTTGACCGGTCTTGCCTGGAGCTGGCTTGCGGCGGCGGGAGACGTGGAGGCTCGTCGACAAGCGCTGGAGGCGGTGTCCGGCCCTTCAATGACGCTGGCTCGTGCTGCTTTGAGGGCGCTGCAGCCCCTGGATGTCGCGGAGCGTGATCAGGCCCTGGATTGCTTCTACCAGCGCTGGCAGGAGAAGCCGGTGATTCTCGATGCCTGGTTTGCCCTGG
Organism: Synechococcus sp. AG-679-B05; assembly: GCA_003210795.1. Classification (GTDB taxonomy): domain Bacteria; phylum Cyanobacteriota; class Cyanobacteriia; order PCC-6307; family Cyanobiaceae; genus Parasynechococcus. The sequence continues at coordinate 6,719 of QCUJ01000013.1, read as the reverse complement.
AGGCATCGGCACCACGACCCGATGGATTGCAACGGGTTCAGGCCCTGCTGGAGCATCCCCGTTTCGATCCACTGGCGCCGAATTCGTTGCGGGCTGTGCTTGGCGGATTCACCGCCAACGTGCCGGTCTTCCATTCGATCGACGGCAGCGGTTATCGCTTCATGGCGGATCAGATTGCAGCGGTGGACACACGCAATGCGATCACGGCATCCCGGATGGCCAAGGTGTTCAGCCGCTTCAGGAGCTATGGCTCTGAGCGTCAGCGGGTGATGTGCGAAGCGATTGAGCGTCTGGCCGATGCTCCGCTTTCCGCGAACACCTCTGAAGTGGTCCAGCTGCTCAAGCCATAACCAGCACCAGGGCCACCACTGCAATCAACAGCAACAGGAACCAGCGCCAGCGGTTGGTTCCCCAGGGCCGGACCCTTGAGCTGCCTGCACGACGTGTCGGTCGACTCCCTGCCGCCATGCCGCATGCCTGACAAACCAGTCGACCAGCGAGGGCCCGGTCAGCCCTGAATCGGCTGCTCCCGCAGTTCTGACACAGCGTGATGGCTTACTCCGGCACGGCATGGCCCCCAGCATGGCGCGAAGCTGCGTGATCTCAAGGGGTTTGCCTTAGTAGTGATCTTTGGAGTCCAGAGCGATTCCGGGAGGATCAACGCAGTGGGTTGATTGCTTCGGGAGGTGCCATCTCAACACTCTCGAGCAGAGCCGATAACGATCGCCCAACAAATGAGCCGCCTGTGATGACAGCGGCAAAACAGCCGAGGCCGAGCACGATCGCCACAACGATTCGAATGAGCTCGACTCCTTCAACCTTGGGCTGGCGAGAGCTGGAGGCCATCTGGATCAGTCGAAGACCTCCGTTTTGGCTCAGGTCACGGCAACATTTCTAGCTTCAACCAAATCTCTACGGGTCCTTGATCCTGTCGTTCAAGAAGCCCAGCAGAAGGTTGACGGTGCATCCGGTTGCGATGAGTGGTGTCAGGAGTGGCCTGTCTTACAGGGCTAAAACCGATGGAGACGGTCAGACGGATTCGTGTCAGCAAAGAGGTGGTTCCAATCCAATGTCCACTCCCCTGGCACGGGCTTGGCACTGATGGTGATCGCCATTTGCATGCTGATCCAGACCATTCCTTTCGCGATTTGTCTGCTCACCCCACGTAGCGGTTGGGATCCTCCGCTCTCGCCGGAGAGAATGAGGTACTGCAACGGAGGCTGATGGTGTTGAACCAAGAGCAACAGGCTGAGCTTGATCGCCTGAACACAGCGCTTGAAGTGGCCAAGCGCAATGGGAACCAGCTTTTCATCGAAAACATTGAGCGTGAGATCGCTGCCATCGAACGCGGGGATCATTCCCCTCTGATCGCGGATTACCTCACTGAAGAAGAACGTTCCGGGGGGCGACCTGGGCTGTCGCCATGAGTGACTTTCAGGCCTGAGCTGTTTTCAGGCTTAAACGGCACAGTCTTGTTGTCTGCCGGACGAGTTCTATTGGTCCAGAACAGGGATGGTGGCCAGAGCGACGAAGACCGCGACGGCCACCCAAGGTCAGATCGAAGACGATCTACACAACGGCTGCTGCAGCTTCCACCCCGGGCCACATGGATGCGAACTGAGCATCTGAAACGACAGCTGTCACATCGAACTCAATTCCATAGCCCTTAATCCATGGACCGAGGTGCGCCCAAACTTTGCCGATGTCACTTGCCTCGGCAATCGCCACGCCACTCCCGCTGACTGGCTCACAGACACGATATTTCAGTTCAAATCCCTCAAATTTGTCTCCCGGTGCACCTGAATTGATGTACTCAGCAAATCCAGGACATGACTCCCAAGCTCCTTCAACGGTTGGAAATCTCCAGACAATGAGATAGTGCTGCAAAAGTCTTTTTCGTCTGATTGTTCGATAGCCATGGCCGCAATCAAAAAAAAGTAGTAAAAGCTTCCAAATGTCGATGATGGCTTCTGAAGTGTCACTACCCTCGCCAAGCTGGAGATTGGCGACCGACTTGCCTTGATGCGATTGTCACTTGCCGCCATGACTGCAGCTGTGCTGCTGGGCGCTGCCGCTCCAGTTCAGGCTGAAATCATTTCGACTACATGCACGCTTACTCATTACAGAAAAAATACCAACTGCACTGTGAATTGCAGGTGGAGGCAGTCATAGGGACATGTTCAGGTATGGATCGAAGGACGCAAAAAGCCCTTTCGGTTCAACGCCAAAGGTCAGGGCACAAAGTACGCCCGGATCAACAACACTGATCGGATTACTTTGACGCGGATTGGGAGATTCACACTCACCATCTGGCAGGGGTAAAAACGCAGTATCCCGCTTCGAGATGACGTGTGTTGATGGTCTGGCGAATGTGGAACGGTTGGGCAGTCCATGGCTGGGCGCTGATCTTTGCCAGGCTGTCGTTGACAGCGGCCCCATTTGTCTGCCGGGTTGTCCACAGAGTGATGCAAGCGCCTGAAGCACTACTGAATCGAATCGGTGTAACCACTGCAGCAGCGAGTGGTCTCAAACGCCTCGTGATCGTGATGGGGCAGCTCGGCGACTTCGACTCGATGGAATATGCCCAGGCCCTTGTGCCTCGGTTACCGGAGCTTGAGGCGGCGGGTATTGCGCTGCAGGCAATCGCCATCGGGAATGAGGCCGGCTCCGAACGCTTCTGTCGCTTTACGGGATTCCCCCGAGAGGCATTGCTGTTGGAGCCCGATGCTGACCTACATCGGGCCCTTGGGCTTTATGCCGGTTTCGATGCTCCCGGCGGCCCCTGGCCCGGTTTTCTGTTGATGTGTGCAGGAATCGGTTCCCCGGGAACCTTGCAGGAGGTGCTTCGGGGTTACAGCGGTGATCGCCGCGCGGCAGCCATTTTTGAAGATGAGGAAACGGTGAAGGCCTGGCCCTTACCCGCCTTCTCTGCATCGATGTTTGCGCGTGCCGGTGGTCGGGGATTTCAGCGCCCCTTTGAATTGGCCACGTTGCGGTTGCGAAATATGGGTGAGGTGCTCAGTAACTGGCACACCTATGTGCCTGTGGATGACCACATTGCTCAGCGGGGCGCCACCTATCTCTTTGATTCGCAAGGGATAGTGTTGTATGAGCACAAGGAAACTCATCTCCTGGGTTTTGCGGCAGATATGGCTCACCCTCTGGGATTTTTAGACCCCTACCTTTCTGTCTAACCTGTTAATTCATGAGGATTAGTTCATGAATCATGGCTGCCGGTCTCGACGGCATCACCTTGCAACCTTCTGGCAAGACCACATTGAAGTTGCCGAAAAAGTTCGGCGCTTCGGAAGCCACAGGTTCTGTCGTTGAGCTCCGGACAAATAATCCTCTTGGATATCAATCTTTTTTCTGGAGCTTTTTAACAAAAAAGGTACTGCAGAACTGAAGACCAAAGCTACGGCTAAAAATTTTTTAAAGTACGTTGACAATGGGCTATGCAACCAATCCATTTTTCACAGATCTGTCTCGAGTTTTGTCCTCCAGGGTGGGGGTTTTGCAGCGCCCCTTGTTTCCAGTTCACAAGGGGGAATGCCAACGGAAATCCAGGATTATGGAACTGTCAAAAATCAGCCTGGAAATTCCAACCTGGAGGGCAATGTTGCCATGGCCAAGCTCGGCGGCCAACCCGACAGCGCTACGAATTAATGGTTCGTCAATCTGAGTGATAATACTTTTCTGGATGAGCAGAATGGAGGTTTTACAGTTTTCGGGAAGGTGTTGGGCAGTGGGATGGATGTTGTTGGAGATCTAGCTTCCGCAGACGTGTTTGATTTGGAGGCGTTTTTTCACAGCTGCCGTTATGGGCCTCGCCTGTAGATGATTTTGGTGTTCGCCCTAGTGATTATCTCAATGTCGACAGGGCTCGTGAGTTGCCCGCTAAAAAGCAGCCGTTCTCGCTCACTGTTGAGAGTTCGGATGAAGATCTGCTGACGGCTAGTGTCACCAAAAAGCAACGCATCAAGTTGAAAGCAGCGGCTGGCGCCAGTGGCGAGGTTGAAGTGAATGTTCGCTCTGTGTCATTGGTTGATGGCTCCATTAATGAAGAAAGCTTTGATGTGCTGATTGGCTCTGGCCTTTCAATGCGTCAGGCAAACAGGAAAACTCGACGCAAAAAAATTGATATATTGGTCGACGGTGGTTTATTTAAGGACCCTTTCTATCGTTTTTTTGATTCTGATGGAGATGAGTTGGAGGGTGTCAAGATCAACGCCAAAAAAACCTACCGGTTCAGTCGTCTCGATAATGCTGATATGCATCCCTTCTATCTTGGTGATTCCGGATTCAACAAGGCCTCCAGTCAATGGATCAAAATCAAAGGGGATGGAGATGTCGGTGATGGGATCATCGATTCGGAACGTTTGACGTTCAAAGTCAAGAAAAAATATCGCTCGAAGTTCAAGCAAGAGGGACGCCTTGATTATTTCTGCACCTCCCACTCATCAATGATTGGTAGCTTCCAGATCAAAGGTGCCAATGCAAGTGACTCCATTGACCCTCAGATTCAGGCGGTGATTGTTCCCTCGGATTGATTTGTTTCAAGGGTCTTCAGTCTCTTTTTGCACGAAAACCGCCGCCAGCAGCCCTCCAGCGAATCCCCCTGCATGTCCAACCCAGCTCACGCCCGCTGGAGAGACCCCTGGTATCAAAGCGAACAATGCTGTGCCGTAGAGCCACAAGCTGAGCAATCCCAGAAGAATGGGCAGTATTCGGCGTTCGAGCCAGCCGATCAGCAGCAGATAGCCGAGCAGGCCGTACACAACCCCTGATAATCCATGGCTCGCACTCGGCCAGATCAGCGCGATTGGTACGGCCGTGAGCAGGACACAAGCCCATACTGCGATGTAGTCCCGAATCCCCCGGGTGAGCACCAACCAGCTCAAGGGCAGAAACACCAGGCTGTTTGAAATGAGGTGTCCAAATCCGGCGTGGCTGAACGGGGCGGTGAGCACTCCCCAGAGCGGTAGTCCAGGACCCATCGGTAAATTCCAGCGTCCCTGGAACAGCAGTTGGTCGATCAGCTCCTGGCACCAGGCCATTCCCAGCAAGAGCAACGGAATCAGCCAGCGTCCGGCCATTCCTGCGGTGCAGCAACCACAATGATGGCTGGATCTGTCGTCGCCGGGTGAAGCACAAGGTTGACGTTGTGGTGATCGGCAGCGGCATCGGAGGGCTCTGCTGTGCTGCGGTCTGCGCCAGGGCAGGACGCGAGGTCCTTGTGTTGGAGGCCCACAGTCAGCCTGGTGGCGCCGCCCATGGCTTTCAGCGTCAGGGGTATCACTTCGAGTCGGGCCCGTCGCTGTGGAGTGGTCTGGCCCGTTGGCCAAGCAACAATCCATTGGCGCAAATTCTGCGGGCCCTGGATCAGCCCCTGGAAGTGATCCCCTACAGCAACTGGGATGTCTTGCTCCCCGAGGGTGACCTGCGGGTGCCTGTCGGCCGTTCCGGGTTTGAGGCCGTGGTGCGGGACCTGCGTGGATCGGCAGTGATGGAGGAATGGCAGCGGTTCTCTGATCTGCTGCAACCGATCGCTGCAGCTGCGAATGCGCTGCCTCTGCTGGCCTTGCGTCCAGGGCTGGATGCCATGGCTCAGCTGCTGGAGCGCGGCCCGCAGCTGTTTCGGCATCTGCCGGCGATGCGGCATCTTTCCGGTGCCTTTGGTCCGCTGGTGGATCGACATCTGCAGGATCCGTTCCTGCGTCACTGGGTGGATCTGCTCTGTTTCCTGATCAGCGGGATGCCGATGGGAGACACCAATGCAGCCGCAATGGCCACGCTGTTCGGTGATTGGTTCGATCCTGAGGCCAGCCTGGATTACCCCGTTGGGGGGAGTGCTGCGGTGGTTGATGCCCTTGTTCAGGGGCTCAAACGCCATGGCGGTGCTGTCCGCACCCAAGCCCGTGTGGAGCGGATTCTGCTGGAGGACGGTCGCGCCGTCGGCGTGCGGTTGCAGGACGGCGAATCCATCCACGCTGATCAGCTGGTGAGCAATGCCGACATCTGGAGCACCCTCGCTCTGTTGCCGGAGGGTGCGGCTTCAGCCTGGAGGCACGATCGAGCAGGCACACCTGCCTGCAATGGATTTCTGCATCTGCATCTGGGTTTTGACGCCAGCGGCCTGGATGACCTGCCGATCCACACCGTTTGGGTGGATGACTGGCAACGCGGCATCGCGGCGGAACGCAATGCTGTGGTTCTTTCGGTTCCATCGGTTCTGGATCCGAACATGGCTCCGCCGGGCCGCCATGTGCTGCACGGTTACACACCAGCCAGTGAACCCTGGGATCTCTGGCGCGATGTTGAGCGTGGATCCGAGGCCTACAACGCGTTGAAACAGGAACGCTGTGGAGTGTTCTGGTCGGTTCTGGAGCGGAAAATTCCCGACATCCGCGATCGCTGTGAGCTGGTGATGGAGGGAACGCCGCTGACCCATCGCCACTACCTCAACGTTCACCAGGGCAGCTACGGGCCCGCTCTTTCGGCAGCGGGTGGACTGTTCCCCGGCGTCACAACGCCGATCCATGACCTCTGGCTTTGTGGGGCCAGCACCTTCCCTGGTATCGGTATCCCACCGGTGGCTGCCAGTGGTGCCCTCGCAGCCCATGGAATCGTCGGCCGTCAGGTGCAACGTTCGTTGTTGAAGGAGCTGGGCCTGTAGCAGGAGCAGCACTGAGCCGTCATAACCTCGGCTCGGTCACGTG
>QCUJ01000012.1 GCA_003210795.1 Synechococcus sp. AG-679-B05 | reverse complement strand
AAAGGTCAATGCGAGGCGAGACGACGCCAAGTGCTTCGATCAGCAGCCAGGATCCTGGCAGCTCTAAAGCATGGATCAGCATGGGGCAGACCAGTGTCTGGCGCGGTCTGCCTCGGCTGCCAGAGTCAGTCTTCGAGATCCTTCCTGCTGGGGGTCCGACTGGGATCGCTCGCCAGAAAACCGAATATGAAAATTCCCAGAAAGAAGAAGACGACCGAGTAAACGGAGATCTTGAGGGCGAGCATGGAGACCGACCGTCGTCTGTGACTGCGACAGCATCCTATGGGGCATGACAGCGGTATTCGGGGAAAGGACCCCTTTCAGGCCAGGCGAACGGCGTGGATTGAAACGTTTCGCAGTCGCACGCGTCGCGATCTCAGGCCCGCATGGTGCCGTTGTGGCACTCCGGAGCGGCAGCGATTTATTGAGGAAGATTGGGGATTAACCCACCGCCCTGACTGGGCTGAGCGGGGTTTGTTGATCTGGCCCCGGGGTCGTCAGTGGTTACGGTTGGAGCTGCGGTTGCATTGCCCTGAGGAGTGGCGGGACGGAGATGGCAGTCGGGTTCGGCTGTGTCTGAGTTGGTGGGCGGAAGCGGCCCGGCTCTGGGTGGATGGTGTTCTTGTTCACGAGGGGGATCTGTTCGATACCGCCTGTCGCTGGACACTTCCGGACCGCTGCCGGACCGGTGTGGCGTTGGAGCTGCAGCTGGAGCTCTGCAGTCCGCTGCATGACGATGGCGCTCTGATCAGCAGCTCGCTGGATCGGGAACCCGGGCGGCCAGACCATGACCCGAATGGGATCCTGCTGCCGGAAGCTCTGGAGCTTCATCTCGCCGCCGGTGGTGAGCTTCCCGATGACTGGCAACAACTTGATCCCCTCGAACAGGCGGCTGTCGATGCCGTGTCCCAGCGGCTGGCCGCGGCGCCCGCTCCGCCGGGCGCGGTGCACTGGCTGGGCCACGCTCATCTCGACCTGGCCTGGCTCTGGCCGGTCGCGGACACGTGGCAAGCGGCTGAACGAACCTTCCGATCCGCCCTTGACCTGATGGAGCGCTGGCCGCAGCTCCGTTTCGCCCATTCCACTCCTGCTCTCTATGACTGGCTCCAAAGGCATCGACCGGAGCTGTTCGCCTCCATCCGCCGCGCCAGTCAAGCCGGCCGGTGGGAGCCGATCAACGGTCCCTGGGTCGAGAACGATTGTGTGCTGATCAGCACCGCGTCTCTCTGGCAGCAGTTCAGCGAGGGGCAGGCCCACAGCAACTGCACCTTCCCGGAATGGAATCACAATTTGGCCTGGCTGCCCGACAGCTTTGGTTTTGCCTCGGGCTTGCCCGCGGTGGCCAACCAGACCGGGGTGCGCTGGTTCTGCACCCACAAACTGGCCTGGAATGCATCCAATCCCTTGCCCCATCGCCTGTTCCGCTGGCGGGGAAGAGATGGATCTGAGCTGCTCAGCCTGATGCTTCCACCGATCGGTCGCCGTGGTGATCCTCTTGAGATGCTGCAGGAACAGCGTGCCTGGCGGGAGCAGACGGGTGTGGATGCGTCCCTCTGGATCCCCGGCGTGGGTGATCACGGCGGCGGACCGACCGAGGAAATGCTCGAACAGATGGCCTTGTGGCAGCCCGAACGTTTGGCGCTGCCCCAGCAACCTGGATCACTACGCAGCTACTTAGAGGCTCTGGAGCCTCTTGCTTCGACACTGCCGGTGTGGCGCGACGAGCTCTATCTCGAGCTGCACCGGGGATGTGCCACCAGCAGGCCGGATCAAAAGCGGCACAATCGCACCCTTGAACGGCTGCTGCGGGAACAGGACACCGTTGCCACGCTGTTGAGCTGGGTTGGGTTGCCAGCTGTTCCGGCGGAGTGGCGCCAGTTGTTGTTCCAACAATTTCACGACATCCTGCCCGGCACATCGATCCCAGAGGTGTTTGAACAGGCGGAGCCGGTTTGGCTCCGCGCCCGTCGTCAGGCCCGCAACGAACGCGATGCCGGCCTCGCCCGTCTGTTTCCTGCAAAGCCAGGGCCTGCGCCTGATTTCATTCCCTGGCTCTGGATAGGCTTGCAGCCTCTGGCGCGTTGGTCGCCGCTGCTGCGCCTTCCTGAAGGTTCATGGTGTGAGGACGATCGGCTGCTGCCGCAGCAGCCCTGTGGTTCCGGTGGAGTCTGGGTGCAGCTGCCAGCGCAGGACGGCATCAGTTGCGTCGCTTTGGACCCATCTCCTTCCTGGATGTCCGAGCCATGGCGAGCGTCCCAATCGGAACCGCGGCGTCCTTTGCTGGTGGAGGCTCAGACCTCTGGAGGCTGGCGATTCAGTAACGGTTTGTTGACCTGCCAAATCTGCCGAGATGGCTTGATATCTCTGCAGGGTCCCGATGGCGTTGAGCAGCTGTCCGGTCCGCTGAAATTGAGCCGCTATCGCGATCGAGGTGAATTCTGGGATGCCTGGGATCTCGCTGCCAATTACCGCGAGCACCCTCTGCCTCTGCAGTCACTGGGTCCTCCTGAGTTGCGCGAAGCCGGCCCCTTGATGGTGTTGGCGGTGCAGCGGTTTCAGGTGGGGACCAGTGAGCTGCGTCTGGATCTGCGGCTCCGGGCTGATTGTCCCTGGATCGAGCTGGTGGCCAGTGTCAACTGGCAGCAGCGGCACGAATTGCTGCGACTGGAGGTGCCACTGGCTCAAAAGGCTTTGCGAGTGGCGGCTGACACCAGTGGCGGAGTGATCGAACGACCAGCTTTGCCGCAGACGCAGCGGGAGCGGGAACGCTGGGAGGTCCCTGTGATTTCGTGGTTTGCATCCCAGTCAGCGGCCCCCGGCGGAGGTCTGGCGGTGTTGCTTGACGGGCCCCAGGGTGTTGACGCTTCACCCGAACGACTCGGGATGTCGCTGCTGCGGGGGGCGACCTGGCCTGATCCCTCAGGTGATCAAGGACGCCACCGGATGAGGGTTGCCCTGCATCCATTGCAGGGGGGATGGGCGCAGACGGGGGTCCCCCAGGCATCGATCGCGTTTCGCGAGCCGGGTTGGCATGGCCCACTACGGGGGGCGATAAGCCGCAGGTGGCTTCCGGCGCTCCCTAAGCAGCTTTGCCCCATTGCCCTTGGATCCTGGCCCGATGGAGCGAGAATGAGATTGCTCAACCCGGGAGCATCACGCTGCCGCTGGTTTCCGGGGGATGGTTGGCAGCTGCGGCGCGGTGGCGTTCTATCGGACGCTGTCGTACTGGGGCCAGGTGAACTGGTGGAATTGCAGCTGCTTCAATCTTCGTGATCATCAAAGGGATCATCCAATCCCTTTGAAGGCGGGCCGAAAGACTGATAGACGCCAAATCCCGTCATACCAAACAAAACAGCAAGGACGCCGATGGCGACCGAAAGGGCAGGTGAGGTGGTTTCCATCAAATCTCGACAGGATTAGCCCCCAAATCGGAGCTGGCCCCTACAGTACCCGGACTTCTCAACAACTGAGACCCAAGCGTCGCCATGGCTCAACGCACCCGTCTGGGAGACCTCCTCCGCCCACTTAACTCCGAGTACGGCAAGGTAGTTCCTGGCTGGGGCACCACCCCTGTGATGGGCATCTTCATGGTGCTGTTCCTGGTGTTCCTGCTGGTCATCCTTCAGCTGTACAACAAGTCGTTGATCCTTGAGGGCATCAACGTGAACTGGAACGGTCTCGGCTGATCGCAATCCATGAATGTTTTCGGCGTCGGCCTCCCAGAAATGGCGGTGATCGGTGCCGTTGCATTGCTTGTGTTCGGTCCCAAGCGCCTTCCTGAACTGGGTCGCACCCTTGGTAAGACCTTGAAAGGGTTTCAATCTGCCTCGAAGGAATTTGAGCGGGAAATCAACAAAGCGATGGCTGAGCCCGAATCTCTGCCGAGCTCTGAGTCGATCGAAGACGACGAGACGACTCCCAGCGTCTGAACTTCAATGGCTGAGGGGCTGAAGATGATTGTTGGTCTGGGCAATCCAGGCAGCAAGTACTCAGGTACACGACACAACATCGGCTTCATGGCCCTGGAGAGGATGGCCTCCTCCACCGGATTTATTTTTCGACAGCAAACCAAGCTGCATGGTCTTGCTGCAGAAATGGGAGTTGGTGACCAGCGGCTGAGGCTGTTGATGCCGCAGACGTACATGAATGACAGCGGTCGTTCGATCCGAGCTGCCCTTGACTGGTACGGCTTTGCTCCAGAGCAGCTTCTGGTGTTGGTGGATGACATGGATATCCCCCTCGGCCGCCTGCGGCTGCGGGCTCAAGGCGGTGCTGGAGGCCATAACGGTCTGCGCAGCACAATCCAGCACCTGGGTTCTCAGGTGTTTCCCCGCCTGCGGATCGGAATCGGAGCTCCTGCTGAGAACCCCGAAGAGCGTCGAGCAAAAACCGTTTCGCACGTGTTGGGTTCCTTCAGTAAATCTGAACAGACCAGTGTTGATGCGGTATTGGATGGCGTTTTAGAGGCTGTCGTTCGGATTCAGCGGCTGGGTCTGGATCGAGCCGGCAACTGGATCAATGGCTTCCGTTATCCGGCCGAGGAATGACGCCACTGCCTGCTACGAGGGCCCATCTGCGTGTAGACCGCCAATGTTTCCGGGACCAGTTCCTGGAGGGGGAAGTGTCCGCCGGGGGATATGAGTGGACGTTCCGCTGGGCATTCGATCGTGGGGAGCTTCGCGTCGAACCCTCTCTGGGCCGAGCTCTGATTGAGGACGCTTTGCTGCGCTTTTTGGTGCGTGCGGATTACAAGCTGGAGCCCGGGGGTGATTACAACTTCACTGTTCGGGCTCGCTTCTGATCGGGGGTGCGTCGGTTGGCCAGCGGCAGTTGATGTTCAGAGACTGCTCGAGCATCACCAGAGCTGCCAGAGCATCCAGATCGCAAGGGGGCAGCAGCAGCCCACGGGGGATCCAGCGTCTCCATCCCTGTGGTGGCCAGAGCTGCCAATAGCGATCGCGGGCCCTCAGGGTTGTGCCCGTTTCATCCACAAGCTGCACCGATGCCAAGGTCTGCAAGCGATTCAGCCATTCGGCTGAGCTGGTTCCATCGCCCAGCAAGATCCGATCTACACCAGCGCTGTCGGTGCACCAGCTGCTGAGCAAGGCTTCCACGTCGGAAGCGAGCCGAACGCCCCCTGCCACAACCAGCGATTGATTCACGTCCACCAGCACGAGGCCGCATTTAGATCGCCCAGGATCCACGGCTACAACACGGGTCATGGTGAAGATCGAATCCTCACCATCACCGGATCGGCTGTATCCGATGCACGCAGGGCGACCACAGACAACTTCACCACGGTGTTCCCAGGGCGTTCCATTAGTGAAAGGCCAAGTTGGTTTACGGCTGTGCCGTCGAACTGAAGTCCCTTGGTGAGCGACCCCCGACGTTGCACCTCGGCGAACGCTGAAGCCAGCAGGAGATTGAGGCGGTTACGAATGGCCTCCGAACTGGTCTCGTTTGACTTCAGCCGAGTGGTGGCGAGCACTTCATCGGTCTTGGTGATGGTGCGGTTGGCACGAACATCGGGAAATCCGTAAACCACCGATTCACCTCTCAGCACGTTTCCGGCGGAGCGGATGGAGATCACCCAAGTGCCTCTTTCTTGGATGGACTGCTGCAGCCGTTCCACATCTCCGCGGGGCACTAGAAGGATCTGGCGTTTGGGGGGTTCGCCTGGGCGGACACGGCCGAAGGCCTTGAGATTGGCTTCCTGCAGGAGTTTGTCGACGACTGATTTGGCTTGATCGGGCCGTTCCAGACGAACGGTGGCGGTGGCCAGGTCCTCCCCGCTTTGCAGCACGACGGAACCCTTCCGCAGGGCCAGCAGGTTCTGCTCGAGGGAGGCCAGCTCCTGCTCCCCTGCCTGGATTCTTTTGCGCACGCTGCGCAGCTCCTGGCCCGTGCGTTGAATATCGGCATCGCGCGCCTGGACATCTCGTGTCAGTCGTTCGCGCTCCTGCTCCAGTTTTTGCTTCTGCTTCCGCAGCGGCTCCAGTTCCTCCGCTTCGATGCGTTGAATCGTTGCCCGCGCGCTCTGTCGCTCGGCCTCGGCGGCATCCAGGTTTTTGCGACTCTCCCGCAACCGTTCCTGAAGGGCATCGAGCTCAAACAGGCCAACGCGCAGCTGGCGGCTGACCAGCAGCAATAGTCCAAGGGAGAGGGCGCTGATCAGGCTGCCTGTCAGCACGGTGATGACAACAGCAGTGCGACGGGGCCTCAGGTTGAACAAGCTGAGGCGTGCTTTGCCAACACGGCTTCCAAGCCGATCCCCAAGGGAGGAGAGGATTCCACCGAGGACCAGCAGCGCCAGAATCAGCAGCCAACCGCTCATCAGCCGCCACTCCAGGTGCTGACTTCAGCTGAACCGTTTGGCCAAGGCGATGGGATCGAGAACGGTGATCTTCTTGCGGTCAATCTGAACAAGACCTGATTGGCGCAAGTCTCCCAGCAAACGGGTGATGGTGACCCGCGTTGAGCCGATGGCTTCCGCGATGGCTTGGTGTGACAGACGGAGATCGATGGTGATGCCAAGTTCATCCGGAACACCGAAATCGCGGCAGAGCACCAGCAGGAAACTGACCAGACGGGATGACATGTCCCGATGCGTCAGGGTCTCAATCATCGTTTCGGTCTGAAGAATTCTGCTCGAGAGCCCCTGCAGCAGGCGCAGGCCCACGGTCGTGTCGGCCTCGATGGCGGTGCGTACGGAGGCTGCGGGAGCGGTGACCATTTCCACCCGCGTGAATGCGACTGCATGGTAGAAACGGTCGGATCGATGGCCGGTCAGCAGGGACAGAACCCCGAACAGACTGTTCTCCCGAAGCAGGGCCACGGTGATTTCTTCACCTGATTCGTAAACCCGCGAGAGGCGTACAGCCCCACGGCGGATCAGATAGACCCGCTCCGCTGGATCACCAGGAAAAAAGATCGTCTTGTTGCGATCCACCATCTCCGTGCTGGCACCGTCCAGATCACGGATCACATCGAGCAGCGAACGAACCCGCTCAGGTTGTGCGTTCGTCGCCGCAACCTGGGGGGCATAACGGCTGAAACCACTGCTGCTCACCATGGTTTCTGTGCGGATGCGAGGAAGTTACGGATGAGTCATGCATACCCATGTAGCCGTTATTACGGAACCTGAGTCCTCTGGGTCAGAGCGTCCCTTTGGGATTGCATCAGTTCCTGCACACCAGGCTCCGCCAGGTTGAGCAGATCGTTCAGTTGTTGGCGGCTGAAGGCTTCTCCTTCGGCTGTCCCCTGAATCTCGAGCAAGCGTCCGTCGCCGGCGATGACGACATTGAGATCCACCTCGGCTCGGCTGTCTTCGCTGTAGTCCAGATCCAGCAGCGGGATGCCGTCCACCAGACCAACGGAAACTGCCGCCAGTTGGTCACGGATCGGATCGGCACTGATCAGGCCGCGAGCTTGCAGCGTGTCGCAGGCTTGACGCAGCGTCAGCCAGGCTCCGGTCACGGCAGCTGTGCGCGTCCCGGCGTCAGCCTGAACCACGTCACAGTCGATCAGCAGAGTCCGCTCACCGAGGGCTTCCAGATCGATCACGGCTCGCAGACTGCGACCGATCAATCGCTGAATCTCCTGGGTGCGTCCCGACAGTTTCATCAGTTCGCGACGCTGCCTCTCGGGTGTTGAGCCAGGCAGCAATCGATATTCGGCACTCAGCCAACCCTTGCCTTCACCTTTGCGCCAGCGGGGAACGCCCTCCTCCAGCGAGACACTGCACAGCACTGCCGTGCGGCCGGTACGAACGATCAAGGAACTGAGGGCAAAACCCATCGGATCCCACTCCACACGGAATGGCCGAAGCGATCGAGCCTCTCTGCCGTCATTCCGCAGCGTTGGTGACGAGGACATCGCATTGGAGTGATTTCCACAAGTTTGACAGGCAGTCCAGGGCTTTAAAGGATTGCCACACCATGGATAGTGTTCGGATTCTTGATTTCGGCTTCACCACCGCTACATTCGAGGTGTACCGGGTTGCCCCGGCTGAACGGAATCTTGATGACCGCAAGCCTGACCTCGCATCAATCCCCCCAGGGTTCGTTCGGTCAGGATCACCGTGCGCTTCAGCGGGCTGGTCTGCGCCCTTTGGTTCCAGCGCGTCCTCCACTGCATCTGGTGGAGACCGAAGGCCAGCTTCAGATTCATACCGCCTCCTTCCGAGGCAGTTTTTCGAATGTTCTCAGTCAGGCAGTGCGTTCGGCTGGTCTGGGTAGCCGTGTGGTGATCGCCCAGTTCCTCAAGGGAGGTGTTCGCCAGGGCCCTGAGGGTGAAGTCCAGCTCTGTGGACGACTCAGCTGGCTTCGTCCGGATGTTGCAGCTTGTGTTTCAGAGCCAGATCAGTTGGACACCGCTGCTGCGGTCGACGCCATCTGGCAAATCTGCAGTCAACATCTCCGCAGTGGCGAAGTTGATCAACTGGTGCTTGATGAAGTTGGCCTGGCAGTGGCTCTTGGATACATCTCCGAAGATGATGTGCTGTCGTCACTTCAGCAGCGTTCCACAGCACTAGATGTGATCATCACTGGGCCTTCCATCCCGCCCAGCGTGATGGCCATGGCCGATCAGGTCACCCAATTGCGTCGAGGATTCTGAATGCTCAAGAACGACCGCTGGATCACTGAGCAGGCTGCCCAGGGCATGCTCGAGCCGTTTCAGAGCGGTCTGGTTCGCCATCTGGAACCAGAGCATCAGCAACGTCCGGTTCTTAGTTTCGGATGTTCGTCCTATGGCTATGACCTGCGCCTTTCACCGCAGGAATTTCTGATTTTTCGCCATGTTCCGGGAACCGTGATGAATCCCAAGCGGTTCAATCCGGCCAACCT
Source organism: Synechococcus sp. AG-679-B05 (assembly GCA_003210795.1). Classification (GTDB taxonomy): domain Bacteria; phylum Cyanobacteriota; class Cyanobacteriia; order PCC-6307; family Cyanobiaceae; genus Parasynechococcus. Next base: position 31,310 of record QCUJ01000012.1, on the reverse strand, counting down.
TGAACCAACTCCTCTTCATGAGGATGAGGACGGCCGCTATTTCATTCTTCCAGCGCATTCCTATGGGTTGGGTGTTGCTCTTGAGAAGATGCGGGTCCCACCGAACATCACGGTGATCTGCCTTGGCAAGAGCACCTATGCCCGCCTGGGCATCATTGTGAACACCACACCGGCTGAAGCCAGCTGGGAGGGGCATCTGACTCTTGAATTCAGTAACAGTTCCGGTGCGGACTGTCGGATCTACGCCGATGAAGGCATTTGTCAGTTGCTGTTCTTCGAGGGTGATCCCTGCGAAACCACCTACAGCGATCGCCAAGGCAAATATCAACATCAACCCGAGCGCGTCACTCTGGCGAAGGTCTAAACCCTCTCCGGATCAGGGGGCGAGCCTGGCTTTGTGGAGCCGATTTTTTTCATACCAGGCTGCAAATGCCGGTGCCCACTCCACCATGTGCGGCCACATCAGATCGCAGAGTTGTCGGATCTCGAGCTGGGCATCCTGCTTGGCTCGAAGATCCATGAAATGCAGAAATGCCCGCAAGCTGAAGCTCGCGATGAAGTGCTGGCGGTAATCGAAGGGAAGAATCCCACGGGCATGTTCTTCCGAGAAACCTGAGCGCAGCAGATCGCGATAGCGTTCGGCTGATCGCTGACAAAGCTCGAGGTCAATCGAGCGTTGTTCTTCGGTGTAGGTGTATTTGTTGCCGATGCGGGCTCTGTATTCACCCACAGGACGCAGGTAGAACACCTCCTCAAGATCTAGCGCCCCATCGGCGGCGCGGCAGATGCGTTCACCGGTGTATCGCATGGACTGCACATCGAAGCTGACGCCGACTCGGTGGGTTCGGGCTTGCTGCATCACGGAATGGGGGAACCAGCCCACATTCAGCATGATCTGGGCATGTTCAAAGGGGCCGAAATGGCCCCGATCTCCTGCGACAAGGCGTTTGATGCAGATTTCCCCAGCACGCGTCTCATCGGGCCAGTTCTCACGGTCCCCGGCGACGAAATCTTCGCTGTAGTCCTGATGCATGGCCGCGTAAACGCATTGCTGCGGGTTTGGCGTTGCAGAAATCAGGTCAACCCTGAAGCGGTCCATGGATGACAGCCGTTATCCAGCAGAAACTAGCCGTGGCTGCGTGGCCCTGCTCCCAGTCCGGAGGCGACAGTGTCAGCGGTTCGAAGACTGCTGGGGCCAACCCCCTGAAGCTGCGGCAGAGGTTCGCCATTGATCAGGGAAGCCGCGAGCTGCTTGAGCTCCTGTTCGCGACGCAGGCCCACCGAACGACCCACAGATTGGCCCTCGGCATTGAACAGATTCAGCTGGGGGATGCCGTTGACGTCGTAGCGATCCACCAGGTCCTGCCAGCGTGGATTGTCGACATTCACCATCACGACATCCAGCCGGTTGGCCTGAGCTTGCTCAAGCTGCAACATTGCCGGTGCCATTTCACGGCATACCTGGCACCAATCGGCATAGAACTCGATGATGGTTGGCCTGCCATTGCTGAGGGCCACCTCCGGTTCAAGGGACCGCCGGGCGAGCTGATCCAGGGGAGAACCGCTCTGCAGACCACCGCGAGCCAGGGTGAGTCCAATCGCCAGCGCTACTGCAGCGATCACCAGCACCGTCCGTTGAACTGGTCCCAGCAGAGACGATTGGGGACTGCCGGTCATGTTCCAAGCACCTTTGTCAGCACTCTGACAGTCCTGCCCGGACGATGCGGCTAGCGTTTCGCCATGGGACTGATGCGCTGGTTAAGCCTGCCGCTGCGGGCGCCTCTGTTGATCCTTCTCTTCGGCGTTTCTGCCGTGATGGGCCATCAATGGACCCTCCTTTCACCCCGGTTCAGTGCCTCCAGCGGTCTCCCCTTGCCGATGTTGTTCGGCCTGGAGGTTGTGCAGCTGTTGCTGGTGTTGATTCTTTGCACCATGCCGGATCTGCTGATGCGACGTATCTCGATGTTGATGGCTTCCAGTCGCTCGATGACACTTCTGGTCACGCTGCTGTTGGTGGTTGGCGCCGGTATTTATCTCCTGCGGCTGAATGTGCTGAGCGACATGCTCATCATCGCTTCAGCGTTGTTGCTTGCCAGGTTGGATCTGGTTCGTGTTGGCCTGGACGCGACACCTGTGACGTCAATACTCCTGCTGGGAAGCCTGCTGTTCGGTGGTGTTGTTTTCGGTCATTTCCTCCCCCATCCCAGTTTTGTCGTGGTCACACTTCCAGGGTGACGGGTCCGAGTAACTGAGCAGGTTGTCCAGAACTTTTTTGGTGTAGTAACGGGTTTCCGGATAGGGAATCCGTTCCACCCACAGTTCGATCGCTTCGTCCTCCCGCGGTTGTGGCCAGTTCGCCACGGTTGTTGGGCCTGCGTTGTAGCTGGCGATGCTGCGGTAAGGATCCCCATCCCAGAACTCCAGAAGCTCAACCAGGTAGGCCGCTCCCAGGGGAATATTGACGGCTGCCGTCATTAGGTCGGCCTGGCTGAGTGGCTGTTCGCTGAGCGAAGTGGCTGTTGATGGCAACAGTTGCATGAGGCCAACGGCTCCAGCACTGGATTGGATGGTGGCGGAGAAACGCGATTCCTGTTTGGCGATGGCCAGCAGCAGTTCCGGGCGGATCCCTTCCCGTTGCGACGCCTCCTGGATGATCGGGAGATAGGCCATCAGGTTCTGGCTTTGATGCAGCTCGCGCCGTTGGTTGCAGCTCGGTGAGGCCCAGCGCACGTTCAACCGCCACAGCTGATCGAGGCCATTCCATGGATCGTCGACGCCGAGCCTCAGCCGTCCCTCCACCAGTTGTTCTTCTGGTTTCAATTGACGACCCCTGGGCCGCCGCTGCAACCATGCATCCCAAGCCAGGTCGTTCAGCCCCAGCCTCCACAACGCGTCAACATCGGTGAAACCACTGTGGAGTGGCGACCAATGCGACTCCAGGTTGGTTCGTCCGCCGCCGCGGAGATCGAGCGATTCGGTTCCCTGCAGCCGGGTTGCCGCTCGCCAGCGGTAATAACCAGGGGGGTGGTGCGCCAGGAGAGCCTGCCAATGCCGCTGGGCTTCGGCTGTTTGGCCCAGCTCGGATTTACTGAAGCCGAGCCAGAAGAGTCGCCTCGCCTCCAGAGGCGCCGGCAGGCTATTGAGTGGCAGCGCTTCAAGCAATTTCTTGGCTTGCTCCCAGCGCTCGTTCAGCAATGCATGTCGGGCTTCATCCCATTGCAGTTGCCAGCTGTCTCTGTCTCCTGGCCATTTCTCCAGCACGTTCAGAGTGCCCTGCCCGCCGTTGAGCCGTGCCTTGGCCGCGGCCACAGCGGCGGACCGTTCAGCCACGGCGCTTGGGATTGCCTCCACGATGGCTGAATCGGGAGTTAGGGGAGCCATCAGTAGTCGTACGGCCTCCTCACTGGCGGAGTGTTCAGGTTGCTCCTGGGCGATCCGCAGCAGAAGGGCTTCGCCCGCCCGACGTTGATCAGCGTCTCCAATGAGAAGGGCTTGGCCCACGGCCAGGGCTGTTTCAGCGGATGCAACGGCGCCGCGCAGACATAACTCCGCTTCATGTCCACGTCCCAGCATCCCTAGGGCCCAAGCCAGTTGTTGCCGCTCAGCGGGCGATGGCGAATCCATCTCACAGGCCTGACGGATTTTTTCCGGGGCTCCCGTCCAGCGCCAGCCCCAACGCGCCAGATGCAGTCCCCCCTGGTGGCTGGCTGAGTCGACGGGTTCCATGGCCACTGCCGTTGCCAGCGCAGCCGGGTGGCCGGGTTGCAGCGCCAGCAACTCCTGATGTCGTTCGGGGAAGCGTTGTCGGGCCCGGGCGCTGGATGGTTCCTGCGGGAAGCGATGCAGCAGCAAACGCCAGAGGGCATCCGCCCTGGTCCTGGCTCCTTTTGCCTCAGCAGCCTCTGCTTCAAGCAGGAGACTCACCGCTGCAAGGGAATCGTCGCCCCAGCCCTGTCCCTTGATTTCATGGCCGCTGTTGGCCATCAGCAGGGCAGCCCGGCGCCGCTGGTCCGGGTCCGGGGACCAGCGGTACACAGTCCAAAGCTCCGTGGCGGGAACAGCCGGGGTTAGTACACGGCGGTTGGAGCGCAAAAGGATTTGGCCGGCGCTGGCTGCCAAGAGACTGATTCCCGCTGTGGTCAGCAGCAGCCATGCAGCGGACCGGGGAGCAGAGCCCAAACCATCAACAGAATTCTCCTCATTCTGAAGCTCTGGCCGTAATCTTCGGGCCACGAAGCAGAACGATGGTTCACAGCGCCATGCCACCCATTGGACCCAGCCTTGGCGCCGCTGTTCCCGGTTTCGGCACCGATGGCATTCGTGGTCATGCAGGAACCGTGCTGACGCCAGCGCTCTGCCTGCAGGTGGGCTACTGGATGGGTCAGGTGCTCAAGCGGGAAGGACCTGTCCTGATTGGAATGGACTCCCGCAGCAGCGGCAGCATGCTGGTTGCGGCTCTGACCGCTGGTCTGACGGCTAGCGGTCGCGACGTGTGGACGCTTGGCTTGTGTGCCACGCCAGCCGTTCCCCTGTTGATTCGCAAGGTGGGTGCCGCAGGGGGCCTGATGGTGTCGGCCAGCCACAATCCGCCTGAGGACAACGGCATCAAGGTGTTCGGTGCTGATGGCACCAAATTGCATCCCGACCGCCAGGCCGAAATTGAGGCAGGACTGCGGGGCGATCTTGCGCATCAATCCGTTGCTCGCTGCGGTCTGAGCGTTCAGCGGGACGATCTGCTGGAGGCCTATCAGGAGGCCTTGATGGCTTCCGTGGGCAATCTGCGGCTCGATGGCGTTCCAATCGTGCTGGATCTGTGCTGGGGATCGGCGACGGCCAGTGCTGCCAGGGCCTTTCTCGCTCTCGGCGCTGACCTGACGGTGCTGCATGGGCAGCCCGATGGCGAGCGAATCAATGTGGACTGTGGATCCACCCAGCTGGCGCCATTGAGTCAGGCGGTGCTCCAACGCGGAGCTGCCATGGGATTTGCGTTTGATGGCGATGCCGACCGGATGCTGGCGGTGGATTCCCGTGGTCGGGTGGTCGATGGCGACCATGTTCTTTTTCTATGGGGGTCCGTGCTCCAGGAGCGTCAGGCCCTCCCGGATCAGCGTCTGGTTGCCACGGTCATGTCCAACCTCGGTTTTGAGCGGGCATGGGAGCGCAGGGGTGGTGTGCTGGAACGCACTCCCGTTGGCGATCAGCATGTTCATGCGGCGATGGTGGCCAATGGTGCGGCCCTCGGCGGTGAACAGTCCGGTCACATCCTTTCCGCGTCCCATGGACTCTGTGGCGATGGGGTGCTCACAGCGCTGCAGCTCGCAACCCTCTGCCACAGCCAGGGAATCAGCCTCGATGGCTGGATGGATTGCAGCTTTAAGGCTTATCCCCAGAAGCTTGTGAATGTCACGGTTCCTGACCGGGCTCGTCGCAAGGGCTGGACCAGTTGTGAGCCCCTCGCTGAGGCCGTCCAGTCCGCGGAAACCAGCATGGGGGAATCCGGTCGTGTCCTCGTTCGTGCCAGCGGCACCGAGCCGGTGTTGCGGGTCATGGTCGAAGCGGAGCGCCAGGACGTTGTGGATCACTGGACCGGCCAGCTGGCATCCCTGGCGGAGCAACATCTCAACGCTGCTTAAGGCTCAGCTCCTGCGCCATGGTCAGTGCACCGTGGCAGGCATCACCTGAAGCTCGAACCCAGCGCACTTCTCCGATGTCCTGCTGAACGGCTCGTTCAACAGCCTGGCGGAAATGGTGCAGATGCGTCAGGCCTCCTCCATGGCCCACCAGCTGGGGATGATCCATCGCCAAGACTCTGGCAACGGTGCCCGCACACGTGGCCAGAGCTGTCGCTGATCGGGTCACGATGGCTTCAGCTTCTGCAAACCCAGCCACGGCCCACTCCACCACGGTTGGTGCCAGTGCCGCGATCTTGGCGCTGTCACAGTCCGGTTGCACCACCCAGGCCTTGACCTGCTCTGCTGTATCGCAGGACAGCTGATTCCAAAGGTCCAGGCGCAGCTGGTGGTCGGGGAGCCGTCCATCGGCCATGGCCACGCTGAGTTGCAACCCCTGTTGGCCAAGATCAAACGTTGATCCAGCGCCATCCAGCCGCCAGCCCCAGCCTCCACAGCGATGTTCCTGGCCCTGGACATTGCGGCCCAGGCAGATCATCCCGGTTCCGCTGATTATCACGATGCCGTCACGGTCAGGGAAGGCTCCCCTCAGAGCGGTGCATTCATCCCCGGTGACATTCACCCTCGCAAGGGGCAGCTGCAGCGTCTCGGCAAGCAGCTGGCAGGCGCTGGCCTGAAGCCTTGTTTCCTTTTCGATGCCGCTTGCTCCCACCACTGCAGCATCCAGTTCTGAATTCGGAGACGACCCCAGTGCCTCCGCTGCACTGCAGCGAATCGCATGGACAAAACGCTCCCGACCACCCGGCGCAGCCAGGTGACTCACGCCAGGCCCGCTCCCTTCACCGCTGCTGATCCAGCTTGCGCCATTCCAGTGGCTGACCCTGCAACGGGTGCTGGTCTGGCCAGCGTCGAATCCAGCGATCAGCATTGTTGCCCCTCAGGCCGGCTGGCCAGGCTGGCCACGCAGAACCATCCAACGAGTTGGACTTCCGGCCGGAAGAAGATCGTGTCGGTGATGCCCTGGGTCAGCAGCCCGCTCATGGCCGCCAGAGAGCCGATGGCGATCAGTCCGCTTTCGCCATCGCAGCGCAACCCAGCCCTGACGCTGCTGATCAGCAGTCCGCAGCAGGCGAGCAAACCCGGAATGCCCATTTCCACCAGCAGTTCCAGGGGCACCGAGTAAGCGCTCAGGGCATTGAATCTGGGTTGTTGGTACAGCGGATAGATGCTGTTGAAGGCGTTGTTGCCTGGACCGATCCCGATCCAGGGGCGGTCTTGCACCATCTCAAGCGCCGCCAGCCAAACGTTGATGCGGAAATTGTTCGAGCTGTCCCCCCTCCCGGCTACAAGGCTCACCACGCGCGTTCGGATCGGCTCCAGCTGAGTGGCAGCGAGCACCACAAGCACTCCCCCCATAAACAGCACACCAAGGGGAACAAGTCGTCGCCAGAGGGGCGGCCAGTGGGCCGTACTCCGCAGCAGCAACAAGAGCACCAGTACAGCCAGGGTTGCCAGCAGCCCCAGCCAACCACCACGGCTGTAGGTAAACACAACGGCGGCGGCGCTCAGCATGCCTGTAAGTCCCGCAAACATCTTTTGCCCCAAACCCTGCCAACGCATCAGAGCGATCACGGCCAAAGGGACGAGCGGAAGGAGATACCCCGCCAGGAGATTGGGGTTGCCCAGGGGGCCATAGATGCGAATCGTGCCGGTGCTCATCGATCCGGGATCGGCCCAGCGGGCCAATTCCTCGGTGGATGCATACAACTGGCGGAGAGCCAGAACGCTGCTGACAAGACCGCCTGTCAGCAGGGCAGCCAGCAGGCGGTTCCACCACCGGGGATTGGAGATCAGCAGTCGGCACAGGAGTGCATAGACCCCCAGGTAGCTCAAGAGTTTGAGCAGCCCTTTCGCTGCGGCAAGTGGCACCGGCGACCATCCGGTGCTGATGCAGGCCACCGCCAGAATCACCAGTAACCATCGGCTGATTGGACCGATTCGACCCGGCGGGCTGCACAGCGACCAGAGCAGCCAGAGCAATCCTGCAGCTGTGATCTCTAGGCCCAGGCCGCTGCGGCTCACAAAGGGAAGCCACGCGAATAGCAGCATCAGCACGGCTCCTGAGAGCTGCTCCATGCGGAGCAAAGCCGAAGTGCCAGGAGAGAGGCAACCCTGCCAGCGCAGAAGGAGAGGAGTCGGATGCCGATCCGACGATTCAGCCATCAATCACGATTCGCTGGAAACACCTTCAGCTGGATTATCAATCTCCTGCCACTGGTTTTCCAGAGCTCCGCGATCGGGCAAGGGCTGTCGGTTGCGCTGATACAGCACCCGATAAATCGGAAGCGCCTGCTCCAGTACGTAGCGCTCTCGTTCTGTCGGTACCGGCAAAGGGTTGTCGAGCCTCCACGGCCGGGCATCGTTGGCTGGTCGTTCGAAGCAGCCGCTGAGTTCAGTGAGCGCCACCATCGGTTCAATCACCTCCGGTACATCGCTTTGCAGAAACAGCTCGCGACCCGGTTCCAGGGCCGCGGCGATTGCCAAGAGCAGAGGTGGCTGCAACACCCGCCGTTTGCGGTGACGGCGTTTGAACCAGGGATCCGGGAATTGGATCGAGACCCGCTGCAAACGGTCCTGCGGTAAAGCGCCCATCCAGCCCTCCAGGCTGATGTTTGCGTTGCAGAAAAGAACGCGAACGTTGCCGTGCTCGCTGGCCTGAGCATCACGATCGGCCGACTGCACCAGCGGGCGCCGGATCTCCACGCCCAGATGGTTCCAGCGCGGCTGCTGTTCCGCCAGGCCAAGCAGGCAGCGACCTCGGGCGCAGCCGATGTCGAGATGGATCGGTTGCTCTGGGCGCTCAAACAGTTGTTTCGGTGCCGGAAGTTGCAGCGGCAGCTGGAAGAAGCGACTGAGGGGATTGACGTGCTGGCGCAACGATCAACCGGCGGTGATCAGTGGATCCTGCCGTAGCAGCCCCCAGCAGGCCGTGTAGCCGTGAAGGTGGGTTGAACCGGCCACCGGTCCGATCTCGCCGTTGCAGAAGGCACCCGCCATGGGGAGGTCCGGCATCACCTGCCGTCCCAGGGTCACATCACCATCAGGAACGCCGAACAACCCCTGTCCTCGTCCAAGACAGGCCATCAGCAGGCCGAACACTGGTGCACGCTCATCGGTTGTTGCGGCAGCCTTGAGAAGGCTGAGGGCTTCCTCCCGTGAGGCGTCAGCCTCCCTCAGCTGGAACTGAACGTTCATGCCGGGGCGAACGCGATCTGCAACCGCCACCGCTCCATTCTTGGGATCTACCCCGATCAGATTTCGCACCAGGAAAGCCCCTTCGCTCTCTGCTGGATGCTCCGGGTTGAGTTGCAGGTTGCGCCTCTCAATCCCAAGGAACAGCGAGTGACGCACCCGCTCCCTGTCTTCACTGTTGAGGTCTGCCAGCACTCTCTGGAGGCACGCCACGGGGGTGTCCCTCCGTTCTCCATCACTCAGTTCCAGGAGCACGTTGCGCTGCACCTTCTCAATGGAGAAAACAGGGCCGATCGGCCGGCATCCCTGGGCCACCACGGTGTCGAGACGCCAGTCGCCTCCAATCGAGCAGATCACAGCGCCGGTCACAACCCTGTCATCGATCAGCAGGGAACCGTGGGGGGCGTTGTGGGGACAGGCGATCCCACCGATTGTGGCTGCGCCTGGAAACGCATAGTCCAGTCCGCTGATCAGATCATTGATGTTGTTTGAAGTGGGATCAATCAGCAGAATCTGACTGCGGCAGTGCTCGGGTTGAATCCCGCTCCAGTCCTGCCACTGCTTTGCTGCACCGTCGAGGTCGGGGAGGGTTTCCGTGGAAAGCTCCACCGCAGTGATCTCGGATCCGGGCATCTGCAGCAGGGTGACGCTCAGGGATGGTGTCTTTTCGATCTCCGCTGCACTGCCATCGGGGAGGGTCCCCACCACGCCACCACCTGCAGCTCCGATCCAGTGGCGGGATCGGAGCTCCTGCCGCAGCAGGGGCAGAAGTCTCGTCAGGTCGCTTGCGTACGCCGTGGAGGCGAAGACCAGTGCAAGGTCGGCTTCTCCACGGCGACCCAGCTGGCTGACGACATCTTTGACCGCTTCGTCCAGTGACGGTTGGGTCGACAGGGCAGAACGGCAATAACGGGTCTCCGTTATCGAGCTGAACCAATCGAACGGAGAGAAACGCACCATGGATCGGACCCTATCAATCCTGCAGAGAGGACTGGGACATCGATAATGGCGCCACCTTGATGCCCCTCCGTGAACGAGCTGACCTATCGCGCTCTGGTTTGGCTCACCTACCGGCTCGGGGCCACCGTGGCGTTGGGCTTGCCGTTGGTATTGCTGGTCTGGGCGACATGGCGTCGAGAACCAGTGGTGCAACGCTTGATGGGGCTGTACTGGAAGGTGGCCAGCCTGATGGCGATCAGCCTGCTGCTGCTCATCGATGAACGTCCGATCGGTTTTCTCACGGCCCTGGTTGCACCGGTCTTGATGGCCGTGAGTGTCTGGTTCTGGGTTGATCTGAATGAGGAGCTGGCCGATCAGCCGCTGTGGCGTCCGCTTCCACTGACGGTTCGTCTCTGGCGCTGGGCTTTCACGGGATTTGCTCTCCTCAGTGTGGGCATGAGCATTACGGCTCTTGGTTGCCTTGATGCCCCGGGCCTGAGCGCCTGTGCTGCCTGGTTGGAGGCACCACAGCGCATGCACCGTGTGGTTGAGGTGATGTTTGATTTCATCTTCGGGGGGGAGTGGACCCGTGGTGTAGCAGCCTTTCTTGGCTATGCGGCACTGGTGGCTTACCTGGCGGGAGCACTGCAGTGGCTGCTGGTCAGGCTCCCCCGTTATGGCCGGGTGGCTGGAGAATTCTGATGACTGATGTTGAGTTGGTTCAGCAGCTTGAGGAGCGCAGCCGTCTGGCCCCCGATCGTGTGGTGCGATTGAAGGGAACGGTGTTCAGGGAACCGTTTGAGTTGTTGATCTTCCGGGGGTTCAGCAGCAGCACCACCCATCCCACTGCGTTTGATCCGGATGCTTCGGTGCTGCCCGATGGCACCCGGCTTGAGCTGGCTGAACTTCTCCAGGGTCCGCTCAATCCAGCGGATCACTCTGTAGTGGCAGGTCCAATGGCGCCGGGTGATTTGCTCGCTCAGGACCGCTGGTGAGTGCGACGGTCAAGGATTCCCACACAGCGACCGCAGACTGTGGTGTGCCCGGGATGCTGACCAACATCCCCTTCGTAGTGCCAGCAGCGATCGCATTTGATGCCCCGGGCCCGGCTCACCTCGATCACCGCAATGGCGTCGTCTTGGCTGGCCAGCAGTTCCGCCCAGGGTTCCCCACCGAGCTGGAGCTGGGACACGAGAAGCCAGTCGCGGAGGCCATCCACTTCCAGATCTCCGTTGTCGCGGAGCCAATCAAGGGCTGACTTGAGCTCCGGCTTGCGGGCTTCGATGCGAACTGCGGATTCCAACGATGCCCCCAGCTCCTGGCGGCTGCGGCATTCCTCCAACACCTTGTTCACGGCCGCCCGCAGATCGCGAAGCTCCTGCACTGGGGCAGACAGCGTCTCGTTACGCCACTCCTGGGGAACGGTGGGCCAGCCGCGTTGGAAGACGGAGACGTCTCCCACCGAGTAGGGCAGGTTCTGCCAGATGTCTTCAGCCATGTGGCACAGCACCGGAGAGATCAGGCCTGCCAGGCGCTCGATGATTAAGGCCATCACGGTCTGGCAGCTGCGCCTGCGCCGATCGGCGGGGGCATTCACGTACAGACGGTCCTTGGCGATATCGAGATAGAAGTTGGATAAATCGGTGACGCAGTAGTTCTGCAGCAGCTGGAAGAAGCGGAAGAACTCATAGCTCTCGAACGCTGCGGTGATTTCATCCATCACTTCAGCTGTGCGCTGCAGCATCCAGCGGTCCAGCAGCGGCAGGTTGGCAACGGGAATCGAATCTGCTGCAGGGTTGAAATCGTGGAGGTTACCGAGCAGATATCGGCTGGTGTTGCGAACTTTCCGATAGACATCGGCAAGCTGCCTGAGGATGCCGGCTCCGATCGGCACATCAGCGGAGTAGTCAACGGAGCTCACCCAGAGACGCAGCACATCCGCGCCGTAGGCGGGATCTTGCTTCTGGTTCTTGCCACCCTCGATGATCACCATCGGGTCAACGACGTTGCCGAGGGATTTGCTCATCTTCCGCCCCTTCTCATCCAGCGCAAAACCGTGGGTGAGCACACGCTTGTATGGGGCGTGGCCGTTAACGGCCACGGAGGTGAGCAGTGAGCTCTGGAACCAACCGCGGTGCTGGTCTGACCCTTCGAGATACAGATCAGCGGGATAGCTGAGGTGCTCTCGCTGACTGGCGACGGCGGCCCAACTTGAGCCGGAATCGAACCACACATCCATGGTGTCTGTCCCCTTGCGCCATTGCTCAGCCTGGTTCGCATAGGCGGGGGGCAGCAGATCGGCTTCGTTCTTCTCCCACCACACATCTGCACCGTGCTCGGCGATCAGAGCCTCGACATGGGCCAGGGTGTCGGCGTTGAGGAGCACTTCACCGCTACTGCGGTTGTAGAAGACCGGGATCGGCACACCCCAGGTGCGCTGACGCGAAATGCACCAGTCCCCTCGCTCCTTAACCATCGCTTCGATCCGGTTGCGCCCGGATGCCGGGGTCCACTCCACCGCGTCGATGGCATCGAGTGCCTGTTTGCGGAAGCCATCCACCGAGGCGAACCACTGTTCGGTGGCGCGGAAGATCGTGGGCTTTTTGGTGCGCCAGTCGTAGGGATAACGGTGGCCGTAGGCTTCCTGTTTCAGCAGGGCGCCGGCCTGTTCCAGCGCTTCGATGATGGTGGGGTTGGCGTCCTTGAGAACGTTCAGTCCCTCGAATGGACCCGCCTCTGCGGTGAGGTTGCCGGCTTCATCGACCGGGCAGAGCACCGGCAGTCCGTTCTTCAGGCCGGTGTGAAAGTCATCGACTCCATGCCCTGGAGCGGTGTGCACCAGCCCTGTTCCGGACTCAGTGGTGATGTAGTCACCGCCGATCACAACCGGGCTGGTGCGATCCATCAACGGATGGCGATAGATCAGGCCGGCCAGCAGGGCACCTTTGACGCTGGCGCGACGGTTAAGAGGCAGCGCCAGCGTTGTCGTGAGTGTGTCGATCAGATCAGCGGCTACAAGCAGCAACCGACCGTTTCCATCGTTGGCCAGGGCGTAATCCAGCCGCTCGTTCACAGATACCGCCAGGTTGGCGGGGAGGGTCCACGGAGTAGTTGTCCAGATCGCCACCTGGAGGCTTTCACCAAGGGCTTTCGGATCACTGGGGAGTTCGATCCCCTCAGCGTTGAGGGCGTCCCGCAATGCAGAAGGCAGTTCCACCGCAGGAAAAGCTGCGTAGACGCTGGGGCTGGTGTGGCCATCCGGGTACTCCAGTTCGGCCTCAGCCAGGGCGGTACGGGAACTGGGGCTCCAGTGCACAGGTTTCAGCCCCCGGTAGATGTGCCCCTTGAGCAGCATCTCTCCGAACACCCTGATCTGGGCAGCCTCATAGGTCTTCTGCAGCGTGAGGTAGGGCTGTTCCCAGTCAGCCCAGATGCCCCAGCGCTGGAACCCCTGCATCTGGCCATCCACCTGCTTACGGGCGTAAGCGGCGGCTTTCTTGCGCAGCTTGATCGGCGTCAGGGCCTTGCGCTGCTCAGTGTCCATGGACTGCAGAACCTTCAGCTCGATCGGCAGGCCGTGGCAATCCCAGCCCGGTACGTAGCGCACCCGGCGACCCTGCAGGACCTGGTATTTGTTGATCACATCCTTGAGCACCTTGTTCAGGGCGTGACCCATGTGCAGAGCACCGTTGGCGTACGGAGGCCCGTCGTGGAGCGTGAAACTGGGGCCCTTGTTCTCCAGCCCTAACTTTCCGTCGATCCCGTTGTCTCTCCAGAAAGCCTGCAGTTCCGGCTCACGCTTCACGGCGTTGGCGCGCATGCCAAATCCGGTTTGCAGCAGGTTGAGCGTGTCCTTGTAGGAGGGACGTCCCTCAGCGGCGGCGTCGCGCGTCTCCTTGCTCACGGTCTTCCTGGTTGATCGGAGAATTATCAGTCCTCGACGGCGCTGGCACTCGGTTCAGGGCTGTCGGTTGTCGCAGGAGACGCGGTCTCGTCCTCGGGACGGATCCAGAGCTTGTTGGCAACTCCGGAACGACCGGAAGGTTTGAGTTGTTTGACCACTCCGCCCAACCCTGCTCCCAGGCTGCTGATGGCAGTTCCCAGCTGGCGCAGGTTCGTCAGCCAGTGATCGATGGATCCGAGTCGTTGCTGTTCGTCCTCACTGAGCGCCTGCCAGCGCGCTTGACTGATTTCGGCGGTGAGGCGGGCGATCAGCAGACTTCCGCACAAAACAGCCAGCATTGGCGCGCCGCGCAGTCGGTCGCTGCTTGTTACGAGCACCAGGCCGAGAAGCAGCACCACGGCCCCCCAAACTCCGTCGCGAGGGCGGCTTAGCTCAACAGCAAGCAATGGCAGCAGCAGAACTCCTAGGCCGAAAAGCAGGCAGAGATCACCACTTAGGGTCGCCAGCATCTGCTCTCCCGTAACCGCCCCTATTCTGTGGTGAACCGTAAAATCCAGCACAAGCCCACCTGGCGGAATAGGTAGACGCGCTGGTTTTAGGTACCAGTGACCCAGGTCGTGGGGGTTCAAGTCCCCCGGTGGGCATTCATTTCCCTAATTTGTGGGGGGACTTTTTCAGAAGCGTTGCCTGACCTCGGGACGATTCAGAGCTGTGAGCAACAACAGCAGCTCACTCCTGTTCAGACGAGGTACCGCTCGGTGCCGCGGGAGTTCGTGGATCCTCCAGAGGCTCTCAATCCAACGGTGGGCCTGTTCCTTGGGGGATATGCCCTTGCCGTTCTGACCATCTGGGGATGGTTTGCCGGTGGCTGGCCCTTGCCTGTGTTGCTGTGCACTGGATTTCTTTCGTTGCATCTTGAAGGCACCGTCATCCACGACGCCTGTCACAACGCTGCCCACCCCAACCGCTGGATCAACCAGGCCATGGGGCATGGTTCAGCTCTGTTGCTGGGCTTCAGCTTTCCTGTGTTCACCAGGGTTCACCTGGAGCACCACGCCCATGTCAATGATCCAAAAAATGATCCGGATCACATCGTCAGTACCTTTGGCCCGCTTTGGCTGATCGCACCAAGGTTTTTTTATCACGAGTGGTTTTTCTTCCAGCGCCGCCTTTGGAAACGCTGGGAACTGATGCAGTGGGGGTTCGAACGCAGCGTGTTTCTGGTGATCGTTCTGGCTGCAGCGAAATTCGACTTCCTTCCTTTCATTTTCAACTGCTGGTTTGCGCCGGCTCTGATGGTTGGGGTGACCCTTGGGTTGTTCTTTGACTACCTGCCCCACCGTCCGTTCACATCGCGCAATCGTTGGACCAACGCCCGGATCTACCCGGGTCGTTTGATGAACCTGCTGATCATGGGTCAGAACTATCACCTGGTTCATCACCTTTGGCCATCGGTTCCTTGGTTTGAGTACAAACCCGCCTATGAGGCCACCAAGCCCCTTCTGGATTCGAAGGGATCACCACAGAGGCTCGGTATCTTCGAAACCCGCTCGGATGGGTACAACTTCCTCTACGACATTCTGGTCGGCGTTAGAAGTCATAAGTCGAGTCGTGGAAAGTTGCGCCGTGCCGCCCGCTTTGTTCCAACCCGTCAACTGCAGCGCAACTGGCTGAGTTTTGTCGATCGCATCGCGATTAAAACCCAGCCAAGGCGTCCACTCAGCCGCTGATCATTCGGCCAGGATCTTCGGGACGCGGAAGAAATCTCCCTCACGCAGAGGAGCCTGGTTAAGGATGTCCTCCCGCACCGGAGTTGGAATCACTCCGTCCTCTCGGGTGACATTGGTCACCTCAACGGCACGGGTGGTCTCCGGTACGCCTTCGGTGTCCACCTGCTCCAGCTGGCCGACGTATTCAAGAATCGATTCCAGCTGTCCCGTATAGGTGGCGATTTTGTCTTCAGGCAGGTCGAGGCGGGCGAGCTTGGCGACCTTGCGGACGTCGTCTGCGGAGATCAGGCTCATGGCTCGCTCAGGAATCTACGGAGATCCTCGCTCAATGCCGAGGCTGCTGTTTCCAGCAGGCTCGTTCCGTGCTGGGCGGTCGCCAGGGAGGGATGGGACCCCATGCGTCCGTCTGGATGACGGCGCCGAAAATCCTCTGGACTGTGAATCGGCCCAGCTGGTGCTGGGTCCGGAAGATCCCGCTGCTTCGACTGCAGGCTCGGTTCCATGGCCAGGGTCACTGCGATTTCACTGGGGGTTGCGTGGTGACCCTCCTTATTTCCATAGAGGTCGCGAGCCTGACGCATCACAGGTCCAGCCATGAACCAGTTGGCGAGCCGGCAACGCAGCTTGGGTGCCACAGGTAGACCGCGGCTTGCTGCCGAGGCATGGGCTTGGGCAAAGGCAGCCTTGCTGGTGGCGATGTTGCCACCGTGACCGTTGATCACGAACACCCGTTCGAAGCCATGCCTGGCTAATGAAAGCACCAGATCGTGCATGACGCCTAGCAGCGTTGCCGGTTGCAGGCTCATGGTGCCGGCGAAGCCCAGGTGATGCTCCGCCATGCCGAATGACTGCACCGGAGCCACCAGAACGCCAGTGCGACAACCCACTTCAAGAGCCACAGCTTCCGCGGTCAGGGCATCGGTGCCGATGGCTCCGGTTGGACCATGCTGCTCGGTGGATCCGAGCGGCAGGATCACGCCTTTGCAGATCTGGAGGTAGTCGTCTACCTCAGGCCAGCTGCGCAAGGCGAGACGAATCTCTTCTTTGCTCTGCACCTGCCCTGGGAAGGCTGCGGACATCTGAGACGGGTCGATGATTTGAATGATCCTTCAGTGGGCGGTGCCGTTGCCGTCGTATTTATCGGTGTTGTAATAGCCGCCGCGGGTGCCAAAGAACAGGCAGGCGAGTGGGAACAGAACGATGCTGGCCAGCAGCACGGTGCCGAGATTGAAACCGGAAAGTGCCGCGCTCATCACCCGTATGCAGATGGTTTCAGGATGGCGCGGGTTGTCCTGGGTTGCAGGAAATCCAGGTCAGTTGTGGCCAGGTGTCATGCATCGGCTGGCATCTCGAGCCATTGCCTCAGCCAGCCCGTCAGCCAGATGAAAGGAAGGGTGTCGGCGAGGGCGGCGATCAGCTTGAACAGGTAGCCGCTGCCGATGAAAGCGATCAGTTGTGGAACCACCTCTTCCCCGGCACGGATCGGCAGAACGTGGGCTCCGTAATGGCTGATCATCACAACCGCACTGGTATCGACCAGTTGGCTGATGACGGTGGACCCATTGTTTCGCAGCCAGAGGGCACGGCCATTAGTGAGCTTTTTCCAGAAATGAAACAGTCGTACGTCGATGAATTGTGCGCTCAGGTAGGCCACCATCGATGCGCCAACCGAGCCGAAACTCAGTTGTTGAATCGTGCGGAAAGTGGTGTCGTCACTGCCACTCATGGCTGGTAGAAGGCCTCCGAGCCAAAGGATCAGAAGCACCCATCCGTTCAACAACAAACCCACCCAGACCAGTTGGTTGGCTCTGGTTTCCCCCCAGAGTTCGCTGATCAAATCGGTGCAAAGGAAGGTCACCGGATAGGGAAGAGCTCCAACAGCGACCACCACGGGCCATGGGCCGATCTGCCCTAGTTGCAGAAATCGGGTCAGCCCAAGAATGTTGAGCATTCCCAAGGTTCCGAGGAACAACCCTGCGAGCAACAGGAAAACCCCGTCGCGTCGCGCTTCGAGAGCAGTTCTCACACTGAGCTGGGTGTCGTAACTCAAGCCTGGCGGTGTGGTGCCACCCTGTCAGCAGGATGAACACTCTCTCCCCTGAATTCTTTTGCCGTCCTGCTGAAGTGGTGGGGCCTGAATTGGTGGGCTGCCGGTTGGTGAAACGCAAGCCCAATGGCGACATGCTTTGGGGTGTGATTGTGGAAACAGAGGCCTATTCCCAGGATGAGCCTGCTTGCCATGGCTATCGGCGCAGATCTCCCCAAAACGAAACCCTCTTCGGACCTCCAGGGCGCTTTTACGTGTATGTGAGCTACGGAATTCACCACTGCGTGAATGTGGTCACGGATCGGCCGGAGTGGGCCAATGGTGTGTTGATGCGCGCAGTGGCTCTGCCGGCAGAGCCGGAGCGGGTGGCTGCTGGCCCGGGGTTGCTGGCCCGTCGGTTCGGGATTGATCGCAGCGATGACAGGCGACCAGCGACAGGCGAACATGGAGTTTGGCTGGCACCAAGGCCTGCTTCCATCGTCAGCCCTGATCTCGTGACGACAACACGCATCGGCATCTCAGAAGGGAATGAGCTCCCTTTGCGCTGGTATCTGCGCGCCAGCCGCAGCGTGAGCAGTCGCGCGAAGGGGGATCGCCAGCCTGTTCCTGATCAGGCCTGGGCTCCCAGGGAGGTGGACGGCTGGTGAACGGTTGGCAGCATCGCCACATTATCGATCTTGCGTCTTTTTCCAGCGAGGATTACGCCGCAGTGCTTGAGCTGGCTGAGCGGTTCCGATCGCTGCCTGTTACCGGTGCGCGCAAGCTTCCGGCATTGCAGGGGAGGCTTGTGGCCACGCTTTTTTTTGAACCCAGCACTCGCACCCGCAGCAGTTTTGAACTGGCGGCCAAGCGCCTTTCGGCCGATGTGATGAGTTTTTCCCCTTCAAGCAGTTCGCTGAGCAAGGGTGAAAGTGTGCTCGATACAGCCCGCACCTATGTGGCGATGGGCGCTGATGTTCTGGTGGTCCGGCATCGGTCAACAGCTGTTCCGGAGCAGCTGGCTCGCGATCTCGACGCGGCCGGAGAACGCACGGTTGTTCTGAATGGTGGGGATGGATTGCACAGTCATCCCAGCCAGGGATTGCTGGATCTATTCACCCTGGCGCGACATTTCGCCCCTGACCATCCGAGCCCGGAAGCCCTGCAGGGCAAACGAATCGCGATTGTTGGGGACATCCTGCATTCACGGGTGGCCCGATCGAATCTCTGGGCTTTGACCGCTTGTGGCGCTGATGTGGTGTTGTGCGGGCCGCCCAGTCTTCTTCCGGATGACTTCAGCGCATTTGTGGAGTCTCCGCCTCCTGGCCAGTCTTTCGATCCGGTGGCGCAGCGCGGAACCATTCGGGTGGAGAGAAAGCTGGAGCGGGCATTGCCTGGTGTGGATGCCGTGATGACTCTGCGACTGCAGAAGGAACGGATGGGTCAGCAGCTCCTCACCAGCCTTTCGCGTTACCACCGTGATTACGGCCTCAGCCATGACCGGCTCAAGCTCTGCGGTCAGCTGGTTCCTGTGCTGCATCCAGGTCCGGTGAACAGGGGTGTTGAGATGACCAGTGCCCTATTGGACGATCTTTCGATCTGTTTGGTGGAGGAGCAGGTTCGCAATGGGGTGCCGACACGGATGGCGCTTCTTTACTTAATGGCAGCGGCAGAATCAGCGGCCGAGCCATCGCTCGTGTCGAGGAGTTCCTGAGTTGGAGGTTGACCGCTGAGTGGCGGTCTGCTCATTTGATGTGAGTAGTAGTCCATCGCTGCTTTCAGGGCGGCATCGGGTTCGGCGATGGACACCCCCTCCCCAGCCTTCATGGGGAAATGGGCGTCCACCGCATCCAGTGCCATGTGCTGGCTAGGCATGCCTGTGAGCAAAATCGCAGAGCGCTGTTGTGTCAGCAGGGCGAAGATCCATTTCACCGACAGAGTGATTCTGTTCTCCCAGTCGGGTATCAGCACCAGGTGGACAAAGGCCCAAAGAAGCCAGCCCACACCTCCGGAAAAGCGCAGGCCCCGTAGATCAGCCACAGCGGTGGCGCGGTCGAGCACGGCCATGCTCCCGAAATCGAAGTAGTTGAAGGTTGGACAGGAACGGTTGGCGACAATCGCGGCGATGTCTTTGCCGATAAAAGTGCCGGCCTGCTTTGCTGGAGCCGCCATGCCAGGCATTGGCTTGCCGTTGATGGTGTGGCTGTAGTTGCTGAGATCTCCCGCGACGCGGATCTCGGGATGCTCAGGGATCGAAAAATCATGTTGCACCACGACTCGACCCCCCTTGTCCAGAGCGCAACCGGTGGCCTCGGCGAGTTTGCTGCCTAGATGGGAGGGGCGCACGCCTGCTGTCCAGATCACTGTGGCGGCTTGGATTCGACGGTCTCCGTCAGGGGTGCCGATGATGACTTCCCCTGGACCCATGGTCTGCACGCGGCTCTGGGCCATGAATTCGATCCCATCGCGTTCCAGTGACGCCAGGGCCGCTTCCGACTGCTGAGCAGGCATCGCCCGCAGCACGCGTTCACCGGGATCCACCAGCACGATCCTCGTTTTGTTCGGATCAAGCTGTTTGAAGGCATTGTTGAGTGCCCAACGCATCAGCTCAGAGACCGCTCCAGCCATTTCGCAGCCACTGGGGCCGGCTCCAACAATCACCACGGTCTGGAGAAACTGACGAGCGCTGGGATCCGGTGTTTGCTCCGCCTGTTCCATGGCCATCAGCAGACGCCGACGGATCTCCTCGGCGTGCTCCAGGATCTTCATCGGCGGCGCAAAGGTGCGCCAATCGTCGTGGCCAAAAAAGGTGCTGCCGGATCCGGTGGCCAGCACCAGATGGTCGTAGCTGTAGGCCTTTCCGTTGAAGACGATCTGTTTCCCTTCGGGATGGACGTCCGTCACTTCTCCGAGCAAGACCTGCACATTGCGTTGCTTGCCAACCAGCTCACGCAGAGGTGTTGCTATGTCGCCGCGGGAAACCAGGCCCGTCGATACCTGGTACAGAAGTGGCTGGAAAAGATTGAAGTTGCGCTTATCGATCAGCGTGATGCGCACGTCCGCCTTGGCCAGTGCTTTGCACGCGTGGATGCCGGCAAATCCCCCACCGACGATCACCACGTGGGGCACATCACGCAGGCGTTCCTCTGGTGGCTCCAACTCCAGGAAGAAATGGTCACCTGCCATGGCTCAGCGACGTCTATTTGATTGAACGTTATGGATGGTGTTTGGATTTGTCCGCGCCTGTCGTCAGAGCAACTTGAATCCTTCGAGAAACAGTCCGTAAAGGAATCCGATTCGTCCCAGGCTCAACAACTGGCGGATGAGGGACGACCATCGGTCTGAACGAGCCCGGATGGTGAGTTCAGTGCCGATCACCACCAGCAGGGCAGCAACCGGGTCAAGCTGGCCCAGCACGCCTGCAACGGCAGTAATGGCACTTCCCAGCAAGAAGCCTGAGAGCAGAACGATTGTGTAGAGAGATAGCCGACGCCAGGGATTCGTAGCCCAGATTTCAAGGCCTGCCGGCAGTTGGCCGAAGCGTTGATGAAGACGGGTGGACTGTGAGCGATGTGCCATCCGTTCCGGTGGAAGAGGCAGGGATGGTGATCCCCATCATCCGCCGAGCGCTTTGAAACAGGTTTACCCCAACCGTGGCGGATGTGCAGGTCCCTCGCCCTTTGGCTGGCGTCTTTCCAAAACAGGCAGGTTGTTTCTGGAACGCTTGAGTGATGCCTCGTTCAGCTGGATTCCGCTTTCGCCTTTCTGGACGACTTGCCCTCGAGCAGCTCGAGCAGCGCCTCCATCTGAGCCATCACACCACGTACTTCACCAGCCTCAGGCAGCAGACCGTCTTCCATCACACCCTGATGCATTTCCCTTAATTCCTGACGGATGTATCGCAGGTGGCTGACGACCTGCTCACGCTTCGACTGCGACATCGACCTTGGTCCAATTCAATGCTCCCTTTTACCCCATGGGAGGTCCCAGGTGACCGGGCAGCGGTTCGATCGGCCCAGGTCCGTGGCCAAAATCAGAATCGTGAAGGTCACCAAAGCTTCCGGCCTGGCCAGGGTGGCCAGTGTCACCACGGCCCCAAGACCGACCGTGAATGGACCTCGCCTGGTAGACATACCGATGGAGAATAGGGGATTCGAACCCCTGACCTCTGCGGTGCGATCGCAGCGCTCTACCAACTGAGCTAATTCCCCTCCCCGTCAAGCTAGCGGTGGGCTGCTGAGCCAAACTGGAGACGTCAGGCAATCCCCCGATGCAGTCCGCTTCGATGCCCGAAAGCGCCATCACTCCGGAGCGCCTGGCGCAATTTGATGAGGAATCGATTGCCGTTCTGGCTAAGCGCTTGGATGAGGATGACTATCCGACGCCGTTCGCCGGTCTGGCTGACTGGCATCTGCTGCGGGCTCTGGCCATCCATCGTCCTTACCTGACGGCGCCTTACGTGCACTTGGTTGACCAGGAACCGTTTGATGAGGACTGATGCCCTGCGTCCGCTGGCAGGGCGTCGTTTGCTGATTGGTGTCAGCGGCAGCATTGCCGCTGTCAAAACGCCCCTCCTGGTTAGTGCCCTTGTGAAGGCTGGGGCAGAAGTGCGCTGTGTGGTCACTCCAAGTGCAGCGAAGTTGGTCAGTCCTTTGGCACTGTCCAGCCTTAGTCGCCATCGCTGTTATGAGGACGCAGATGGTTGGGATTCCAGCTGTTCACGGCCGCTGCATATCGAACTGGCTGAGTGGGCTGAGCTGGTCGTTGTTGCTCCCCTGAGTGCTTCCAGCCTCAGCCGTTGGAGCCAGGGCTCGGCGGACGGTCTTCTGGCCAGCGTGCTGCTGGCCTGTGAATGTCCTGTCCTGGCGGCGGTTGCCATGAACACGGCGATGTGGAATCACCCCGCTGTCCAGGACAACTGGGCGCGGGTCAAGCATTTTCCTCGAGTGGTTCCCCTCGATCCTGCTGCGGGGTTGTTGGCATGCGATCGCCTGGGAGATGGTCGTATGGCCGATCCACTCATGATTGAACTGGCGGCACTCAGTTTGTTCAGCCGAGGGCAGCCCAGCCCCGATGCCAAGCGCGACTGGACAGGCCTGCGACTTCTTGTCACCGCAGGCCCCACGGTGGAACCGTTGGATGCGGCTCGCTCCCTGAGCAACCGCAGCAGTGGTGCAATGGGCGTGCTCCTTGCTCAGGCCGCACGGTTGCGGGGAGCGGATGTTGATCTTGTTCATGGGCCTATCCAGGTGCCGATCCCTTGGAAGGAAGCACTGTGCTGTCATCCCATCACCTCAGCAAAAGATCTTGAGGCTGTCCTGAAGGATCTGCAGCCAAAGGCGGATGCCGTGGCCATGGCCGCGGCTGTGGCGGATCTGCGGCGTTCCATCCCTGCTACGTCGTTGAAAGAGCCAAAAGCGTTTTGGCTGGATCGTCTCGCCGAAGGCTGGGAGTTGGTCCCCGATTTGTTGGCTGGCATCTCGGCACGCCGAACGAATGGGCAACTTGTCCTCGGTTTCGCTGCTCTTACCGGAGATGACGAAACTCTGTGTCGCATCGGAGAGGACAAACGCCAGCAGAAGGGGTGTGACCTCTTGTTTGCGAATCCGATCGACCGTGTTGGACAAGGCTTTTCGGAGCCACTGAACGGTGGCTGGTTGCTGGCGGAGAGCGGACCAACATCATTCCCGGTGACTTCCAAACTGCATCTCGCCCATCAGCTTCTCGATGCTCTGCTGGGTCTTCGGCCGTCTGCATCGACAAGTTGTTGAGACCTGCAAAAAGCCGGATCTGAAGGCGGTTTCACCCCTGTAAGATCCGACCTTGACGGTTTTAGCCGTCTGTACAGCGTTCAGCCCCCACAGGCTTCTCCCATGCGCATCCGCCCCCTGCTGTCCGTCGTTCTGGCGCTCTGCCTCGCTTTTTTCACCACCGCCTGCAGCGGTGACAGTGAAGCGGTGCAGCGCGCGGGCTCCAATGTCACCTACGACGACATTCGCAACACCGGCAAAGCCAACGACTGCCCCACCATCGGTGAAACAGCCCGAGGTTCGATTGCTTTAACCGCAGGTGGTTCCTACGAGCTGCGCGGAATCTGCATGCACCCCGTACAGGTTTATGCCAAGGAAGAGCCCAAGAACATTCGTCAGGAAGCCGAGTTCGTCGAGGGCAAGATCCTTACTCGCTTCACGTCGAGCCTGGATGAAGTTTTCGGTGATCTCACCGTTACCAAGGACGGTCTCGAGTTCCAGGAGAAAGGTGGCATCGATTTCCAGGCGATCACGATTCTTGTGCCCGGTGGAGAGGAGTTTCCATTCACCTTCTCCAGCAAGTCTCTGAACGCCACTGCTGAAGGCAACGCCATCACCACCAGCACCGACTTCGAAGGCACATACCGCACTCCGAGCTACCGCACGAGCAACTTCATCGATCCCAAGGGCCGGGCGCTAACCACAGGGGTTCAGTACGCCCAGGGCTTGGTTGCTCTTGGTGGTGATGACGAGCAGCTGGAGAAGGACAACAACAAGCGTTACATCGATGGTGTGGGCACCATGAGTCTCTCGATCACCAAAGTGGATCCAGAGACCGGTGAATTCGCTGGCGTCTTCAGTGCCATCCAGCCTTCAGACTCCGACATGGGTGGGCGTGAAACTGTTGATATCAAGATCACCGGTGACCTCTACGGCCGTCTCGAGGAAGCCTGATCGTCTCTTGCTCTGTTGATAGTGCACGAATGAAGGGGGGCTTTGGCCCCCCTTTTTTATGCCTTCTGCGGTTCGTTGATCATCTGGGAGAATCGCCCGATCTTCAGCCCATCTCATGACCGCCAGCGCAGCCGCCTCCGCCCATCGATCCGGGGTGATTGCCCCCTATGGCGGCACCCTGGTTGATTTGATGGTTCCTCAGGCTGAACAAAAAGCCGTCAAGGACTCAGCCAGCAAGACCCTTGAGTGCTCCGATCGCAACGCCTGTGATGTGGAGCTCCTGGTTGTTGGCGGCTTTTCGCCGTTGCGGGGATTCATGCACCAGGAGGATTACAACTCCGTGGTGTCGGGTCATCGTCTTTCAGCTGGCCAGCTGTTCGGCCTGCCGATTGTGATGGACACCGACCGCGACGATGTGGTGGTCGGTGACAGCGTTTTGCTCACCTACAAGGGCCAGGACCTGGCGGTTCTCCAGGTTGAGGCGAAGTGGGAGCCCGACAAGGTCGCTGAGGCCCAGGGCTGTTACGGCACCACCTCGATCGAGCATCCTGCGGTGCGCATGATCACCATGGAGCGCAAGCGGTTTTATCTGGGTGGCAGCCTTAAGGGCCTAGAGCTTCCTCAGCGGGTCTTCCCCTGCAAGACACCTGCCGAGGTTCGTGCTGGCCTCCCAGATGGTGAAGATGTGGTGGCTTTCCAGTGCCGCAATCCCATCCATCGCGCCCACTACGAGCTGTTCACACGAGCACTTCATGCCCAAAATGTGAGCGAGAAGGCTGTGGTGCTCGTGCATCCAACCTGTGGACCCACCCAGCAGGACGATATTCCTGGTGCCGTTCGTTTCCAGACCTATGAGCGTCTTGCTGCTGAGGTGAGCAACGAGAGCATTCGTTGGGCCTACCTGCCGTACGCGATGCACATGGCAGGGCCTCGTGAAGCCTTGCAGCACATGATCATCCGTCGCAACTACGGCTGCACCCACTTCATTATCGGCCGCGACATGGCTGGTTGTAAGTCGTCCATCAGTGGCGACGATTTTTATGGGCCCTACGACGCTCAGAACTTCGCCAAAGAGTGCGCACCGGAACTAACCATGGAGACCGTGCCCTCGTTGAATCTGGTTTACACCGAGGAAGAGGGCTACGTGACCGCAGAACATGCCGAGGCTCGCGGTTTGCACGTGAAAAAGCTAAGCGGTACCCAGTTCCGCAAAATGCTGCGTGGTGGCGAGGACATTCCTGAGTGGTTTGCCTTCAAGAGCGTTGTTGAGGTTCTGCGCTCCGCGTGATCCCTGAGGACTCGGTTAACATTCCTTCATCTAAGCGAGGTGAGCTTTGAACAAGCGATGGCGCAACATCGGCCTTACGGCCCTGCTGGTGCTGGCGATTGTCGTAATTGCCCCAGCATTCCTCGGCGGTGGAAACACCCAGCAGGAAGCGCGAACCATGCGCTACAGCGACTTCGTTGAAGCGGTTGAGGACAACCAGATCAGCCGTGTATTGATCTCCCCGGACCGAGGTACCGCTCAGGTTGTGGAGAACGACGGTCGCCGTGCTCAGGTGAATCTCGCTCCTGATAAGGAGCTGCTGGGCTTGCTCACCCAGCACGATGTTGATATTGCCGTTCAGCCAACGCGTCAGGCACCTGCTTGGCAGTCGGCGGTTGGCAGCTTGATTTTTCCTTTACTTCTGCTTGGGGGGCTGTTTTTTCTTTTCCGCCGCGCTCAAGGCGGTGGCGGGGGGAATCCCGCAATGCAGTTTGGCAAGAGCAAGGCCAGGGTTCAGATGGAGCCTTCGACCCAGGTCACCTTCTCGGATGTTGCCGGAATTTCTGGCGCAAAGCTTGAGCTGACCGAAGTGGTCGACTTCCTCAAGAACCCCGACCGGTTCACGGCTGTGGGAGCCAAAATCCCAAAGGGCGTACTTCTTGTGGGCCCTCCAGGTACGGGTAAAACACTCCTCGCCAAAGCGGTTGCTGGAGAAGCTGGAGTGCCCTTCTTCTCAATTTCAGGTTCTGAATTCGTCGAAATGTTCGTCGGGGTTGGCGCCAGCCGCGTGCGTGATCTTTTCGAACAGGCCAAAAAGAATGCTCCTTGCATCGTCTTCATCGACGAGATCGATGCTGTTGGCCGTCAGCGGGGTGCAGGACTTGGCGGTGGCAATGACGAGCGTGAACAAACTCTCAACCAGCTCCTTACCGAGATGGATGGCTTTGAGGGCAATACCGGCATCATCATCGTCGCTGCGACCAACCGCCCCGATGTTCTCGATGCGGCACTGATGCGTCCCGGACGTTTTGACCGCCAGGTCACCGTTGATCGTCCTGACTATGCCGGTCGTCTCCAGATTCTCGGCGTCCATGCCCGTGGCAAGACTCTGTCCAAAGACGTCGACCTAGACAAAGTTGCACGTCGAACACCCGGTTACACCGGCGCCGACCTTGCCAATCTCCTCAACGAAGCGGCAATTCTTGCTGCCCGGCGTGAACTCACCGAAGTGAGCAACGACGAGATCAGCGATGCCATCGAACGAGTAATGGCAGGACCCGAGAAGAAGGATCGGGCAATGAGCGTTCGTCGTGCTCGCCTTGTGGCATATCACGAAGCTGGCCACGCTCTGGTCGGTGCTCTGATGCCGGATTACGACCCTGTCCAGAAGATTTCCATCATTCCTCGCGGCAACGCGGGTGGACTGACGTTCTTCACCCCCAGTGAAGAACGCATGGAATCGGGTTTGTATTCACGGGCCTACTTGCAGAACCAGATGGCGGTCGCCCTAGGTGGTCGTGTCGCAGAGGAGATCGTTTACGGCGAAGACGAGGTCACCACCGGTGCCTCTAATGACCTCCAGCAGGTAGCGAACACCGCTCGCCAGATGATTACACGCTTCGGTATGAGTGATGGGATCGGTCCGGTTGCGCTTGGGCGCTCCCAGGGAGGAATGTTCCTTGGCCGCGATATCGCTTCTGAACGCGACTTCTCTGAGGAAACCGCGGCAATGATCGACAGTGAGGTTTCCGAACTCGTCGATGTTGCCTACAAGCGTGCAACCAAGGTTCTTGTTGACAATCGTTCCGTTCTCGAGGAATTGACCGAAATGCTCATCGAGCAAGAGACTGTGGATGCCGAAGAGCTTCAGGAGCTGCTGATCAAGCGTGACGTTCGGGTCGCCGAGTACATCTGAACCCAGTGCATGGTTGAAGTTTGAGGAGGCATTGATCGCCTCCCTGGGCATTCAGCCACTGCTCATTGTCGTTCGACCCAATGCCTCTGATCTTCAGGGGGCATCGGGTCATTTTTCATTGTTGAGTCAGATTCGATCTCTGCATGAAGCCGGTCTTCGGCATCTGGAAGTGGCATGGGTTGACCATCCCGCTTGGTGTTCGTTTGTCCGAAACGTTCAAACGTTGTGCCCAGATCTGCAGGTCGGTGCTGCATCGCTCACTCGCTCCAAGGCCGTCGATGATGTGCATGCGTGCGGCTTGTCGTTCGGCATGTCTCCATGCTTCGACCCAGAGCTGCTGAATCGTGCGCGGAGCCTGGGAATTCTTCTGGTGCCAGGTGTTTTCAGCCCCACGGAGATGTTCCTGGCCATGCGTCAGGGGTGCGGCTTGGTCAAGCTTTTCCCTGCAGTTCAACTCGGTGTTGGCTACACCCAAAGCCTGCAAGGTCCTCTGGGTCCTTTGCCGAAAGTAATTGCCGCTGGCGGCCTGGGTGTTGATGATCTGGAGCCCTGGCTGGCAGTGGGCCATGCCGCTGTGGCCTTGGGTCGGCGTGTGCTCGGATCGGAAGGCATAGATCCAACATTGCTGCGTTGGCTGGTAGACGTGTGTCCAAAGTGCTACAGATGAGATAGTCGTTGCCCTGCGTCATGTCGCAGCTCACCATTAAGTTGAGCGATAAGGCGGATGCCCTGATCGCTCAACTTCAGAAAGAGATCTTCAATCGACGTCGTAAGAAGGTTTCTGCCTCAGGAGTGGTCGAAACGCTTGTCGAAAGCGGTGCGAAATCCCAGTCCGACAAGCGCTTCGCCACGTCATGGACCAACCTTATTAAGGACATCGAGAAGGCTGCCAAATTGGCTTATGCCCATGGCAGCAAGCCAGCGACTCTCTCCGATGAGGAATGGGCCCTGGTGCTGAGCCACCGGAGCAGGTCCACGGTCAGCAGGGCTCGGCGCACGGTTAAGAAAAAAGCGGTTGCGACGAAAAAGTCGGCGTCCCGCCGAACTCGGACACGCACGTCAGCCTCCAAGGCTGAGGCCGTTGCCATTAGCAGTAACAGCAAAGCTTCCGTGACGGCTGGATAAGCCGCTTCACCACAGACTGCACTGCCCCTGCTGACGCAGCAGGTGATCTGCAAGTACCAGTGCAACCATGGCTTCCACCATTGGCACGGCCCTTGGCAACACGCAGGGGTCGTGACGTCCTTTGGCCGCAAGGGTGGTGGCATTGCCGTCTGAATCGACGGTTTGCTGTTCTTTTCGGATGGTGGCCGTCGGCTTGAACGCCACACGGATCACAATCGATTCACCGTTGCTGATTCCGCCTTGGATGCCACCGGAATTGTTGGTGACGGTGCGCAGACGGCCGTCTTCCGCCGGGATGAACGAATCATTGTGCTCGCTGCCCTTGAGACGTGTTCCATCGAAGCCCGAGCCGATCTCGAATCCCTTGGTTGCCGGCAGAGACATCACCGCCTTGGCTAGGTCGGCTTCAAGCTTGTCGAACACCGGCATGCCCAGGCCATTCCTCGGTTGACGCACCACGCACTCGATGACGCCACCGCAGGAATCTCCCTCCCGGCCGATCGCCTCGATCCGCTCCACCATCCGGCCGGCGATCTCCTGATCCGGGCAACGCACGATGTTGCTCTCAACATCTGCCAGATTTACCCCCTGCGGGTCGATGCTGGCTTCGATGGTGTGGATGCGCTTGACCCAGGCCAAGATTTCGGTTCCTGCCACCTTGCGCAGAAGCTGTTTGGCGATCGCTCCAGCGGCCACCCTGCCGATGGTCTCCCGGGCTGATGCCCTGCCGCCGCCGCTGCGGGCCTGAATGCCGTATTTGACCTGATAGGTCGCATCTGCATGGGATGGGCGGAAAGCCACAGCCATGTCTTTGTAATCGCCAGGGCGCTGATCCTTGTTGCGCACCAACATGGCGATCGGAGTGCCCAGCGTTGTGGTGCCATCAAGCAGTCCGCTCAGCACCTCAACGCGATCTGCTTCCTGGCGCGGAGTGGTGATGTGGCTCTGGCCTGGCCTGCGGCGATCCAGTTCCCGCTGAATTTCTTCCAGGTCTAGATCCAGCCTGGGAGGGCATCCCTCCACAATCACGCCCACACCGCCACCATGGGATTCGCCGAATGTGCTGATCCGGAAGAGGTTGCCGAAGCTGCTGCCCATGGGTGGTCTGCGTTGAGAGGAGGCTACGTAGCGGTCACCCTTAGCAGCGCCTGTTGCCGGATGTTCTGGAACTCACGTGGCAGCTTTATCGCTTCATCGGCTGCTCGTGTCATCGACTCGTGGTGGACAGAACTTGTTGGACAGCTCTTGTTGGACAGTGGCGCTGAAGCATCTGGAGTCAGGCAAATGGCTCTTCCGCCAGAAACGCTGTCCCGGCGAAGCCGATGTCGCGGTGTCGACAGAACCTGAAGCCATGGTCCTGGTTTCGGAACCGTTCGAATGCGGCCTGGTCGCCGGATTGATGGAAACGGGAGCAGGCGAAGTAGTTGTCAAAGATGATCACCATCCCCTGCTTCAGTCTTGGTCGCATCAACTCCAGAACCTGCTCCACCTGGCTGTGCAGATAGCAGTTCACATACGCCAAGGCGATGTTGGTCGGAAGCTGGTCAGGGGCGAGTGCTCCGAGATTGCTGAATGGGCAGCGGATCGTGGTGTAAGCCTGTCCCGGGACTCCTGCCCTGCGACAGCGTCGCAAGAACTCCTCCTTCGTGGTGCGTTTGCGTCCCTCCTGCCAGCAGGGATGGAGATCACGAAAGCTTTTGGGCTCTGGAATCCCCTGAAAACTGTCGACAGCCCAGAGGTGTCGCTGCATCGGCAGTTTGCGGTTGATGCGATGGACCATTGGAAGGGTTTCGGCCCGGAAGCATCCGAACTCGATGTAATCCCCATCGATGCCGTTGAAGTCGAGCAGCCTCAAGACATACGTCAGCACGTTGTTTCGGGCTTGTCGTGTGCGGGCCTTTCGTTGCTGCTGCCATCTCCAGTGCTCAAGTTGCTGCCAAAAACCGGCAGGAGCGAAAGTGGTTTCGGCGGCATCCGCCAGATCATGTTCATCACCCTCGAGCGGGTTGTCTAAGGGGTTGGGCTCGTTCACGAAACGGCGATGTTCTGTTTGTTGATCATCGACATCAACATCTCCCGTCCCTTTTGCAGCGCTATCAGCCAACTATCGTCGCGTCGTCGAATCAGACGTGTTTTTGGATAAAAGGGTGTTTTGACGCTGGTGTAGGGCCAGGTGGTGACAATCCCGTTGTCCAGTACCACGACGCAGGGGATGCCAAGAGCTCCCGCCATATGGGCCGTTGTGTTGCTGATGGTCAACACACCACGCAGGCCACTGACCTGAGCAGCGAATGCATCTAGATCGGCGATTTGGTCAATCTTGCGTGCAGTCCTGATCGGTCGTCCTGTCAGTTCACACAACCTGCGAAATCCTGCGTTCTGCTCGCAGTACTGCAGTGACTGCAGCCGGACGGACCAGTCCTGAAGCGCCGTTCCCCAGTCTTGAAGAGAGGGGAGGGTCTTGCCCATTGCTCGAGAGAACCAAGCAATGCCGATACCGCGCTTCACTGTCTTCAGAAGCGGGGCCTGAAGCGGAAGGAAGGACCTCTCGATGGCTGCACTGTCATGGCCGAACCAGAAGCCAGCCTTTCCTGCGCAGCGATATGGCTGTAGGTGGTTGGGTTGAGGTCCCTGTCTCGGTGGAAGAATTTCACCTTGGGAAAGCTGCGCGATAGCAGTGGGATGAGCCTTGCCTTCCACTCCGGCTGCCAGAGCTTTCCAGGCTTCTCTGTAGTACTGGCAACGTTCGAAGCGGTTGCCGAACTAGCGAAGTTCATCCCAGTTCGCGTTTTCAATCGCTGTTCTGGCTCGATTGGCT
>QCUJ01000011.1 GCA_003210795.1 Synechococcus sp. AG-679-B05 | reverse complement strand
GATCGATGAACTGGAGAGCACCGTGGGCAATTTGCAGCGTTGCCTGAGGGAGGTGGCGGAAGGTCGAGCTCTTAGGGAAACGTGTCGCGGCGAGTCGCAAAACCTTAAAGACCGGGAGATCCTTGAGTTCCTCGGGGAGACCTCCGATGATCGTTGATCACGATTTGAAGCTGGTAGTTCTGCACGTACCAAAGTGTGCAGGCACTTCCCTGCGCGGAGCCTTTATTGAGGACGGCAGTAACCGGGCGGTGGAGAACCTGTTCGATTTCGAATTCGATCCCGTTTTGAAGCGGCAGGTGGACAGGGCACATCGGCCGCTGATGGATCTGCGTCACCGGCCGGAATGGCGCTTTCTACAACGCTACCGAGTAGTAGCGGCTATACGCCATCCCTACCAGCGCCTTGCCTCCGCCTGCCGAGAATTCCTCAAGCAGAAGAGCCGGGCCACGGAGATGCAAGTGAGCAGCGCTCCCCCAAGCAACGAGCAACTGCTGGCCTACCTGCGCCGTCTGCCCGCAGCGATGGACAGCCATGACCTGCGCTGGGTTCATGGATTTCCAATCCACTGGTTCACCCACTACGGCCAGCGCCCGAAGGTGCATCACCTACTGCGCTGCAGCCAACTTAACGAGGACCTCACCGCGCTGGGAGAACAGCTGAACTGGCCCAGCAGCCTTCGAGAAAAGCTGGCGCTAGTGGGTACCGGAGCCGGACGCCGGGAATCGGATGATCTGGAAGCCTTGCAGCGGAACGCCGACTTGCGAGCCATGGCCAACCTGATGCACGCCGACGACTTCACCTGCTTTGGCTTCCAGCGCGAAAAGTCCGATTTCCAGGACCCGGAACTGGCGAGCCTGATCGAGCGCTGCCTGGTGGTGGGGAACTCTCACGACCTGCCCCTCCCCAACCTCACCCCGGAGATGCGGTGGTACTACGGCCGCAGCAGCCCGAAGCCAACGCTGAACCTAAAACCCACACGTCGCTGGAGGCCGAAGCAATGAAGCTGGTGCTCACGCTGCTCTGCCGCGACGAAGCGGACGTTCTCGAGAGCATGATCCGCTTCCACCTGGAGCGTGGGGTGGACTGGATCATCGCCACTGACAACGGCTCCGTGGACGGCAGCCTGGCGATCCTGCAGCGCTACGAGCGCCAGGGGCGCCTGCACCTGATCCAGGAACCGGAGCACACCCACGACCAGGCTGTGTGGGTGACGCGCATGGCCCGACTAGCAGCGAAGCAGGGCGCCGACTGGGTGATCAACAGCGACGCCGACGAATTCTGGTGGCCCCACAGCGGGAACCTCAAAACCAGACTGGCAGTCTTACCCGCCACAGTGCAGGCGTGCGAAGTGGACCGCACAAATTTTCTGCCACCCCCTCGCGATGGGCACGACCAGCGGCCGTTCCACCAGCGGCAGCTGCTGCGGGAGCGGGTGTCGCGTAACAGCCTCGGTGAACCGCTGCCACCGAAGCTGATCCACCGCGCATATCCGCAGATCGAGTTGAGCGACGGCAATCACAACGCCAGCCTAAAAGGACAGTCCTTACAGGGTCTTGGCGATGCCGGCATCGAGATCCTGCATGTGCCAATCCGAAGCTACCCGCAGTTGGAACGCAAGATCCGCCAGGGGGCTGAGGCACTGCAGCGCAACCAACGGGTAACCCCCGGAGTGGGTCACAGCTGGCGCAATCTCTATTGCAGCCATCTGCAGCAGGGCACGCTGCCGGCCTACTACAAAAGCCTGCGGCCGGATAATCTCAGCCTTGCTACTCATTTGAGAAGCGGTGAGATTGTAGAGGACCGACGGCTGAAGCAGGCACTGGGCGGCCAGCTGCCGCGGGTGGCTGTGATAACGCCCTACTACAAAGAATCCTTGGGTCTGTTGAAGCAGTGCCATAAGAGCGTTCTCAACCAAAGCGAACCCTGCCTGCACGTGCTAGTGGCCGATGGCCATCCGCGCCCACGGATCAACCGCTGGAATGCGGAGCACGTGCGCCTGCCCCGCAACCACAGCGACATAGGTTCGACGCCGCGCCTGATTGGGAGTTACCACGCCATCGGTCTGGGAGTGGAGGCAGTGGCCTTTCTCGATGCCGACAACTGGTATAGCCCCGACCACATCTCCAGCCTGCTAAGTGCCCTTCAGGAGCAGAAAGCGGACTTTGCCTCCAGCAATCGCACCCTCTGCCGACTGGATGGATCGATAATGGGACCATGCCCGCTCACCGATCCGGAGCGATTCGTCGACACCAATGCCATGCTGTTCGGCCGCAACGCCTTCCCGCAGCTGCACCACTGGGTGCTGATGCCTAGCTACGGCCACCTGATCGGCGACCGTGTGATGTTGCATCAACTCAAGACCGCAGGACTTAAGCGGTGTCACCTCGATCAGGCCTCGGTTTTTTACCGCTGCACCAAGGAGGGCCTGTACCTCCAGATGAACGAAAACATCCCCGCCGGGGTGCAACCCCGACCGGACTATGAGGCCTCGTTTCAACAGTGGGAAAAAGAGGGCTATCCACCGCTGAGGTAAAGAGACTCTTTTTGTTGACGCTTCGACCAATGAAAGTCGTCGCGCAAGAAGGTGCTGCTCGAGTCGATACCAAACTGATCGGTAAAATCTGGCTCCCAAAGCATTTCAAGGCCTTGCTGCAACGCAACGTCCTGCTCCAGAAGATCTCGCAGCAGACCTGGACCGAAGTCGCGATAAACACGATCACCAAGACGCGCTAACAGGGCAGCACTGATTCGTTGCCAGGCGCGTTTCAACAAAGGATGACCAGGTTCAGCAGCCGCCATCACGCCAGTAGAAACCTTGCCCGACTTCTGATGAGACCGACGTAATAGGACCAATAGCTGTCGGCGATTAAGCCAAGCATCCAACGGCTGCCTACAGATCGTGGCTGCATCCACCCAAACCCCTGCCTGAGCTTGGAGAAACGCAATGCGGAATACGTCTGCCTGCATAGCAGGCAGACGTATATCAAGGAAGGCTTCTTGTAATGGCAAACCGTACTGATGACCGATGAAATCGGCAGCACTTAAGCGATCAAAGCGGTGGTAACTCCACTGAGGATGACAGCAGCGCCAATGATCCATCCGCTGCAACAATTCAGGAGGAGGGTTGGAGTGATCCCAGTACTGAACAAGCTGCGGTGGTGATAAAGGGCTGAGCTGGTAGCCAAAACGACGAAAATCTTCGGCGTAAAATTGCTCAGCCAAACGTCGAGACAAAGGATCAAGAGATGTACTGCGATTGCCCTTAATAGTGCTGGCGTTGAGGTGCTTCGCCTGAAATAACTCTGGGTCTAGATCTAGCAGACGCGCAAGGCGCTTCAAGTCCTGATCAAAAGATTCCTGGCGACCCGTGAAAACCAAATCAGCCAAAGGATTGGGCAAAACATCCAGCCAATGCGATGCAGGTTGAAAATGAGGAATGCGAGTCGCAATATCCGGCAAGTACCGAACACAATCCGAAAGTGTTGGAGCCTTCTTCTGCAAATAAATCTGAACATCATGGTCAGCTTGATACACACTCTTACCGCCAAAATTAAGACCACCTTGCAAGAAATATCGATAACAACTTTCAAGACGCATCAAAGGGTTGCGCATTATCAACACCGCTATGTCATAAAGTTCAAAACTAATAGGATCGAAGTTCTCACGAGCAACACATACCCCAGATTCAAAACGAATTAACCGCCCATTGTGCAAACAATCAAAACAAGAGGTGCTTTCAATATTTTTCAATAATTTGCGAAGGCTGGTCCCTCCAGCCTTCGCAATATGGACAAAGAGTAGACGACTCATTCGTCTAACATCCAGGCAAATCGAGTCGATGAGAGACATGATTTAACCTGATCAAAGTTTGAGATAAGCGAAGACAGGCTCCCAGAATTAATACGCCGGTACTGAATCACGACAGGCTCAGCATGGATGCCAAGAAAATCGCACACCATACCATAAGCATCTATGGGATTTTGCTCAATATGACACTCATAAATAAGCTCAAGAGAATCAAGTTTGTTGCAATAAGACTCGAGACACTTCAACATCCGCTCATGACCCTGTTCATAAAGTTCAAGCCAACTCAACAGAGAACGACACGCAAACCCATGCTGAATTGAATCAAGATCAATATGCACAGACAGCGATTGCCGGGGAGGTGTTGATACACTTACGATATATTGACCTGTCTTCGCCGCACGAAGATGAGATACTATACGCCTAAGACCATTCCGACGGCGCATAACAATGTGATGCCGATAACCACGCGAAAGCATCAGATTGATCCAATCGCCAAGATCAAGCTCCGGGTATAAACCCAGATTTTGATCATCAAGATGCTTGACTTCAATTAGATGCCAATCTTTGATAACATGAGCCCTCGAATCATCGAGGACCTTATCCATTGCAGGCAAGCATTTAGAACCTCGACGTTGTGGCATATATCGAGAATAAATCTCGTTTGCATAATCAATCTGAGAATGTTGGGCAAGAAGCGCACCTAGAACACTGCTGCCACAACGTCCAATATGCCAATTAACAACGCCTGAGATCACGTCCTATGCATTGGGTGCGGAAGGCTGGAACATAAACATTGAATAGATCACGTTGCGACGCATATTCGTCATCATTTCAAGGAACATGTCGTAGCCCTCATTCTTATATTCAATCAGAGGATCCTTTTGGCCATAGCCTCGCAGACCAACCGATTCTCGCAGGGCATCCATAGCCTGTAAGTGCTCACGCCAAAGGGTATCAATCTGCTGAAGAATGAAAAAACGCTCAGCTTCGCGCATAAGACCCGGGCGCTGTTGCTCAACTTGAGCCTCTTTGATGTCGTAGGCATTGCGAAGCTGTTCTTGCAGGAAAGCCTTCAGTTCTTCCATCCCCAGACCCTGAACCTGCTCAGGGGTGAGATCTTCCAAGAGATAGATAAACTCTTTAACCTTGTTAACCAACTGAACCACATCCCACTCTTCTGGTGGGAGATCTGGATTGACATAGGCCTCGACGATTTCACTCATCGTGCGCTCACCGTAACCGATAACCTGTTTTTTAAGTGCGCGACCGTCAAGGACACGCCGGCGTTCGGAATACACAGCCCGTCGCTGATTATTCATCACCTCGTCGTACTCAAAAACTTGCTTACGAATGTCGTAATAATAAGTCTCCACCTTCTTCTGAGCACCTTCCAAAGAACGAGTAAGCATGCCGGATTCAATCGGCATATCTTCCTCGACTCGGAAGGCATTCATCAGGCCCGCCACGCGGTCACCACCAAAAATACGCAGCAAGTTGTCGCCAAGCGACAAGAAGAAACGAGTGGAACCGGGATCGCCCTGGCGACCGGCCCTACCACGCAGCTGGTTATCCACACGTCGGGATTCATGGCGTTCAGTACCGATCACATGCAGTCCACCAGAATCTCTAACCCGCTGCTCTTCCTTTTTAACGACAGCGTCGTACTCAGTCTTCACCAATGAAATAGCAATTCGCAGCCCTTGAATCTCAGGGTCTTTAGTGGGAGCCTTCTCAGCGGCAGTGGCGATGCGTTCCTCTAGCTCAATTATCGATAGAGCACGATCGCCCCAAGCTTTAACAAGATCCCGAGCCAACTGACCGAGAGCCTGTTCCGTATCGTTAGTTAGTGGACAGGGATAGAGACTATCGCGACTGATAGTGGCAGGCGATACTGATTCTTCAGAGAAACCAGCTGCAGAGTTGCGCTGCACAGTAATAGGAGATATGTAATCCTCTTCCGGCTTGACCAAACGACCTAATAAAACCTCGCGCAGCTTGAGCCGCGCCATGTAATCACTGTTCCCTCCAAGGATAATGTCGGTGCCACGCCCCGCCATATTGGTGGCGATGGTTACGGCACCGGACCGACCAGCCTGAGCAACAATCTCCGATTCTCGCTCGACATTCTCTGGCTTAGCGTTGAGGAGATTGTGAGGAATATCCTGCTCCGCCAACAAAGAACTAAGCAATTCACTTTTTTCTACCGAGGTAGTACCTACTAATACGGGCCTACCCTTTTTATAAATATCAGCAGTCTCGTTAGCTACAGCACGCCACTTGGCATTTTCGGTCTTATAAACCTGATCGGACCAATCCTGACGAGCACGCACACGATTAGTAGGGACGATCGTAGTTTCAAGTTTATAAGTCTTTTCGAATTCAACTTCTTCAGTCTTGGCCGTACCGGTCATACCCGCCAGACGGGGATAAAGCAGAAAAAAGTTTTGATAAGTGATAGAAGCTAGAGTCTGAGTTTCAGGCTGAATTGTTAAGTCTTCCTTGGCTTCAATAGCCTGGTGCTGACCGTCGCTCCAACGTCGACCGGGCATAACCCTACCAGTGAACTCATCAACAATGACTGCCTCATTGTCGCGAACAATATAGTTGACATCTTTAACAAATAACTCCTTAGCCTTAAGCGCGTTAGTGATGTAGTGGGCCCAAGGATCCTGAGGATCAAACAAATCCTGAACACCTAGCATCTGCTCAGCCTTAGCGAAGCCTTCATCAGTGAGGGTACAGCTCCGCTGCTTCTCATCGACCTCGTAATCTCCTTCAGGGTCTATTCCGTCTTTACCCATTTCGGCAGCACGAACTAAAGCCTCGGCCAACTCAGCCGCCTGCTGGTACTTCTCCTGAGGGCGCTCTACTTGACCGGAAATAATGAGAGGAGTACGCGCCTCATCGATCAAGATTGAGTCAACTTCATCAATTACGCAATACTGAAAGTCTCGCTGTACAACCTCACTCGAATCGGCGGCCATGTTGTCCCGCAGATAGTCGAAACCTAACTCGGAGTTAGTGGCATAAGTGATATCGCAAGCATAATTACGCTTACGTTCCTCAGGACGCATATTTTGCTGAATGAGACCGACGGAGAGACCCAGGAAACGATGAACCTGACCCATCCATTCCGCATCACGACGTGCAAGATAATCGTTCACAGTCACAACATGAACACCTCTCCCCGTCAAGGCATTGAGATAACTAGGAAGTGTCGCAACCAAGGTCTTGCCTTCTCCGGTCTTCATTTCCGCAATTTGACCTTCATGCAAGACCATACCTCCAATTAACTGAACATCAAAATGGCGCATGCCAAGGACTCTTTTACCTGCTTCACGTACAACCGCAAAGGCTTCGGGAAGGATTTCGTCAAGGATTGGCCACTGTTTTTCTAGGCTTCCGACATTCGCAAGACGTTGCTTAAATAACAGTGTCTTTGCACGTAGTTCGTCATCAGAACATTGGATAATGTCTTCTTCTAGAAGATTGATATCGGAAACTATTGGCTGATATCGCTTCAATCTACGAGCATTAGGATCACCAAGCAGGAGCTTGAGCATGGCGAGAAAAGTTCTGTTTCAAAAAAAAGCCGAGCTCCGACCAATTACTGGTCAAACAGCTCCAACATACTGTAACTTAACACAACAAGGGAAGATGTTGTGGCGAGGCGTCTCAAAGCTGGAACAGTAACGCTGCACAGGGGAGAGGAAAAAGGTAGATGCTTTGCTTTGCCTGCCAAAACTAGCTGAAGAAAGAAAATATTTGAACAACAAAGTCGCCTCAAAGATAGCCAGAGAGGAATAAAGCAGAGAAAGACATCAAATTACAAATCTATCATAGGAATACAAGCAAGGACAATAAATGAAAATACCCAAAACACTCTAAACAATAATGTACCCAAGAAAATACAACTAAAATATATGGAGAAGCGAGCAGGTATTAAATGGCAAAACCTCAAGCGCTTAAGCCCTAAACAAAAAGCGCAATAAATCATTAAAGTACACTCGTGCTCATTGAGAGATAAGCGATAATTGGATGAAGTATGTCCTCAAAATAATGACAGGGTTCAGGGGTTATTACATCAACCTAAGCAGGGACAAATTAAGGAAAGAAAAACTTCTTAAGCACCTAAAACAACTTGGACAAGACAAAAATTATAAGCGGCTTGATGCTCAGCTAGGTGATGATGCAGAGAAGGAGAGGAGGGGATTAAAAAAGGGGGAGCATGGAATATGGAGATCATGGATAAATCTACTTGACGACATAGCAAAAGAAAGCACTGATGAATTAATTCACGTCATGGAAGATGATGCAATTTTGAGCACAGAACTTTACAATTTCATAGGCAGATTGTCAGCTAAAAAAATAAGGGCAGATATTATTTGCACAGATATGTACGTAAATCCATCAGTATATAAAACACTAAGTCCGTTATGCCCTAAACATGGATCGAATGAAATAACAGCAATAGAGGTATATACAGGCTGCTTGTCATCCTGTATACTGACAGAAGACGGGGCAAGAAAATTACGAGAATATGTAAAAGATGAGTTTAAAAATGGAGACTCATTAATACCAATTGACAACTACATCAGGAGATTACAGAGCGAAAAAAAGATAAAGATTATCACAATACTTCCATTCCTTACTACGGTTAATATCGAATCTATAACCGAAAGTTCCATTCAAGAGCGAGAGAATTTAGATAAGACAGTAAACGAAACACAAATCTTTTGCACATATCTGAGGAGACAGCTGTCAATACACCACTCACACGAAGACATTCACTTTGCCCTAGAGTCACTAATAAGAATAATTAAATACAGGGGGTTATCAACATTAGAAAACGAAAGATTTCTGATAAGTCTTACAGAATATTTATTTGAGCATGATATTCTGGTATATGCCAAAGATCGAAGACTGGAAGGAGAGAAAGAAAACCCTCAATAATGATTACCATGCAAAGAGAGCTCAAGCTGCTGAAGTGACAACAATACATCGGACGACATATTATTGAATGAATATTTTTCAATTACATAAAGAGAATTTTTCTCTAGCTTGTTCAGGGTATCTCGCTGAAAAGCTGATAATTGCAAATCAAATTCGCTAAGTGAGGTTATAAATTTAAGCCAATCACCACATTCAACTTGGAAGGAGACTGGTCGTGAGTAAAGGGAATTAAATAATTCCCGACCGCCAAGACCAGTATATCCAACAACCGCACATCCACATGCCATAGCCTCTGCGACAGGTAAACCAAAACCCTCAGGAGAACCGAACGAAAAATAGACCAAAGATTGGCGCATCAAAGAAATAACTTCGGAATGATGAAGACCATGCAAAGGCAGAAGCTTCCATCTATTTGATATTTCATTTTGTCCAAAAAGAGCAGAAACAATACAGGTATCCTTATAATTTTTTCTAGGCATATAGAGAATTTGCTTTTTTTTCGAGGCAGATTGGGTAAATTCAGGCAGATCTAAAGCATTAGTTATAAGCTTGACTCTATCAATTGAAAGATTGAAACCACGCACTAACAGATCACGGTCATGATGCGAAACACACCATATCTGGTAAATACTTTTGTCATTATATGCACGAATAACAGCAGAGGGCTTAGAAAAAGATAGATTATCTAAACCGAATGAATAAGATGCATTTTGATTAAAGACAATTTTCGGTATGTCAGGATTCAAAATTGTTGAAATAGCTGGCAAATAAGTTTCGGGTAAAATAACAATATCAGTATCAGGAGACATGTTCAAACGAAGGAAATTATCCTTAGAAGTAGTCTTTACGTTGCTATGAAACCAGCCAGGATGAAAATCGTCACTGTCCTGAACAAGAATACAATCACGACCTGATGAACTAATGATTTCACATACTCTATGTAATTGCTTAACTCCTCCTATAGGCTTGACAATATCCGGGAAAGCTAAGACCCAATATCTAAACTTAAATGCCTTAAGATTTACGGTAGCCATCAATTAACTTCAGGGTAAATCCAATCAACAAGAAGCATATATTCAGAAGCTTGCGAGGGTGACTCTAAACTCTCGGAAATCTTAGAAAGCTGTGGATGACTTGGATCAATTGACGCTGCTTTTTCCAAATAAACATATGCAGATTTATTATCGCCTTTCATTGATGATAAGCTGACGAGATTTAAGTATCTTTTAGATGAGGGACCATCAATCGCCAGCGCATGCAACAGACAGGCTTCAGCTTGCATGAATTTTTTGAGATGTAAATAAATATCAGAAGCAGTATCATAAATAAAGCCCTGCGGACCAGAAATTGATAGCGCTCGACTACAAAGTTTCAAAGCAAAATCGAATTCTCCATCGTCACACATCTTCTGAGCTAATTTAATCTGATCATAAGAAGAGTTTTGTTGTGACGGAACTGGAAGATCGTGCTTAGCAAGAGGGGACAACTGGTAACGCTTAGAGCTTCTTTTAACTTCCTCATCTCCAAAAGCTAGTAGAAGAGGATCTCCAAGTTTACATTCATCCGCAGTCCCAACTAATGAGGATTTATTAGAATTAAATTGAACAGATTTTAGATGTTTTAAACGATTAAGGTTCTGAATTGCATCTTCAAAATCTGGCACAACAGAAAGAATTCCATCAAGCAAGACTTGGGCCTTGTCAAACTCTGACAAATCTATTAAAAGATTTGCGTAATTATTTTTAATGTGGATAGACGATTCATTAAAAGACAACGCGGAAACAAATAAAGATCTTGATTTTTCGAGTAAGCCCATTCTTCGGCATGTAGCTGCATATAATGACAAGAAATCTGCATCATCTTTATAATAAGATGCTATCTCATCCTGCAGCTCGAGAGATTTAGCAAAATCACCAATTTTGAAATAGCAGGCAGCAACAACTTTGGCAACTGAAGGATCAGTATAAAGAGAAGAATAAGACTGTTCAGCAAGAATTATAGCCTTATTGTATTGGGAGGTATTAAATAAATTGTAGAGATCAGACAAAGCTATAGTCATTGACGAAATGAGACCACTAGGCATCCATTGTATATGAGCGTTTCCAATCTGGTGTACAGCCTCGATCAATCCAAGATCGAGAAAATTCTACGGCACTATCCCAGGTTGAATCGATACTCTGACGGGTAATACCAACAGAAGGATACCAATAACTTCGGTCCACTTCCCTATTAGTAAGCCAGCGCCAATCACTATGATTACTTAACAAACAAAGAGTAGGAATATGTAAACCACCAGCTCCATGTATCGTTGTGTTTGCTACGCTTATAACTGCATCACATATAGAAACCTGATTAAGCCATGTATACATGTCCTTCAACGGATTCACAGATGAATCATGCAAAACGGGCAAACCAACAGATTTCCAGCTATTAATTGCTGGTGTAGGGTCACCATATTGCAAGCTAACGAAAAGAGTATCCTCGTAACCTTGCATTATTTTGGTAAAACTAGAAAGCGGAATAGATTTCTCCTTTATTCTTTGGCCAGTACCTCCACCACGCCAACTTATCCCAATTATCCTGGAATATTCTCTATTAAGCATACCAAAATAATGTTCCTTCAGATTTATATTATGAGGAACGGATAAAATAGGAGAATGGCGACCAAAATCGCTTGGATGATTAAATCTATATTGACAAATTGAACCTAAAGGGGACTGATAATCGAAATGATCAGACTTGAGAAGGCCTTTACTGCTATCACTAAAAGAAAAAAGAACTAGACGATTGCTCTTAATATAATCAGCAAAAGAGTTTTTATAGATGGGAAACAGTCTATCACTAACTAGCAAGCCGATTTTACTAGCCTCTGGCAAAATACTAGGGATAAGTGTTAGGAATTGCATCACATCGCCAATAGCTTGCTCCTCTAAAAGAAGAATCGATTTACCTTGAAGAGATTCTCCACGCCAAAGAGGCAAATCGGTAGCTGTAAATGGTTTTGGCAAAGCTCTTTGCCATTTCTGTCCACCCTTTGCGGGAGTACAAAGGCCGTGATCAAATAATTTCCATCCCAAATCAAATTTCTGATTTTGAAGAAGAATATTAGAAGCATTCCAATTATTTACATCATTCAATTTATTTGCCTGATTCAGATCATCCTGCTGGGAAAAATCCGCACTAGACAAGATAGATCTTGCTTTATTGAGATGCACAAGCGCCTCATGAACCGAACAATCCTTAAATTTAATCCAAGCAAGCGCGTAAAAGAACTCTGCTTGTTGCAAAGAATTGAATTTAGAAATTTCCTCATTGATACACTTTTCAAATAAATCAATATTCGAGGCAAGCACGTGCTCCGAATCCGCTGCGGCAATCAACTTGACAGATTCAATTGCTATGCCGGGATTAATTCCAAATTGATGCAAGGCAAAATACAATACTTCATAGGCCCAATCAAGATATCCAGATGTCCGAAGGGATTCCACCAACGGGACAATGTCAGTGGAAGACAATCCTTCTTCAGTAAGGACTTTTGCATGACAGATTTCAATAAGAATTTTTATGGCTTTTAGCGGAGATTTATCTCTGAGTAAATTAGAATAATTTTGCTTAATTTGAAGTGAAGAAGGAAATTGAGCCAGGCCAAGTTGATAAACCTTTTCTGCTTCATCCAGATCTCCAAGCTCTCTTAATAGAGCTCCGAAATTTTGAAATAATACAACACTATAATCTTTTTGATCAAGAGCTCTTTGATAGTGCTCTTTTGCAAGCTTTAAATTGTGTTTTGCATGTGCCCTGACAGCAACCTGGAATCCCACTGGGGCCTTGTATGATATATGTAGTATAGTAAGACAACATCGGAAGAAATGCAATGAAAGTACTTTTATTGCATCCAAATTTTCCTGGTCAATTTAAGCATCTAAGCAAAGAACTCGCAAATGCAGGTCACGAAGTGGTATTTTTGTGCCAGACGCATTTTGGGAAGTCGATAAATGGCGTTCACAGGTTGACTCTGAAGGGAAAATATGGTCACGACGAACTTGAAGCTCAAAATTTTAACTTGCTTGAACGCACCAAAGCACTTTCAAATCAATATAGGGAAGGTCTTAGTAAACTAAAAAAACAGGGTTGGAATCCAGATTATGTAATAAGTCATTCCGGATGGGGATGCGGTCTTTTTACAAAAGAGA
Organism: Synechococcus sp. AG-679-B05; assembly: GCA_003210795.1. Taxonomy (GTDB): domain Bacteria; phylum Cyanobacteriota; class Cyanobacteriia; order PCC-6307; family Cyanobiaceae; genus Parasynechococcus. Next base: position 29,718 of record QCUJ01000011.1, on the reverse strand, counting down.
TATGGCCTCAGTGCAAATTTACATCTTACCTAGAGTGGTGGTTTTCTCCTCAATCAGAATTTTTTAGTTATGGCGAGAATGACCCTGAAATAGGTATTAATATCAACTCAATAAAAAAGAATTGGGAAAGGAATACGTTGGTAGCCCTAGAGTTAGCATCCGCAGATAAAATCGTATCGCCAACACAGTGGCAAAAGTCACAGTTACCCTTAACTTTTAAAAATAATTGTGACGTAATTTTTGACGGAATTGATTTCGATTATTTTAAGCCAAATTTATCGATGAAGCCTGACAAGCCAAAACTTACTTACGGTACTCGCGGAATGGATCCCTTTAGAGGATTTCCAAGCCTAATTAGATCGATACCTGATATTATCAGTAGATATGATGTAGACATTGAGATTGCTGGAAACAGTAAATCCTTTTACGGAAATCCTCCAGAACATTTCAAAAACTGGAAGAAATGGGCTAACGACTTTTTAGAAAAACGTGATTTGAACAATAAAGTTACTTGGAAAGGGTATATGAATGCGAAGGAATATCTTCAATGGCTACAATCGAGCTGGTGCCACTTATATTTCACTCACCCATTTGTAACTAGCTGGAGCATGGTAGAAGCATTGGCATGTGGCTCTAATCTGATTGTCTCAGATGTTGCAGCAACACGAGAGTTTTGCTCTGGATTAAATGGAATCACTTTCGTGGACCACAGAGACACTAAACAAATTGTCTACCACACATTGGAAAAACTAAAATCATCGTCTAGAGGAGATTGCTATGATAGAACAACTGAATTAGAAAAATACGGTATCAAACATTCCATGCTCTGCTGGCTGACAATGATGGGTCTTGAATAGTCAACAAATATTTGACAGTTTAGGGAGAATCACTTAATATGCCAACGTTCTGCCTCATGATTCTCTCTCCGTGGCAACCTTTTTCGTAGACGATACAGGTATCGTCACAACTGCTTCGACGGCAGCGGACAGTATCTTTCTCCAGTCCGCTGCTGCAAAAGCTTCCACCATCAATGGTGGTGCAGGCAACGACACAATTAACTTGCTTGAGGGCGCAGCTACTAACGCAAGCGCACTTGGCATCATTGTTGATGGTCAAGCCGGTGCAGACTCTGTCACCATTTCCAGCCTCGGTGCCTTCAGCGCTGGAAACCACTCCATCCTCGGTGGTGCAGGCGCTGACACCATTCTGGTGACCGGCTCAACGATCGGCTTAATTAAGACTCAGGATGACGCTGACCGCGTCGTCTTCAGTGGCGGCACACTCGTAGCCGCCAAGCTCGGCGGTGGTAATGACGAGATTGTCTTCAGCGACGGCACCCTTACTGAGCTTGGTCTTGGCAAAGGTAATGACAAAGTCTCAGCCTCTACCGTCGCTCTCGGTACTGCTGCATCTATCACCGGTGGCGCAGGAAAGGACACCATTACTCTGACCGTCTCAAACCTGTCAGCTGCTCTTTTCCAGGGCGACGGCGTTAATGGTGTTGACGCTGATGCGGATAAAATCACCTTGAACGGTGTTCAGTCATCTACCACTGTTAAAGGTGGTGGTGGTGCTGACATACTGACTTTCAGTGGTGACGGTGGTTCCGCACTTCTGTTTAGGGGTAACGCTGGTAACGACTCCATTGTCATATCTGGATTCGAAGGCGGCACCTCGATTGGTGGTGGTTCTGGCAACGACACCATCCAACTGACTGAAGCGTCGATCGCTAACAGCGCCCATACTTTTGGTGGCTCTGGTAACGACAGCATTCACCTTCTGCTTGGAGACCATAACGATGGTTCCAAGAACTTCATTGATGGTGGCGCCGGTGCAGACTCCATTACATTCTCTGCGGCTGCATCCCTAGACACTTCAGGTGCCAAGCTTGGTGTATTCCAAGTGAGTGCGTTCAGTGAGTCCAATCTCACTACATTGGACGTCATCGATCTGAATGGTACCGAGACCACCGGTACCATGACTATGGACTTCGATTACGGAGTCGACCTTAGTGCTGCTGTCGTAACCGAGGCATCAGCTATCGGCATCCTTGGTAGTACCACCTTCAGTGGAAACATTGCTGCCGGTGTAGCTACCTTCTCTGGAACTTCCAACGTTTCCAGCGTTACTGCAATGGCTGGCACCGTTGACAGTCTGACTCTGAACGATGGTGCTAACGAAGTTGTCCTGTTCGAAACCAAGGGTGGTAAAAACTACCTCTTCGTCCAAGGTGGCACTGCTGGCACCGCAGACGATTCGGTCATCTCTCTCTCGAACATCAGTGGTGGAACCATTGTTGCTACCAACAACACCGCAGTCGTTACCTTCTCCGGTATTGTTTGATTAAGTTCCTATCAAATACTGGCCCTCTTAACGAGGGCTTTTTTTTTGACTATTTACATTGAGTTATTACCTTCTCCAATGTTGTCCGATTAAGTTCCTATCAAATACTGGCCCTCTTAACGAGGGCTTTTTTTTGACTATTTACATTGAGTCATTGCCTTTTCAAATATTCCCTAAGTAAATTCTCATCGGATACCGGCCCTTCTTCATAAGGATTTTGTTGCATAGTTATAGAGACTGACTCCATATAAGCGCAGCGATTATCTCGACAAGATTTAATATAATCAGGCGTGGAGTTAAAGAAGCTTAAGTTACCATTCTAGGAGTCAAAGACTTGCGAGCTAGCTTCGCTTAATATAATCAAGCTAAAATATAGCATCTAAACGATTATTAATAATAAAGAAAGTGGGGTAAAATCATTACGCTCTAAAGTATAACATTAAAAACGTACATAGTTCACTATTGATAGACAATCTCATTCTTGGCTTAGATCAGCCTAAAGAAAAATTAGGGCAAAGAGTCACCTGAAATAAAATAGCAATACCAAACAGTATATTGATCAAGAATACTACTCCTAGGACAGAAGGTTATGAGATAATAAATAAATAATCTATTATTCTAGGATTAAAATTTTAGACACAAATAGCAAGTGATTGCATGAGAAAACCTATGCATTTTTGTTCGTCAACAACTATACACATACCATTTTCACAATACACATCCATAAAATACATAGATACAGGCATAATCTTGTTTTAAATACTAATCAAACAATTGCAAAAAGCTTCAATCATTCTGTTGCTGGAAAAGGGCTGAATATCTTTTGCCTGAAGCAAGAAGCTCATCGTGACGACCTTGTTCCTCTAAGTACCCATCATGCATAACTAAAATAAGATCCGAATTTTTAATCGAACTTATTCGATGAGTTATGAAAAATACCGTTCTGCCTTCAGACCATAACTGCAAGTTAAGACATAATTCTCTTTCAGTGGCAAAATCTAGAGCACTCGTAGCTTCATCCATAACGAGCAATTGAGGGTTGGATAGAATAGTTCTAGCTATTGCAATACGCTGCCTTTGCCCACCACTCAAATTGCTCCCTCTCTCTGATAATTGCGTTGCATATCCATCGCTTAAACTCATAATAAAGTCATGAGCACAAGCCAATTTGGCCGCTTCAATTATGGACTCAGTGCTAGCTTGAGGATCATTTAAGGCAATATTTTCAGCAACTGTTCCTTCAAACAAAAGCGAATCCTGGGGGACAATACCTATTTGCCTCCTCAGACTTGAAAGTTCAACCTTAGAAATATCGTAATTATCAACATATATACGACCAGTATCAGGTTGATATAGTCTTGGTAAAAGCTTCATCAGAGTGCTCTTGCCACTGCCACTCTGGCCTACAATCGCTACAAAATTACCTGGAGCGATGTCAACGCAAATCCTATTAAGTTGATTGGGCCCTTCATTACCGAATCTAAAACTTACATCCTCAAACCGAACAGCACCTTCCAAAACCGGCATAGCTATTTGGCTAGCAGATTGGGACGTATTTAATTCAGGATTTTGATCAAGAATATCTGATAATCTCTCCATTGAGACTTGAATTTTTTGAAAACCTTGATATAAACCTGATAGCTGCATTAAAGGTCCAGTTACATTTCCACTTATTATCCTGAATGCAATCAGCATGCCAAGCGTCAATTCACCTTGCAGAACTAAATACATACCAAACCACAACACTAACAGACTACTTATTTGATTTAGAATAGAACCAACGGTCCCCGATGCGGTACCGAGAACAACTGCCTTAAACCCTTCAGTGACAAAATCTCTATACCGATCTTGCCACTTCCATCTAGCTGTCAATTCAAAATGCTGTGCTTTAACTGTTTGAATACCACCAAGAATTTCAATTAAATGACTTTGTGTGCGTGCTTGAGCCACAGCTCGCTGTCTTATAAGATATCGGAATAGAGGCGCAACACCAAATACTAATAAAGCATAGATAGGAAATGTACTAAGAGCTACAGCCGTAAGAACGGGAGAATATAACAACATAACTACTAAATATAACATTGCGAATATAATATTCAGGACACTTACCAGCGCTGTTCCTGTCAAAAATGAACGAATTGAATTTAATTCACCCAATCTTTGGCTTAATTCTCCAACTGGTCTTTTTTCAAAAAAGCTTAAAGGAAGTGACAATAATCTGTCAATCACCGCACTTCCAAGAGTTAAATCCATACGATCAGTTGTATCGACAAAGATATATGTACGAAGAGCAAGAAGTGCACCTTGGAAAACAGCCAAAGTTATCATTACCGCACCGATAACATTAAGACTACTTAAATTTCCCTGCGAAAGTACCTTATCAATAATTTGTTGAATCAATAGAGGTATCGCCAAGCCAAATAGTTGAGCAAGCAAAGAGGCGGCAAATACTAATATTAAAGACCTCCTGTACTTTCGCAAAAGAGGTGTAAACCACGACCATCCAAATCTGCTCGTAGGAGTGCTTGTAATCCTACGAGGTAGAGCAAACTTAATCTCATCAGGTAATTCATATTTAAATTCTTCAGTTCTGGTTTCTTTTAGTCCATTACGCGGATCTGCATATACAATTTTGTCAGGCTTAGTTTCAAATAAAACGATAGGTGTGCCTTCATGCATCATCAATGCTGGGCATTCAATACTTGAAATATAGTTTTTATTTACAGAGCCTAATTGAGTTTTTAATCCTAGACCTTCAGTTAGAGCACCTATCAACTCTAAAGATAAAGTCTTATCCCGTCTAAACTGGCCTTCTAATGCCTTTTTTAAAAGATCATACCGAAAAGGTACTTTAAAATAGAGTGATATCATTTCACATACAGCCAAGGCCTCTTGTAAAGCGCCTTTTCCCCGAATAGACGGGAAAACCTCTGAAATATCTCTAGTATCTTCCTCTTTAATTCCCAATTCTTCCAACGAAACTGCTGGAAGTGCACCAAGATCTGTAGCACTAGGTAGAGACAATGACTCTTCAAAAGATTTATTCCAAGATTCAAAACCAATAATCCTGATTGGAAGATTGCATGATTGTGTGACTGTAAGCATTTGCCCGTCATGGATCATTTCGCCTACAGCAGTATTTTCTACACAAGCTGAACTGACATACCAAGAATAATCCCGATATTGGTTTCCTTTTGGAGGAGAAAATAAGTCGCCACTTTTCACAGAAAAGACGCAAGAGCTTTCTACTAATGAATTTATCTTTTTACGCCAATCTTTTGGACGTTTAGTGAGCTGATTCAAGGCAGCATTAACAACCATATAGCTTTCTTGGGGCTGGCCAAGGTTAGAAAACCATTCAGTAAAATTATCACAAGAATGATATTGTTCTAAAAAAATTTTTGCTGGCATAGCCAAAACTAGGGATTCATGAGAGGCAGTAATCCATTCGCATGGTTCAGCCCTAAGCAAAGAAACCCAACCAATTAATTGACCTGATCCTCTTTTAGAAACAGTCTGGACATCTCCATTGTCATCAACAAGCAAAAAACGAACTAATCCCTTTACTACTAAATAAATACGATCTTGCAACTGCTTAGGCGAAACAATTGTTTCGCCCGGATTAACCTTTATCAATTTGGAATTATCAAGCCACTCTTGCAGAATATTTCCTGGTAAATAAGAAAATGGAGGCTGTTGATGAAGATTCTTAAAATATGCAGAGGAAGTGCTCAAAGCCAAATAGCTAGACAACCTTATTCTAAACTAGTCGAGAGCTCCTTGGCTACACAGTCAATCCAAGCATTTATCTCCGTAGACATAATATAATTACTAGTATCTTCGTTAAATTTAGCTGGAACCAATTCCTTTAGTTGAACAATAACAAACCATTTTCCCAAAACATGAGGCTTGACAACCTCTCCTATTTTTAATTTTGCTAGCAGCGGAAGCATACCTTGAGGCAGACTTTCAGCCAATACATTATTATATATTCCACCAAATTTTCTTTCAGGTCCTTGCCCAAATTGCCAAGAAAGCTCTTCAAAGGAAATATTGTCTGATTTTATCCTATGGTAAATCTCTGTGGCCAAATATTTGTCCTTAACTCTCAAGAGACCACAAGAGACCTTATCAAGGTATTTTTTTCTATCCAAATAAAGAGATTCGATTTTATGACCCCATTCGCGTTGAGCCCAATCTTGAAGAATTAAATCCGACAACAAGCGCAAATCTTGATCTTCTCTCGAAGGGAGAAAAGATGACAAATCGCCGAATAGATTATCTCTTTTATTAAGGGCTGCATTATACTGAGCATCTTCAAAATTTTGCACATTAAAAGAATCCTCAGCACTAATTTGTTTTACTTTTTCTTTTTTAACCCAAGCACGAATTACACTTAACTTATCCACAGGGATCCAATATGCGAGTTCAAAAATAGATTTACAGTCAAGCCTTAAACGTTCTTTTCTTTCAATAGTACACCATTCTAAAATATCAGATTTTAGAAAAACTCTTGATAGATCAGAAGACATTAAAGATCACTGTTGACGTAGGCTCTTCATGCTATCAGCTTGACCAATAAATACATCACTTATGAGACTAATCAAAGGTTTATCGCGCAACTTTAGATTAGAGGTAATAGACATCCCAGACTTCAAAGGGATGATTAAATCTTTTGAAACTAACTGGGATTCGTCCAATTTAATTCTGATTGGAAATCGATAATTAGGAGCTATCTGAGTTGGTGGAAGAGCTTCAGCTCCTATATGAGAGATTTTTCCGTTCAACTCACCATATCTAGTAAAAGGAAAAGCATCAACGCGTACATCTGCTTCTTGACCAATAGTTATATAGCCTATGTCCTTATTGGTAACAAAAACTTCCGCATAAAATCCACCCTGCGGAACTATAGACAATATTCTTTCCCCTGGTTCTAGAACGCCTTCAGAAGTTGCCTGAGAATCAAAGATAATTCCATCGGCAGGTGCAACAACATTTTGGTAACTTAATCTAAAATTTGCTTGACTTAAATTATTTTTGAGTTGATCTATTGTCCTGCGTGAATTTACTTTTACGTTAGATGATTGAATTTCGGCGCGTACTATCCTCTCTTTGATGTCAGTAATTCTATTCTCAATGGCAAAAATCTCATCTTTTAATTGTAAAAACTGTATCCGCTGCAAGCCACCTACTTTTACAAGATCTTCCAAATCCTTGAATATTTCTAATTTAGTAGAAAGCTGCTTATTTGCTACTATTAATTGAGTATTTAAGCTTAGCTTATTGCTTTCAATACTCAAAAGATCGTTCTTTCGCTTTTCTGTTTCTAGGTTTATTAGACTTGAAAGAGTTTTTCTTTCTTCAAGAATCTGCCTCGTGTCATATACTAACAATAAATCACCTTTTTTGACAAAATCACCATCTTTAAAATAAATACTAGAAATCCTTCCACCAGCAGGTGTTTTAACGGCAACTGTTCCGCCAATTGACTTAAGTTGACCAGATGCTGTAACCACTTCGTCTATTCTGAAGAAGATACCTGCAAGAATTGAACCTGATCCCAAAACTATGAGGATTAAGGCTAAAGACTGTGCCCATAATGGAGTTTGCCTTAAAACCAAAGATCTATTTTTTGCTACCCACTTATTTGCAGCATCTCCAGCCTTTTCTTTTAATGAGAGACTCTCACTAGATGAGGTCACATCGATCAAGGCGTTATTCGCTTCTAAATTATTCTCAGGCACATTAAATACATATATAATATTAATCTAGCATACTCTCGAAATTTTCGGTAAGCGGATGAAGAGATTCGAACTCTCGACCCTCTCCTTGGCAAGGAGATGCTCTACCACTGAGCTACATCCGCATACGGGACAGGTGATTACCCCCCGGTTCATCCAATCATGCACTACCGGAGCCCCCTGGGTCAATTCCTTCCTGCCATCTTCTGGCGCAACTGCTTGATCCGGTCTCGCAGGTTGGCAGCTTCTTCAAAGTCCAACTTCTTGGCCGCCTCCTTCATTTTGGATTCGAGCTGATCGATCAGTTCCGGCAACGCCTCCAGTGCCAGTCCTGCATATGAGTCATCGCTCAAAGCTTGGGTCGCCTTCCCAACAACCTGCACCAGATCGGCATCAGGCCCGTTCTGCTTGAGCTTCCGCGAAAGCTCCAGAAAACTAAGGATCGAATTATTAGCCTTCTTTCCTGCCGCCGTGGGAACTACGCCGTGCTTGTCGTTGTAAATTTGCTGGATCTTGCGGCGACGCTCAGTCTCCTCGATCGCCTTAGCCATCGATTCAGTCATGTTGTCGGCATACAACAGCGCCATACCCTCCACATGACGAGCTGCTCGGCCGATCGTCTGAATCAGCGATCGCTCCGCCCTTAAGAAACCCTCTTTGTCGGCATCAAGAATAGCTACCAGGCTAACTTCCGGAAGATCCAGACCCTCCCGCAGGAGGTTCACCCCCACCAGCACGTCGTACTCTCCAAGCCGCAGATCCTGGATAATCTCGATACGCTCGATCGAGTGAATTTCAGAGTGCAGGTAGCGCACGCGCACCTTATTCTCGGCAAGGTAATCGGTGAGGTCCTCCGCCATCCGCTTTGTGAGGGTGGTGATCAGTACCCGCTGGTTCTTGGCAGCCCGATCACGAATTTCCCCCAGCAGATCGTCAACCTGTCCAGTGGTAGGACGCACCTCCACGATCGGATCCAGAACACCGGTGGGGCGGATCACCTGCTCGGCCACTTCCCCACCGCTCACCTCCATCTCCCAGTTGCCCGGCGTTGCCGAAACAAACACCGTTTGACGGGCTTTTTTCCAGAATTCCGCCCCCTTTAGAGGTCGGTTGTCGGCAGCACTAGGCAAACGGAAGCCGTGCTCGATCAACACCTTTTTTCGAGCCTGATCGCCGTTGTACATCGCCTGCAGCTGCGAACAAGTGACGTGGCTCTCGTCCACGATCAGCAACCAGTCATCGGGAAAATAATCAATCAGGCATTCCGGGGGCGTGCCCTCCTGGCGACCGGCCAGATGACGGGCGTAATTCTCCACCCCATTGCAGTAGCCCACTTGCCCCAACATCTCCAAGTCGTACTTGGTGCGCTGCTCCAGCCGCTGAGCCTCCAGCAACTTGCCTTCGCTGTTGAAGAAGTCGAGTTGATCGCGCAGTTCCTGACGAATGGCGTTGATAGCGGAATCCAGCCGGTCCTTCGGGGTGACGAAGTGCTTGGCCGGATAGATATTCACCGCATCAAGGCTCTGAAGGATCTCACCGGTGGTTGGGTCGACGTAGCGAATCGCCTCCACCTCATCGCCGAACAGCTCCACCCGTACCAGCCGATCTTCGTAGGCGGGTCCAATCTCGAGCACATCGCCCTTCATACGAAAGCGGCCGCGGGCGATCTCTGTGTCGTTGCGGCTGTACTGGTTGTTCACCAGCTCCCGGAGCTGACCGCGGATGTTGAGGGTCTCGCCCACCTCGAACTTCACGGCAGCCTTGAGGTATTCGCTGGGGATCCCCAGGCCATAAATACAGCTGATTGAAGCGACGACAATCACGTCTCTCCGCTCAAACAGAGAGCGAGTCGCCGAGTGACGCAGCATGTCGATCTCTTCATTGATCGACGCCGTCTTGGCGATGTAGGTGTCGCTGACCGGAACGTAGGCCTCCGGCTGGTAATAGTCGTAATAGGAAATGAAGTACTCGACAGCGTTCTCCGGGAAGAACTCCCGCAACTCATTGCAGAGTTGCGCCGCCAATGTTTTGTTGTGAGCCAGCACAAGCGCCGGCCGGCCGGTCTGGGCAATGACGTTCGCCATCGTGAACGTTTTGCCCGTACCCGTCGCCCCCAACAGCGTCTGATACCGCTCCCCACCGTTGACGCCCTTCACGAGCTGCTCAATCGCCGTGGGCTGATCACCTTTGGGGCTGTACGGCGCCGTGAGGTCGTAGGCGGGCATGGGTGCGATGCCAAACGGCGGTTGGTAATTATCGCCAGGGAGCAAGATGAAGTGCTTCGGTATCCAGATCCGTGGCCCCGATCCGGCTGGTTGTGCACGCCCCCGGCGCCCCCGGGCTGCGCTGGTTTGGGCTTGGCCCGGATCTGAGACCCAGCCGGGCCCTGCTCAAACTGCAGCGCCTGTTTGATCGCCATGCCTTCTGGGCCCGCGGCCGCAGCTTTGAACAGTTGAAGCGGTTGCTGCGGGGTAGCGATGCCGTGGTGAGCCTTTGGCGCGGTAAGCGCCTCGTGGGTTTCGGGCGAGCGAGCTCGGATGGATTCAGCCGCGCCGTTCTCTGGGACATCGTCGTGGCCGGCGACCTGCAGGGGCACGGTCTCGGCCGTCGCGTAATCGAAGAGCTGCTGCATGCCAGGGCCGTTGCCGGTGTAGAGCGTGTGTATCTGATGACCACCAACAGCGGCGGTTTCTATCGGCAAATGGGCTTTCGGGATGCCGATCCACAACTGCTGATGGTGCTACGGCGGTGAACACAAGCCCCAGCAAATGAGCTGGGTACAGTCCGGTTTCGTTTTTGCCGCCAATGCCACGGTCCGCTTCCCAGTCCCAGGACGACGCCATGCAAGGGAGCCTGTTTGGGGAGCCGGAACCGGCACGAATCACAACTGAACCCAAGGTTGCCGCGGGTGAGCTGAGCGACGCCGAACTGGGAGCTGATGCCGCAAGCAGACCCCGGACACGTCGCAATACCGATCCAGAACTCAACACTGAAGCAGGCGACAGCCCATCGGAACACGACGCTTTTGAAGACGATGCCCCGGCCTGGGCCCATCACAGCCAGGTAAATCCGTTGCAGCTCACGCCGATGCTGCGTCACTACGTAGAGCTCAAGGCAGCCCATCCGGAACGGGTGCTTCTGTACAGGCTCGGTGATTTCTTCGAATGCTTCTTTGAAGATGCCGTGGAACTCTCGAGAGTGCTGGAAATCACACTCACCGGCAAGGAAGGCGGCAAAGCCATTGGACGGGTACCGATGGCGGGCATCCCCCACCATGCTGCCGAGCGGTACTGTACAGAGTTGATTCGCCATGGTTACAGCGTCGCCCTGTGCGATCAGCTGGAAACCACACCTGCCAAAGGTGCGCTGCTCAAACGGGACATCACCCGGGTGCTCACCCCAGGCACCGTGCTGGAGGAGGGCATGCTCAACGCCCGCCGCAACAACTGGCTCGCGGCCGTGGTGGTGGAACCAGCTGATCAAGGGCAACCCTTGCGCTGGGGACTTGCCAGCGCCGATGTGAGCACTGGTGAAGTTCAAGTGCTGCAGCGGCAGAACAGCGACGCTCTGCACCAGCAGTTGGCCCAGCTGCAGGCCTCGGAACTGCTGTGGAGCGGGCCTGAATCAAGCCCAGCCTGGTGCCCGGAAGGACTGCCACTCACCACGGTGGCGAAAACACCCTTCAGCCGTCCGGAAGCCGAAGCGACGTTGCTGCGCCACTACCGGCTGGCTGGCCTCGACGGCATCGGGTTACCGGAGATGCCCCTAGCCCTCAAGGCCCTCGGGGGACTGATCGCCTACCTGCACGAGACCCAACCGCTGGAGGAGACAAGCAATGTTCCCCTCGATGTGCCAGCCATTGTGCTCAGCGGTGATGCGTTGGTGCTCGATGCCCAGACCCGCCGCAACCTCGAGCTCACTGCCACCCAGCGAGACGGACAACTACAGGGATCGATGCTTTGGGCCATCGACCGCTGCCTCACCGCGATGGGCGGTCGCTGCCTGCGGCGCTGGATTGAAGCGCCACTGATGAACCGGAAGGCCATCGAGCAACGCCAGGCGGTGGTCACAGCGCTGGTGCAGAAGCGCAAGCTGCGCTTGAAACTGCGTCGGCTGTTGAGACCGATGGGTGACCTCGAACGCCTGTCCGGCCGCGCCGGGGCCGGACAGGCCGGAGCTCGTGATCTAGTGGCGATCGCTGATGGCCTGGAGCGACTGCCGCAGCTGGCTGTCCAACTCAAGGCCCAGGTGGAGCAGGGACCAGCATGGCTGGATCGACTCCTGCAACCGCAGCCGGAGCTGGCGGAGCTGGCGGACGCCATACGGCACCACCTCATCGAAACACCACCGCTCACTCTGAGCGAAGGGGGATTGATGCACGACGGGATCGATCCAGTGCTCGATGGACTACGCAACCAGCTCGATGACCAGGACACCTGGCTGAGCCACCAGGAACAGCAGGAACGCCGCCTGAGCGGCAACAGCAACCTGCGACTCCAATACCACCGCACCTTCGGTTATTTCCTTGCGGTGAGCAAAGCCAAGTCCACCTCGGTGCCGGACCACTGGATCCGCCGCCAGACCCTCACCAACGAAGAGCGGTTCATCACGCCCGACCTCAAGGAACGCGAAGGTCAGATCTTCCAGCTGCGAGCGCGGGCCTATCAGCGTGAATACGAACTGTTTTGCAAATTGAGGGAGCAGGTCGGTGCAATGGCTGCACCCATCCGTCAGGCGGCTCGTGCGGTCGCGGCGCTCGATGCCCTTGCGGGGCTGGCCGATGTGGCCGCCACCAACGGTTATTGCGCTCCTGAACTCAGCGAAAACCGAGAGTTACAGCTGCAAGCGTCCCGACATCCAGTGGTGGAGCAGCGACTGGTGGAGACCAACTTCACTCCAAACGATGTACATCTCGGCCAGGGAACAGATCTCGTGGTGCTCACCGGACCCAATGCAAGCGGGAAGAGCTGCTACCTACGCCAGATCGGCCTGATCCAGTTGCTCGCCCAAATCGGGAGCTGGGTCCCAGCCAAGGCAGCCCGCATCGGCATCGCCGACCGAATTTTCACCCGGGTGGGCGCCGTGGATGATCTCGCAGCAGGCCAGTCCACCTTCATGGTGGAAATGTCCGAGACGGCCAACATCCTTCACCACGCCAGCGAGCGCTCGTTGGTTTTGCTCGACGAGATCGGCAGAGGCACCGCCACCTTTGACGGCTTGTCAATCGCCTGGGCTGTGAGCGAACATCTGGCGACCGATCTGGGCTCACGCACAGTCTTTGCAACCCATTATCACGAGCTCAACAACCTGGCCGGTGAACGCAGCAACGTTGCCAACTTTCAGGTGTTGGTGGAGGAAACGGGAGAAGATCTTGTATTTCTACATCAGGTGAGCTCCGGCGGAGCCAGTCGTAGCTACGGAATCGAAGCCGCAAGGCTGGCGGGAGTGCCAACCCCTGTTCTGCAACGGGCCCGTCAGGTTCTCGACCAACTCACGACCTGAAGAAATATTCAGGCAGAAGGCAGAGCTTTCATAAGGCTGCCCATCTCCAAAGCTTCAAGGCCATAGCTCCAACCCAGATTGCTTTTAATGCCCGCCCGCTCCAGGGCTTGCTGCATAGTGTCTGTGGTCAAAACACCAAAGATCACCGGCACGGAGGTGTCCCGAGCCACGGCAGCAACACCCTTGCTGGCTTCCGCCACCACCACGTCAAAGTGAGGCGTATCGCCACGAATCACTGCGCCCAGAGTGATGATCACCTGGTACTGACTGCTTCGTGCCATCTGCTGGGCCACAATCGGCAACTCAAACGAGCCTGGAACCCAGGCCACATCCAGCTGTGAGCTGGTTTCTGAAACGTCAATTCCATGACGTTTCAGGCAATCAAGACACCCAGAAAGCAATTTGGCTGTCACCAGATCATTGAAACGGGCCACAATCACGCCGATACGGAGACCACTCGCATCTGAGAAGCGTCCTTCAAACGTGGCCATGGGGTGGTGCCGTCTTAATTCCAGACATCGTGACACCCCCCCTGAGGAGCGAGGGTAAAAATCAGACCACGAAGAAGCTCATACCCCAGTTGAGCAGTACCAGGGCCACCCATGCAGCGCTACCAAGAAGAATCAGGCGATTAGAGCGGCCACTGTCTTCGCTTGAGGCATACAGAACCGGAACCGCAACGATCAGGGCGAAGGACATCACCACTAGGGCCAGAACGGTCAGCGTGTTGAGGAACTGCATGGGTCTGGAATACAGATCAAGATTTTCACACGCGAACCGAAGCACCCGGGAGCTCGGGCGGCAGTCTTCACACCATGAAGGCGTTGCGAGTCATGCGAACCTTCGTCTGCGGCTCAACAACAGGAATTCCCCCCGTGGCGATGGCGCCTCCCCTGCCGGACTTTCTCGGTCTAGGCACTCAGAAAGGTGGAACCACGACCCTCCACTGGCTTCTCACTCAACATCAGCAGGTACACCTGCCCGACTGCAAGGAGGTGCAGTACTTCACCCAGAACTACGACCAGGGTGAATTCTGGTATCGCGAGCATTTCAGAGGGGCCACTCCACAGCAGAGGTGCGGCGAAATCACCCCCTTCTATCTTTTTCACCCTGAAGCTCCAAGTCGGATCCACACCCTTCTGCCCCAGGCGAAGTTGATCGTGCTGTTGAGAGATCCGGTGGAGCGAGCGATTTCACAATATTTCCACTCCCGAAAACGCGGTTTCGAACCGCTGGAGCTCGGCGATGCAATAGCGGCCGAACCAAGCAGGCTGGCCAGCAGAGACCCGTTCAGCCAACAGAAGCACAGTTATGTGAGTCGCAGCCGCTATCTCGAGCAATTAAATCGTTACGAAGACCTATTCCACTGCGATCAGCTACTGATATTGCGCAGCGAAGACTTGTTTGAACAGATGGAGTGGATCTGGCCACGCCTGCTTGATTTCATCGGTCTCGAACCGAAGCCCGTACCCGCGCTTGTGCCACATGCCAATGCTGGAAGCGGAGATACCCACAGCGTCGACCCCGCTCTACGGGATCGACTGCAAGACCAACTTCGGAGCACCGTTGCAGGTGTACGAAGCCGCTACGGCATTGAGTGGAGTTGGAGCTGAGCCAGTCGCTCAAACAATGGTCGCCACAGTGGAGTTGAGGGCTTCCCGCAGACCACGCACAACAGCGATCATCGCTAGCTCATTGTCCAGACGGTTGACCGCCGAGCCCACACCCACGCCGGTGGCACCAGCGGCAATTGCCATCGGTAGGGTCACTGCCGAGAGGCCGGAGGCACACAGCACAGGGGCGCTCACCGCACGGCTGATGCTGTGGGCTGCCGCCAGGGTGGGAGCGGCCTTCTCAATCAGACCAAGGCTGCCGGCACTGAAGGGCTTGGCACTGGTACCACCCTCGGTCTGGATCAAATCGGCGCCCGAAGCCACCAAATCGATGGCTAGCTGCTCCTGCTCATCCATCGGCAAAACGTGGGGAACGGTCACGCTCAGCACCACATCTGGCAGCAATGCACGGGTCTGGCGGGTTAATGCCAACACCTCATCCGCATCAAAAATGCGGCCCTGGGGATAGAAAGCGTCGTAATTGCCGATCTCCACCATCACAGCACCGGCAGCCACTGCCGCAGGGAACTGCTCCGGCTCGACCGACGACACACACACCGGCACACCAGCGGAGGCCCCGATTGCCAGCTTCACCAGTTCGGCATCGCAAGCCACATCGATCAGATCCGCCCCGCCTTGGCCAGCCGCCCGGGCCACCCGCTCCACACTGGTGGCATCGAAATTCATCAGACCAGCGATCACCTTGAGGGTGGACCGCTGCACGAGGCTGCGCTGCAAAGCGACAGGCAGCTGCTGAAGACGGGTCATGGGGACTGGACAGCGACCACCTAATTCTCACACCGTGGGGGAACAGCGACCATCCGCCTTGGCCTGGACGTCCTGGCATCACCAACTGCACAACCGCCTGCGGCAGCAGCCCCAGCTCCTGCCCGCAGGTGCCCGGCTGCTGCTGGCCATCTCCGGTGGCCAGGACTCGATGGCCCTACTGGGGTTGCTGCAGGAGCTGCAGCCCCAGCACCACTGGACTCTGCAGCTGTGGCACGGCGACCACGGCTGGCATGCCAGCTCGGCCACCGTCGCTGCCGAACTGCAGGAGTGGTGCAGCGGGCAGGATCTGACCCTTGAAATCCAGCAAGCTCCAGGCGAACTGGCCCACACCGAGGCTGCCGCACGCCGCTGGCGGTACGACGCTCTGGAGCGGCAGGCCCGCCTCAGCGGCGCTGATGTGGTGACGGGCCACACCGCCAGTGACCGGGCCGAAACCATGCTGCTGCAGGTGGCCCGCGGCAGCGACCTCGCGGGCCTGACCACCCTGCGATCCCTTCGGCCCTTGAGCGCTAACGGTCCCCAGCTCCGCCGACCCCTGCTGGGATTCAGCCGCGAGGACACCGCAGCGATCTGTCGTGATCTGGCCCTGCCGGTTTGGGAGGACCCCAGCAACCAGTCCGCCGCCTTCGCCCGCAACCGCATCCGGCATGAGGTGCTGCCGGTCCTGGAAGCACTCCACCCCGGCTGCAGCCGGCGGATGGCCGAACAGGCGGAGCGACTGTCCCAGCTGCGGGACACCCAGACCGAACTGAGTGGCCTGGTGCTGGAGCAACTGCAGCACAGCGATGGCCTCAACCGCCGCCAAATCGGAACCCTCAGCTCAGCAACCCGAAGGCAACTTCTGGCCCAGTGGCTGCAGATGCAGGGCGTTCCAGCCGTCGATGCCGCCCAGTTAGATCAGCTCAGCACCAAACTCGCCGGAGGTGCCCCCGGTGGCAACAGCGACCTGCCAGGGGGCTGGCAACTGCACTGGCGGGGCGATGCCCTCAAGCTGATGCCGCCCGCAGCAACGCATTAACCGCTGCCCCCACCAGACCAGCACCGCCGCGACTGCCCTCCAGTCGAATCTGGGGCAAACCACTGGCAGCCAGCCGTCGTTTGCTTTCCGCCACACCCACGAAACCAACCGGCATCCCGATCACCAAACTGGGGGCCGCCGCCCCGGCAGCCACCAGGTCCAACAACCGCTCCAACGCCGTGGGCGCACTGCCGATCAACAGCAACGGAGACGACCGATCGCCACTGAGATCGTTCCAGGCTCTCTCCAGACCGACCGCCGTGCGCGTTGATCCCTGTGGAGCACAATCCGGCGCCCATTCCAGGACGGTGAGCACCTGAGTTCCCAACGTGCGCTTCGCCATCGGGGCCACCGCCGCCGCCGCCATCGCCGTATCGGTGAGGATCACAGCACCGGATCGCAGGGCTTCCAGGCCTCGATCACAGGCCCCAGGTGTGAACTGCAGCAATCCGCCCAGAGTCAGATCGCCACTGCTGTGCACCAACCGTTCCAGCACCTGCTGTTCCAAGGGATGCAGAGCCGTTGGCCCCAAAGCCTCACGAATCCGCCGG
Organism: Synechococcus sp. AG-679-B05; assembly: GCA_003210795.1. Taxonomy (GTDB): domain Bacteria; phylum Cyanobacteriota; class Cyanobacteriia; order PCC-6307; family Cyanobiaceae; genus Parasynechococcus. The sequence continues at coordinate 12,161 of QCUJ01000011.1, read as the reverse complement.
ATGCTTTCGGTGAAAATCGGGTGGTCCTGGGCCATCCCCGCCATCATCGACCCATGCCGATCCATCTGATCTGGGGGGATGACGCCGCAGCGCGGGATCGGGCCATTCAGGGCCTGATCGACAGCGTTGTGGATCCGAACTGGAGCAGCCTCAACCTCAGCCGCCTCGATGGTGCTGAAACCGGCCAGGCCGCCCAGGCCCTTGATGAGGCCCGAACGCCACCCTTCGCGGCAGGAGAACGGCTGGTGCTGCTGCAGCGCAGCCCGTTTTGCAATGCCTGCCCTGCCGAGCTGGCCGATCGTTTCGAAAGCGCCCTCACCCTGATTCCCGACAGCAGCCACCTGGTGCTGGTGAACCCAGCGAAACCGGACGGGCGCCTGCGCACCACCAAAGCACTGCAGAAACGGATCAAACAGGGGCTCGACCTTGAGCAGAAATTTCCCCTGCCGGCCGTCTGGGATGGTGTGGGCCAGCGGCAGCTGGTGCAGCGCACCGCCGAAGCTCTCAACCTCACTCTCGTTGCCGACGCCATCGATGCCCTGGTGGATGCCATCGGGACCGACAGCGCACGGCTCGAATCGGAACTGCGCAAGCTCTCCCTGCGCAGCAACCATGTTTCCGCAGCGCTGGTGAACGAACTGGTGGGGGGGCGTTCCACCAATCCCCTGGCGGTGGGAGACGCCCTGCTGGAAGGCAACCCCGGAGAAGCCATTGCACTCTGGGATGCCCTGATCGATGCCGGTGAGCCGGCCCTACGCATAGTGGCCACCCTCACCGGGCAGATCCGCGGCTGGCTCTGGGTGAGCCTGCTGGACAAGCAAGGGGAGCGGGATGTGGCCGTGATCGCCAAGGCCGCAGGCATCGGCAATCCCAAACGCATTTATGTGATGCGAAAACAACTTCAGGGCCGTCAGCCGAAACGATTCCTTGCCTTGCTGAGCCGACTGCTCGAGGTGGAATCTCGCCTCAAACGAGGAGCCCAACCCGGGGACGCATTCCGTGACGGCCTGCTGGGCTGAGCGATGCCTGCCCAGGCTGAGTGAGAAAATCCAGCGTTGCTGAGATCGGCCATGGCCCTCCTGGTGCAAAAGTTCGGCGGCACCTCCGTCGGCAGCGTGGAACGCATCCAGGCCGTGGCCGAGCGGATCGGGCGATGCCGCGACGCTGGCGATTCAGTGGTGGCGGTGGTATCGGCCATGGGACACACCACCGACGAGCTGACCGGACTGGCGGCCGCCATCAACACCAGTCCGCCGCAGCGGGAGATGGACATGTTGCTTGCCAGCGGAGAGCAGGTCTCCATGGCCTTGCTGGCGATGGCCCTCCACCAGCAGGGGGTGACGGCCGTGTCGATGACCGGACCTCAGGTGGGAATCGTGACCGAATCCATTCACGGCCGCGCCCGCATTCTGGAGATCCGGACCGATCGCATCCGCAACCAGCTGAACGAAGGACAGGTCGTGGTGGTGGCTGGCTTCCAGGGCACAAGCAGTGGCCCCGGCGGCATCGCAGAAATCACAACCCTTGGGCGCGGTGGATCCGACACCTCGGCCGTGGCCCTGGCCGCCGCCCTCGAGGCCGATGTCTGTGAGATCTACACCGACGTCCCTGGCGTGCTGAGCACCGACCCGCGCAAGGTGCCCGATGCTCAGCTGATGGCTGAGGTGAGTTGCGACGAAATGCTGGAACTGGCCAGCCTGGGAGCTTCAGTGCTGCATCCACGCGCGGTGGAGATCGCCAGGAACTACTGCGTTCCCTTGCGCGTGCGCTCCAGCTGGAGTGATGAACCCGGCACCCTGCTCACCAGCCGCTGCAATCGACTGATCGGACAGAGCGGGCTGGAGCTGGGCAGCCCGGTGGATGGCGTGGAACAGATGGAGGGACAGGCCGTGCTGGCTCTCTCCCATATCCCTGATCAGCCTGGCATTGCTGCACGACTGTTTGAAACCCTCTCCACTGCTGGCATCAACGTGGATCTGATCATCCAGGCCACCCACGAAGGCAGCAGCAACGACATCACCTTCACGGTGGCGGAATCAGACCTAGAGCATGCGCGCAGCGTGAGTCAGTCGGTGCTTGACAGCCTCGGTGGAGAACTGGCCGCCGAAGGAGGCCTGACGAAACTCAGCATCAGTGGTGCCGGCATCATGGGTCGCCCCGGCATCGCAGCCGGCCTGTTCAACTGTCTTTCGCAGCAGAAGATCAACCTGCGGCTGATCGCCACCAGCGAAGTGAAGGTAAGTTGTGTGATCGATTCCGCCTCCGGTCGCAAGGCTCTTCAGGCCGTCCAGCAGGCCTTCGATGTGGCGGACTCCCAGGTGCGGATGAACCCTGAGCTGAGCTGCACGGACGAACCCGAGGTGCGTGGTGTCGCCCTCGACCGCGATCAGGCCCAGTTAACGGTGCGTCACGTTCCCAACCGCCCCGGCACCGCCGCATCGCTGTGCAGCTCCCTGGCGGAACGTGGCATCAGTCTTGATGCCATCGTTCAGTCTGAGCGGCAACACAGCGACGGCTCCCGCGACATCAGCTTCATCCTGCGCAAGGAGGACCGCAGCCGCGCCGATGTGGCACTGGCGCCACTGCTGGCTCAGTGGCCCGGCGCAGCACTGGAGGAAGGCGATGCCATCGCCCGTATCAGCGCCGTGGGCGCTGGTATGCCCGCAACACCAGGTACCGCCGGCAGGATGTTCCGAGCCCTCGCGGATGCCGGCATCAATATCGGGCTGATCGCCACCAGTGAAATTCGCACCAGCTGTGTGGTTCCCGAGCAGAACGGCGTCGCAGCGTTACAGGCTGTGCATGCTGGCTTTGGGCTGGGGGGACAGGAGCACCATCAGGCCCATGGCACAGCCTCCCCTCTCGACAACGACTGACAAGCGATACAAGGCGGCCGAACGGGCCTACGGCGCAGGTGACTACGGGGAGGCCAGCAGGATTGCAGGCGCCCTGCTGAACCAGCTCGAAACAACCGCGGAGGATCCGGATGCGCAGACCGCCGCCCAGGGCTGGCGCGCCTTTGTGGGGCTGCTGCTGGCGAATGTGGAGCTCTATGGCCTGAACCATGCAGAAACCGCAGCGGGTTGTACCAACTGGTGCTCGACAATCAACCCCATGAAACCGTGGCGGAACTGGCCGAGCAGGGGCTGGAACGGGCAAGGGCCATCCCTGACGAAGCAGCACCCAGCCAACGAACAACATCTGTTCCAACTGAATCAGGAACCAACCTGCTGCACGATCCCTTCCTGAACGATCAACAACTCAGCAGCAGCTTCAGCCAAGCAACCCACCACCAATCCACCGCAATGCCATGGGTTGAACAGCTGCCCAACTCCCCTCTCCCGAGCCAACAATCCCAGCCGAACCTCAGCCCACTCCAACGTTCACGCCAACCCCCACAGCAAGGCAAGCTCCTCAACCTGAACCATCACCCCCGGTTGAGCCGCAACCAACCGCTGAACCAACGCCTTCACCACAACCCGATCCGATGGATCTGCTTTCAGGCAGCCTGCTGCGAGTCAAGGTGCCACGTCCAGCCCAAAAAGCCAAAGCCGTGGAATCCGATACGGAATCCCACGGCACCTCCTGGCTTCAGCGACTGCTGCCTGATCAGCAACAGCGCAGTAATCGATGATCAGGCAGCAGCCGAACGACGGCGGCGAGTGCGACCAGCCGGCATTTCAGGTTCGGGAGCTGGTTTGGACTGCACTTTTTCCACCACCGCAGCCGAGGCTGCAACTGGGGCTGCGGGTCGAGCAGGAGCAGCGTCGGAACGACCGGCCTGACGGATCGGTGCCGGCGTGCCAACGCCGTTGTTCTGACCGTTGCGTCGGACTGGGTGACCACCACCGCCCCCGCGGCGTCCACGCGGGGCGGGACGATTGTCGGGCTCCGCATCGGCACGTCCCTTGTAAACAGCGGTACCCGCGGGGGCTGGCTGAACAAGGCAGAGGATCAGAGGCTCCACCTGAAGTTCACGGCGCATGCGGCGACCGAGGCCGACTTCCACCTCTCGCTGAACGCCCATCCAGTCCACCTCCGGAGCCTTACCACCAGTGTCCCGACTGAGCTGCTTCCACTTGTTCTCCAAAACCCAGGTGATCTCCCGCTCCGTCCAGAGCGACATCTTGCGCGCATCGGCCGTGGTGACGACTCCCCGCAAATTCACCCGTGGCGGCGCCACCATGGCGCCATCGGTACTGACCGCCGTCAGGATGGTCACCACGCCATCCACAGCCAGCTGCTGACGCTCCTTGAGCACCCTGGCATCAACGATTCCATTGCGGGACTGGTCCAACAGCTCAATACCGGCCTTGACGGGATCACCACGGCGGATCGAATCGGGAGTGAGCTCAACCACATCACCGTTGTTGAGAATCAGCGTGTTGTTTTCAGGCACACCCATCGAATGGCCGGTGCGGGCGTGTTGCACGAGCATCCGGTGCTCGCCGTGAACGGGAACAAAAAACTTCGGCCGGGTAAGGGCCAACATCAATTTCTGGTCTTCCTGGAAGCCATGGCCGGACACGTGGATGCCCTCGCCTTTGCCATAGACGACCTTGGCGCCAAGCATCATCAGCTTGTCAATCGTGTTCACCACAGAGATGGTGTTTCCGGGAATCGGGCTGGCGGAGAAAATAATCGTGTCGGTGGTCTTGACCTTCACCTGTGGGTGCTCGCCGCGGGAGATGCGGCTGAGTGCCGCCAGCGGTTCCCCCTGGCTGCCGGTCATCAGCAACAACGTCTCGCGATCGGAGACGTCGTTGATCTGTTTGATCGGTACAAAGAGTTCGTCCGGTGCCCGCATGTAACCGAGCTCTCGAGCCTTGGCGATCACATTGAGCATCGAGCGGCCCAGCAGGCCGACCTTGCGGCCGTTCTTGAGGGCCAGCTCAAGGATCATCGAAACCCGATGAATGGAGCTGGCGAAGGTGGTGACGATGACCCGCCCTTCGGCATTGGCGATGTGGCGATCGAGATTATCGAACACCGAACGCTCAGGCGGACAGAAGCCCGGCACCTCGGCATTGGTGGAATCACTGAACAAACAGAGGACACCCTTCTGGCCGTAGTGAGCCAGACGGGCCATGTCGAAATGCTCTCCATCAACCGGGGTGTGATCAAATTTGAAATCACCGGTGAAGACCACCGTTCCCACGGGTGTGGTGATGGCCAGCGAGTAGCTGTCAGCCATCGAGTGGGTGTTGCGAATGAATTCCACTGAGAAGTGCTGACCCACCTTCACCACTTCTCGCGGACTCACGGTCTGCAGCGTTGTTCGCTTGCTGACACCCGCTTCATCCATTTTTCCGGTGAGCAGCGATAAGGCCAACCGAGGGCCATAGATCACAGGAATGTTGAAGTGCTTGAGATGGTGCGAGATGCCACCGATATGGTCTTCATGACCATGGGTCACGATCATTCCGCGGATGCGTTTCTGGTTCTCGCGCAGGAACGTCGTGTCAGGCAGCACCACATTCACGCCGTGCATTCCGTCGCTTGGGAAGGCCAGACCGGCATCCACGAGCATCAGGTCGTCGCCGTACTCGAAAACACAGGTGTTCTTACCGATCTCATGCAGACCCCCCAGAGGAATCACCCTCAAACAAGGGTCTTGAGCCTTCCCGGATTGTGTGTTGTTAATCATGAAAAGAGATTGCGAAAACTTTTGTGCGTGAGCCGTTAAGCCGGACTGTCAGGTCTGACGAAGGGCGGACAGGGTGATGGCGAGGGTTGTTCTCATCGCTTCAGGCAAGGGAGTCAGGGGAAGACGGGGGGGTCCGACGGGCCAGCCGTTCAATTCCAGGGCGGCTTTGACGGGTATCGGATTGGTGGTGGCGAACAAGGCCTTGAACAGTGGAATCAGTGCTTCGTGCTCGGCCAAGGCTGCAGCTCCGTCGCCACTCAGATAGGCCTCGACCATGCTGCGGATCTCAAGTCCAGCCACATGGCTGGCAACACTCACAACACCAACCGCACCCACGGCGAGCATCGGCAGAGTCAGACCGTCATCTCCGCTGTAGATGGCCAGTCGGGGACCGCAGGCCAGTCGCAAGGCGGTCACTTCTTCCGTCGTGCCACTGGCAGCTTTGAAGCTCACCACGTTGGGGCAGTCCATCAGCCGCGCCACGGTCTGCGGTTCGATCGCAGAACCCGTACGCCCCGGGATGTTGTAAATCATCAATGGCAGATCAGGCGCCGCCTCTGCCACGGCACGGAAGTGTGCCTCTAACCCGTCCTGGGGGGGCTTGTTGTAGTAGGGCACCACCACCAAAGCTCCGTCAGCACCGGCAGCGGCCGCTTCTCGGGTGGCCTCAACCGCTTCAGCCGTGCTGTTGCTCCCCGTGCCTGCCAGAACCTGGGCATCGGAGCCCACGGAATCCCGAACCACCTGAAGCAGTTTCAATTGTTCCTGCCAACTGAGAGTTGGGGATTCACCGGTGGTGCCACTCACCAGCAAACCATCGGAGCCCTGGTCCACAAGGTGGCGAGCCAGGCGTCCTGCCAGGGCGAAATCCACCGCACCACTGGCATCAAAAGGGGTCACCATCGCGGTGACCACACGACCAAAGGGGGTTGGGGAAAGGGTCGCTGCGTTGGTCATGACTTCTGGATCAGTAGTTCTGCGATCTGCACCGCATTGAGGGCAGCCCCTTTCCGGATCTGATCACCGCAAAGCCACAGTTCCAAGGAATTGGAGTTGCTGATGTCCTGCCGGATACGGCCCACCGCCACAGGATCGCGGCCGGTGACATCCGTCGGCATCGGAAAACGATTAGCCGCAGCATCCTCGATCAGCTCAACCCCGGCAGCCTGCGAGAGCAGTTGGCGAGCTTCATACACCGGAAAAGGCTGCTCGAACTCCACATTCACCGCCTCTGAGTGGGCCCTGAGCACCGGTACCCGCACACAGGTGGCCGTGAATCTCAGATCGGGCAAACCCATGATCTTGCGGGTTTCATGGACCATTTTCATCTCCTCCTCGCAGTAGCTGTTGTCCTGCAGCGGCGAGTTGTGCAGGAAGAGATTGAAGGCCAGGGAATACGGCAGCACCTCCCCCTGAGGAGTGCCACCATCCAACACGGTCTGCGACAAGGTTTTCAGCTCTTCCATGGCACGGGCACCGGCGCCGCTGGCGGATTGATACGTGCTCACCACCACGCGCCGCATCGGCCTTTTTGCTGCCAGGGGAGCCAAGGCGAGGCTGAGCAGGATGGTGGTGCAGTTGGGGTTTGCAATCACACCCTGATGCTCAAAAGCTGCCTCGGGGTTGACCTCCGGCACCACCAAGGGAACACCCTCCTCCATCCGAAAGGCGCTGGAGTTGTCCACCATCACGGCTCCGCCACTGGTGATCGCCTCGCGCCAGTTTTTCGAAACGGCTCCGCCGGCCGAAGCCAACACCAGATCCACACCCTCAAAAGACTGAGCCGTCACTTCTTCGACCGTGAGCGTGAGTCCGTTCCAGCGTTGGGTTTGTCCAGCGGAGCGAGCCGAAGCCAGCAGCTTCAATTCCGCAACTGGAAAATTGCGCTCCTCGAGCAGAGCCAACAGTTCCTGCCCAACGGCACCACTGGAACCAAGAACAGCAACGTTGAGAGGACGGTCAGGAAGAGACGAAGTCAAACGATGGGGTGAGAGGACATCAATGCTTCTGGCTGATCGATGTTGTCCATCACATGCAGAGAAGGTGACGAAAGCAACAAAGCTTTGATCTCACCTTACCGGGATGGGTCCAAAAGCAATCGTTTCTTAAAGTGCGCTGCTGCCCTGCCGATTCCCGCAATCCCGCCATGAGCGCTGCTGCCCTGAACGTCACCACCGAATCCCGCCCCGGCAGCCGACTGGCGGTGACGGTGACGCTTCCCGGAGAGCGAACCAAGGCTGGATACGACGACGCCATCACCAAGCTGAGCCGCAGCGTGAATCTCCCCGGCTTCCGCAAGGGCAAAGTGCCTCGCACCGTGCTGGTGCAGCAGATCGGCAGCCTGCGGATCAAAGCAACGGCACTGGAAAATTTGGTGGATGCGGCCTGGCGGGACGCCATCAAGCAGGAATCTCTGGAACCGATCAGCCAGCCCGATCTGACCGATGGCTTCGAAGGATTGCTGGAGAACTTCCAGCCCGGCAGCGACGTCAGCTTCACCCTGGAAGCAGACGTGGCCCCCACACCGACTCTGAAAAGCACCAAGGGATTAAAGGCCGAATTCGAGACCGTCGCCTACGACGCCTCCCGCGTCGACGCGATGATCGAGGACTCCCGCAAGCAGTTGGCCACGGTTGTTCCCGTTGAGGGCCGTGCTGCCGAGAAGGGCGACATTGCCGTGCTGGGCTTCAAAGGCACCTACACCGATGACGGAAGTGAGATCGATGGCGGCAGCGCTGACTCAATGGATGTGGATCTCGAGCACGGCCGCATGATTCCAGGTTTCATCGAGGGAGTGATCGGAATGAAGGCCGGCGAAACCAAAACGGTCGATTGCCAGTTCCCCGACGATTACCCCAAGGAGGACGCCAGGAGCCGCAAGGCTGCCTTCGAAATCGAACTGAAAGATCTCAAGACCCGGGAATTGCCTGAGCTCGATGACGCTTTTGCCAAGCAAGCCAGCGAACAGAAGACCCTGGCCGATTTACGCAAGGACCTGGAGCAGCGCCTCAAGGACGACGCCGAGCGACGTCAGACCAGCAACCGCCGCGACGCTCTCGTCGCGGCATTGGTGGAGCAGCTCGAGGTGGAGCTTCCCGAGGCACTCATCCAGCAGGAAAGCCGCAATCTGCTGGAACAGACCGCAGCCCAGTTCGCACAGCAGGGGATGGACGTGAAATCCCTGTTCACACCTGATCTGGTCCGCAACCTGATGCAGAACTCCCGCCCGGAAGCAGAGGAGCGCCTGCGTCGCAGCTTCGCCCTCACCGCACTGGCCGAAGCCGAGAGCATTTCGGTGGACGACAAGGCAGTGGACGACAAAGTTGAAGAGGTGAAGAAAGACTTGTCTGCCGACGCCAACATCGATCCGGACCGCCTGCGCCAGGCCGTGATGGATGACCTGATTCAGGACCAGCTGATGGGCTGGCTCGAGGAGAACAGCACACTCACCGAAAAGGCACCGTCCACGGACGATGCAGCCACCGATGACAAGCCTGCTGCCAAGAAAACGCCGGCAAGCAAGACCAAAGAGGCTGCCAAGTCCAAGGCGGACGCCGAGAGCTGAGCAGCGCCCATAGATTGATCCCATTCAGTACGAGATCGAGAGCGTGATAGACGCCCGCAGCCACCACCCGATCCAGAACCGCTGGCGCGCCGAAATGCCGATTTCGGCTCCAGGCCCGCTACCGACGGTGGTGGAACAGTCCGGTCGAGGCGATCGCGCCTTCGATATTTATTCCCGACTTCTGAGAGAGCGCATCATCTTTCTAGGAACCGGCGTTGATGACGCTATTGCCGATGCCCTTGTGGCCCAGATGCTGTTTCTCGAGGCTGAGGATCCCGAAAAGGACATTCAGATCTACATCAACTCCCCCGGCGGATCCGTCACCGCGGGATTGGCGATCTACGACACGATGCAGCAGGTGGCACCTGATGTGGTGACCATTTGTTATGGATTGGCCGCCAGCATGGGGGCCTTTCTGCTGACCGGCGGGACCAAGGGCAAACGCCTGGCTCTCCCCAACGCCCGGATCATGATTCACCAGCCTCTTGGCGGAGCTCAGGGTCAGGCGGTGGATATTGAAATCCAAGCCAAGGAAATTCTTTTCCTCAAGGAAACACTCAACGGCCTGATGGCCGAGCACACAGGCCAACCCCTCGACAAAATCTCAGAAGACACCGACCGCGACTACTTCCTTTCCCCGGCAGAAGCGGTTCAATACGGATTGATTGACCGCGTCGTGGACAGCTCCGAGGGCGAAGGAATCATTACGGAGAGCTGACAAGCAACGCTCCGTTGTCGATCCTGAGTCTTCAGAGGGACCACCCGGTCATCTCTGTGATGTCCGTCTGAGGTGCCCGGCGTTCGATGGCGAAATTCGATGCCCATCTGAAGTGCTCGTTCTGCGGCAAATCGCAGGATCAGGTGCGCAAGCTGATTGCCGGCCCGGGCGTCTACATCTGCGACGAGTGCATCGATCTCTGCAACGAGATCCTGGACGAGGAACTGGTGGACAGCCAGGGCAACACTCGGCATGGAGCGGATCAAAGCCGCAAAGCGAGTCCGGCGCCCCATAAAACAGGGGCTCCTGCTCCCACTCTGGCCTCGATCCCCAAACCCCAGCAGATCAAGAGCTTCCTGGATGAACAGGTGGTGGGCCAGGACGCCGCCAAGAAGGTGATGTCTGTTGCCGTCTACAACCACTACAAACGGCTCGCCTGGAAAGGAGATGGCCAGGGGGAGACCGAACAGACCGCCACGCGGCTGCACAAGAGCAACATCCTGCTGATCGGACCCACCGGCTGCGGCAAGACACTTCTGGCCCAGACGCTGGCAGAGATGCTGGACGTGCCTTTCGCCGTGGCCGATGCCACCACCCTCACCGAGGCGGGGTACGTGGGGGAGGACGTGGAGAACATCCTGCTGCGTCTGCTGCAAAAGGCCGACATGGATGTGGATCTGGCGCAGCGCGGCATCATCTACATCGACGAGATCGACAAGATCGCCCGCAAGAGCGAAAACCCCTCAATCACACGGGATGTTTCCGGAGAAGGAGTCCAGCAGGCGCTGCTGAAGATGCTGGAGGGCACCGTTGCCAACGTGCCTCCCCAGGGTGGCCGCAAACATCCCTATCAGGACTGCATTCAGATCGATACCAGCCAGATCCTGTTCATCTGCGGTGGTGCCTTCGTCGGCCTCGATGAGGTGGTGCAAAAGCGAATGGGTCGGAATGCCATCGGTTTTATGCCCGGTGAAAACCGAGGCCGCAGTCGCAACAACCGGGAACTGCAGGCCTCCCAGGTGCTGCGGCATCTGGAGCCTGATGACCTGGTGAAGTACGGCCTGATTCCGGAATTCATCGGTCGAATGCCGGTGAGCGCTGTGCTCGAACCGCTGGATGAAACCACACTTCAATCGATCCTCACCGACCCGCGCGATGCACTAGTGAAGCAGTTCCGAACGCTGCTGAGCATGGACAACGTGCAGCTGCAGTTCGACGCTGACGCCATTCAGGCCATCGCCAAGGAAGCGCATCGACGCAAAACCGGGGCGAGGGCCCTGCGCGGAATCGTGGAGGAGCTGATGTTGGATCTGATGTACGACCTGCCATCCCAGAACGAGGTGAAGGAGTTCACCGTGACCAAAGCGATGGTGGAGCAACACACCGGCGGCAAGGTGCTGCCGCTGCCGGGTTCGGATCAGCAGAAGACCGCCTGAATTCATCTTGGCCGCCGCTGACCATCTGCAGGTGCCGCGACAGCACGGGCTGTTCCGTCACCACGGCATCGATCTCGGCGACGGCACGGTGGCTCACTACCTCGAGGGTCGTGAAATTCTGCGCAGTTCCCGTGATGATTTCAGCCAGGGGCAACCCCTGAGCGTGATCAACCATGCCAAGGCCTCGCCCACCGGCGTCACCCTCCGACGAGCAATGAGCCGCATCGGCGAGCAGAACTACAACCTGCTGTTCAACAACTGCGAGCACTTCGCCACTTGGTGTAAAACCGGCCGGCACCACAGCGGCCAGATCGACTCGGCTCTGAAGCGGGCCCGCCGATGGAGCGGTCTGATGCCATCGGCCCTGATGCGAGGCCTGGAGCTGCTGGTGCAGCGCGGCCTGCTGGACGACAACACCCGCGAAATCGCACGGCAGGGCGTAGAAAAGCTGGAGCGGCTGCGCCAGCGGTTGCTGCACCAGCTCGAGACCCTGGTCCAGCAGGCTGGTGAAGACGGCAACAGCCGGCTTCTGCTCAGCGGCCAGAGCCTCGCCGATGAGCTGGCGGAAGTGGAAGAGCTCAAACAGAAGATCGATGCCCTGTTGGAGCAGCCACCAGCACTTCCTAGCAGCCACCAGGCTGAGTAACCTCAGCGCACTGCCCGCAGCGCATGAGTTCGGCGTACCAGCCGCTGCATCACAAATACCGCCCCCAGCGCTTCGATCAGCTGGTGGGACAGGAGGCGATCGCGGCCACCCTCGGCCATGCGCTGACCACCAACCGGATTGCGCCGGCC
>QCUJ01000010.1 GCA_003210795.1 Synechococcus sp. AG-679-B05 | reverse complement strand
TCAACGCTGCTGAAGCCCGCAGCCGGTACGCCGCCCACCCGTTGTGTGGGACTGTCTGTGCTGAGAAGGGATGGATTCGCCTGTTCGAGCTCCACCAGTTCGCGGTAGAGACGGTCGTAGATCGCGTCTTCAAGAACCGGGTTGTCGAGCACGTAATAGGCGTGGGCCGCCCTGTTGAGCAGACCCCGAAGCTCGGCAGCCCGCTCGTTGCGATCAGGCATTGACGCGGTTGATCCGAGCAATGCGCCAGTCCTCTTCCACCTTGGTGAAGGTGAAATCGAGGGGCAGTTCCTCGTCGCCCTCAGACTTCAGCTTCACGGTGAGGATCAGATCACCCTCCTGAACCCGGGGCCGTCCGGATTTGAGGTTGCGGAACTTGTTCAGCTTGAGATCGGCGAGGAAACGGATGAACTGCTGCCGGTTGACGTGCTGCCGATAGGTTTTGGTGGTGAGCAGGTATGCCGCGTCGATGCGACCGGCGGCCACCTGGGTGAAGAACTGCTTGATCAGTGGGTTAATGCCACGGGCGTCGAGAACCAGACGCACTGCGTTGTAGATCCAGTACCCCAGAAGGGTGAATCCGCCGGCCAGCAGAGCCTTGCTGCCGATCTCACGCACCAGACCCAGTTCCATCAGCAGCTGTGAAAGCAGGGACGAGTCTGACTGACCGCGTCAGGATGGCGCAGATTCGGATCTCCCCCCTCGTGCCGTTGCAGCCGCTGCTGCCGTTGTTTCATCGCCTCAATCGCGAGCACTTCGGAGGTGCGCTGACGCTGGAGGGACAGCCCCTCAGTTCCGTGCGTTGGAGCGATGGCCGGATGAGCCGCACCGCTGGTTATTACAAGCGGGGGCCTGGGGTGGGCAATGGTCGTGGCAGCGAGATTGTGCTGTCGCGGCCCTTGCTGGAACCGTTGCCGCAGGAAGCCATCGAGAGCACGCTCTGCCACGAGATGATCCATGCCTGGGTGGATCTGATCCTGCAGCGGCGCGAGAGCCATGGACCGTTGTTCCGGGCGAGAATGGCCACGATCAACGCCGCTCAGGATCGATTCCAGGTGAGCGTGCGCCATCGCTACCCGGTACCGGCTCGTCCTCCGCGCTGGTGTGCGGTTTGTCCATCTTGTGGCAGCCGCTATCCCTACCGCCGGCGCATCACCAATGCCGCCTGTCGGCGTTGCTGCGATCTTCACCATGGGGGCCGCTGGCATGCCAGTTGCCTGCTGCAGTTCGAGGCGTGGACTTGAGATGGAGGTGTTTCTGCTGACGCTGGAGCTGGGGGGTATGGCCATCGTTCTGATCGGCCTGCGCCGGGAGCGATGGTTGCGCCGGCGGCGTCGGTAACGTCAAGCGATGGAAGAACGAAGAGAACGCCGCAGGGACGTCTGGCTGGAGACCGGTCGCCAGATTGTGGATGGGGTCTCCGGGCGACGTCCCGGGCAGCGCCGCAGCTCTTTGGATCTGGAATCCGTCGGCCGTTGGGTGGGCGACAAGGTGGAGTGGCTGCTGGAGGAGGAGGACGATTGGCGTGAACCCTGGCAGGAGCCTGCAGTGCGTTCGAGTCGCCGCGGCAAGCGCCCCCTGGAAGCCATCTCTCGGCGTCAGCCACGACCCTCTGATGGAAGCCCCGCTTTTGAACAGGCTGTTTTTAGACAGCCCCAGGCTGAGCAGCCCTCCATTCCAATGGCTACATCAACGGAAGTCGACTCAGCAGAGGAGTGGCCAGAGGACGACAGCTTTCGTGTGGACCGCTGGCAGCGCAGTCGCAGCAGTCAGTTGGATGCTGCTCCTCAGGTTGATCCATCTCCAGTTCGCCGAGCCCTGCCGCGGTCGAGTCGGCGGCGCGCCTGAGCCCAGCTCAGCCCGTGGCCACCCTGCGCTTGGCTGAGTTGTGGTGGGGTGGGACGCGATAGCTGCAGCCCCGCACCTTCAGCTGATGGTTCACATCCTCCACCAGTTCGTTAGGCATCTCCTCGGCCATCTGATCCGCGGTGGCTGAGATCGACGGTGAGCCCAGCTGTAGGGCTTCCAGAAGCTGGGTCCATTGTTCGACCTGCAGGCTGCGGCTGATCGGTGTGTAGCCGTTGCTGTTCAGCAACTCCGTGCAGAGTGAGCGGCTCCAGAACACGTGCCGACCCTGGCCGTGGGGACCGACACTGCTTGCTGCTCCGGCCTCTAGGGCTGCTGGGGTCGGCCGACCACGGCGGTCACGCCAGCCATGGTTTTCGAGGATGCGTCCGCAGTGAAACGCGGAGATCCCATAGATCCGGCCAAGTTCGGCGAGGCAGAGCCAGGGGCTGTTGTCAGCCATGACACAGAAAACCGATGTGCCTACATGCTCACCAGTGCATATGTGATGGCAAGTTGTCAAGAGCAAATCCCAACAAATCCGTGAGATTATTCATCAACTTTCTTGAAGCTCTTGGCGCAGGGTCGCGCCGAGCCAGGTTTCCAGCTGCGGACTGAACACCTCACGGATCACCGTGAGGGCTTTGCCGCCTCGGAAGAAGCGGTAGTGGCGGCTCCAGAAAGGGCCGCGGTGACCAAAGGTGTGTTCCAGCCATTCGGCCTGCACCAGGGCCAAACCGTCCACTTCGCGGAACAGCTCCGAACGCCCCTGGGTGAGGCTGCGCCAGATCGGCAGGCTGCGGTCCTGCAGATGTAAATTCGCCTCCGTTTGGTTCCACCAGCTTTCGGCCCAGGCCAACGGCATGCCGCCGCAGGTGAGCCAGACCTGGCGTCGCAGCAGGGGTGCCTGCAGTTCTGCGACCTCCGGAGGTGCGTTGGTCGGGAGTTCGGCTTCCGGTTCCATGGCGATCAGATCAACCGCCACCGGTTGGCCGGTGAGCAACTGCAGGTGGCGGGTGGGGCTGCCATCTCCCAGCAGCATCAAGCGCCATGCCCCGGGGAGTTGACGCGGCCCCTCTCCGCTGAGCACAGCTTCGGTGGGAGCCTCCCAGAGCTGCTTGGGAGAGACCAGCAGAGAGGGGGCGGAGTTCAGAACACCCCTCCTACCGCCAGGTTGTGCCGCTGGCCGTTGCGACGGATCACGGCTCCGGCCTCGCCGACGGAATCCAGCACCCAGCCACTGCTACCGATCGCTTCCCCGAGCTCAGCCGAAAAAGAGCTGGCGCCGAACTGGAAGATGGCTGAGCTGTTCCCACCAGGGCCCTGCACCACTCCAGTGAGCTGAGGCATGGGGCCGCTTGGTGTCGCGGTGATGGCTGTTGAGGTGATTGGTATTGAGGTGATTGGTGTTGCGGGTGGCGTCGTTGCCATCGTTGGGAGCTGTGATTCCTCCAAGGTGAGCGGTTCGAGCTCGCTCATCCAGGCCGGCTCAGGCGGTGGGGGTGACAGGGCAGCGCTGCCCTCAGGTTGGGCTACAGCGGTTCGGGGTATTCCTTGTTGTGTTGTGGCTTGTTGTTGCGTGGAGGTATTCCGCAGCCGTTCGAGCATCAGCAGGCTTCGCTCCTGAGCGAGCTGATCGCGGGAGCTCTGCCAATGGCTCAGCAACCAGCCACTGCTCACGGTGCCGGACACTGCGACAAAGGTCAGCAGGCTGATCAACCCTGTGGCCGACTTGGCAGGTTGGTGATCGGCTGGCTTGCTGGGGGTTGGTTGTTCTGCCGCTGGCCGAGCGAGAGCAGGGCCCGGGATGTCGTGCTCATGCACGGCCACCTCAACCGGTTCGAGGGCAGCGGTCTCGAACACGTTGTTCATCACCTGCTCAGCACGCAGGTTCCAGTACGTGGACGAGGTGGGAAACCGGACGGTCAAGGCGGACCCTCGTCGGGTCCCTAAAGCTATCGAGCTTCGCTGGAGGCGGCGAGGGCCCGGCGTTGCCGTAGTTCCAGCCACATCAGCAGTGCGGTGATGTCGGCCTGGCTGACACCAGGGATGCGGCTGGCCTGACCGAGGGTGCTGGGTTGGATGGCACTGAGCTTTTCGCGGGCTTCATTGGAGAGCGTGCCGATACCGGCGTAATCCAGGTCGGCAGGCAGCTTGCGTTGGCTCTGACGTTTCACCTGATCGATCTGCTGCTGTTGCCGTTGCAGGTAGCCGCTGTATTTGATGTCGATCTCAGCGCCCTCACGCACTGGCAGGGGTAGATCGGCATCGGCGAGCCCATGACGCACCAGATCGCTGGCGTGCATGCCCGGCCGGCGCAGAAGATCGGCGAGGGTGATGGAGCCCTTGATGGCAGCACCGGTTTCTTGTTCCACCGTTGGAGCCACTGGATCACTCACCTTGAGGCGCACGGTTTCCAGTCGTTGCTTTTCGGACTCCATCGCCTTCAATTTGTCCTCGAACAGCTGCCAGCGGCGGTCGTCGATCAGGCCGAGTTCGCGCCCCAGGGGCGTGAGTCGCCTGTCGGCGTTGTCGCCACGCAGGATCAAGCGATATTCGCTGCGGCTGGTAAGTACCCGGTAGGGCTCGCGCAGGTCCTTGCTCACCAGATCGTCGATCATCGTTCCGATATAGCTGCCCTCACGGGGGAAGTAGATCGGCTCCTGTCCACCGATGAAACGGGCGGCGTTGACGCCGGCCACCAGCCCTTGGGCGGCGGCTTCCTCATAGCCGGTGGTGCCATTCAGCTGGCCAGCGCTGAACAGACCTTGCACTCGTTTGGTCTCCAGGGAGGGTTTCAGCTGGGTGGCGGGCAGGTAGTCGTAATCCACGGAATAGGCGGGTCGCAACATCACCGCCTGCTCCAGGCCGGGAAGGCTGCGTAGCAGTTGCAGCTGGATCGGCTCCGGCAGGCCGGTGGAGAAACCCTGCACATAGATTTCTGGCGTGTCACGACCCTCCGGCTCAAGAAAGATCTGGTGGCTGTCCTTGTCGGCGAAGCGAACGATCTTGTCTTCGATTGAGGGGCAGTAGCGGGGGCCTTTGCTATCGATCACGCCGCCGTAGATGGCGGTGAGGTGCAGGTTGTCGCGAATCAGCTGGTGGGTTTTCGCCGTGGTGCGGGTGATGTGGCAGCTCATCTGCTCACCGCTCACCCAGGCGGCCGGATCAAAGGAGAAGAAGCGATCGGCGGCATCGCTCGGCTGCTCCTCCAGTTGATCGAGGGCGATGCTGCGGCGATCGACGCGGGCGGGGGTGCCGGTTTTGAGCCGATCGGTTTGGAAGCCCAGTTGCTGCAATGCTTCGGTGAGGCCTTCGGCGGCCTGTTCGCCGGCGCGGCCGGCGGCCATCGATTGATGCCCCACCCAGATGCGGCCTCCGAGGAAGGTGCCAGCGGTGAGGATCACGGCTTCGGCGCCATAGACGCTGCCGAAATAGGTGCGGATGCCGGTGATGCGTTGTTGATCAGCGTTGCCGGTGACTTCCAGGCCAGTCACCATTGCTTCTCTCAAGGCGAGGTTGGGGGTGTGCTGCAGCAGCTGCAGCATCTGGCGGGAATAGAGGCGTTTGTCGGTCTGGGCGCGAAGGGCCCACACAGCTGGTCCGCGGCTGGCGTTGAGGATGCGTTTCTGAATGGATGTGGCATCAGCAAGGCGGCCGATCACCCCGCCGAGGGCATCCACTTCGTGGACGAGTTGGCTTTTGGCCGGTCCACCGACGGCAGGGTTGCAGGGCTGCCAGGCGATTCGATCGAGGTTGAGGGTGAATAAGGCCGTGTTCAGGCCAAGTCGTGCTGCGGTGATTGCTGCTTCACAACCGGCATGACCGCCTCCCACGACGATCACGTCGAAACTTTCTGTGGGGGCAGCAGAGAAGCTCATGGCTTCATTATCTGAATCGGTCTACGCCGCCAGGTTGCGGAAGCGGGTGAATTGCGGCTCGAAGAGCAGTTTCACGGTGCCGACCGGACCGTTGCGGTGCTTGGTCACGATCACTTCGGTGATGCCTCTGTCTGGGGTTTCGGGGTTGTAGTACTCGTCCCGATAGATCATCAGCACCAGATCGGCGTCCTGCTCGATCGAGCCCGATTCCCGCAGGTCGCTGAGCATGGGTCGCTTGTTTGTGCGTGACTCCACGCCCCGGCTGAGCTGGGAGAGGGCGATCACCGGCACGTTCAGTTCGCGTGCCATCTGCTTGAGACCCCGCGTGATCCGAGACAACTCCTGCACCCGGTTATCGGAACCCGATCCTTCCATCAGCTGCAGGTAGTCGATCATCACGAGCCCCAGCTCCTTTCCCTGTTCGGCCATCAGCCGACGGCAGAGGGAACGCATCTCCAGTACGCCGGAGTTGGGTTTGTCGTCGATGTAGATCGGCAATTGCCCCAGGCTGTTGATGCCCTGGCCCAGCAGCGGCCATTCCTCCTGCTGCAGGCGGCCGGTGCGCAGCCGCCCCGCTTCGATGCCCACTTCCATCGACAGAAGCCTGTAGGTGAGCTGCTCCTTGCTCATCTCCAGTGAAAACAAGCAAACCGGCAGGTCGTGCAGTTGGGCCACGTTCTTGGCCAGGTTGAGCACGATCGAGGTTTTGCCCATGGCCGGTCGGCCGGCCACGATGATCAGGTCGCTGCGCTGCAGGCCCTGGGTCATCGCATCCAGGTCGTAGAAGTTCACCGGGATGCCCGCAACCGAAGTGCCCAGTGAGCGGCTTTCGATCTCCTCAAATGTCTGGGTAAGGATCTCAGCCGTGGGTGTGAGGCCTTTGGAGGGCTTCTCCTGGCTGATGGCAAAGATCGATTGCTCCGCCTGATCGAGCACCTGCTCCATCGGCAGGCTCTGATCGAAGCCCAGCTTGATCACTTCGTTGCCGGAGCGGATCAACTGACGGCGCAGGAACTTGTCCATCACCAGACGAGCCACCTGCTCGATCGAGGCGGTCGAGGGCACCCGTTCCACCAGCTCCACCAGCCGGCTGTTGCCGCCTACTTTCTCCAGGGATCCGGTATCCGCAAGCCAGGCGCTCATCGCCGTCAGGTCGGTCGGTTTCCCCTGACCGTGCAACATCAGGGCGGTGCGGAAAATTTCCCGGTGAGCATTCATGTAGAAGGCTTCCGGCTGCAGCACATCTGCAACGCGACCGATCGCTTCAGGGTCGAGCAGGATGCCGCCTAGGACCGCTTCCTCCGCCTCCAGGTTCTGGGGGGGAATCGAATCCGGCAGCGCCTCGAAATTGGGCTCTTGATCGTTGCGGCCTTGGCCGAAGCCGCGGCGCCCTCCTCCGTGGTTTTCGCCTTTATCAGAGAGGGGGACGCTCACCATGGCGGCAGGGCGTGATGGACAGGCTCATCACTTTGGCTCGTTAGAGCCGCTGTGACTGGCAGGGTCAGTAGCTGACCACTTCGAGGTTGATTTCAGCGGTGACCTCGCTGTGCAATTTCACCTGGACGGCGAATTTGCCGGTGCGATGGATTTCGGGCACCAGGATGTCGCGGCGGTCGATTTCTTTCTTGGTGGCTTCCTGAATGGCTTCTGCCACATCACCGTTGGTGACGGTGCCGAACAGCACGTTGTCTTCGCCGGTCTGTTTTTTGACAGTGAAACGGCCGATCGTGTTGAGGGCGGTTTGGAAGTCGAGAGCTGCCTGCTTCAGAGCGGCCTGACGTTCGGATTCCTTGGCTCTGCGGTGCTCCACCTGCTTCATCACCGCGGGGGTGAGTGGAACAGCTTTGCCGAAGGGCAACAGGAAGTTGCGGGCATAACCAGGAGCGACTTCCACCAGGTCTCCGTCTTTGCCGAGGCTGAGGATGTCCTCATTCAGAACGACTTGTACGCGCTTGGGCATGGGAGCGGACGGACGACGGAGATGATGCGATGGCCCACGTTACGACGTGGCCTGTGAAGGACTTCTCCTAAACGGTTATGAGACTCCCGGCACATAGCGGGCTACGCGGATTTTGCGGGCTAATCCGAAGCGTTTCAGCAGTCGGACGTGCTGCCAGGTGAAATCGAATTCGAACCAGCGCAAACCGTGGCGAGCACTCGCGGGGTGGGCGTGGTGATTGTTGTGCCAGCCCTCACCGAAGGAGAGAACCGCAACCCACCAGCAGTTGCGGGAGAGATCAGGGCAATCGAAGTTGCGGTAGCCGCAGGCATGGGTGGCCGAATTCACCAGCCACGTGACGTGATAAACGACAACCAATCGCAGAGGAATAGCCCAGAGCACAAGCCCAAGACCGCCTCCGTGAACCTGGGTTACCTCGCCGATCCAGTACAAACCTAAGCCCAGAGGGATCTGAAGCAGAAGGAACCAGCGATCGAGCCAGCGGTAGAAACCGTCTGCGCGCAGGTCGCCGGCGTAGCGATCGATTTCCTGCAGCGCAGGAATTTCATGCAGCATCCACTCGCTGTGGCTCCACCAGAGACCACGTCCTGCGTCGTGATGGTCCTTCGGTTGGTCAGAGAAGCGGTGGTGGTGCCGGTGAAGACCCACCCACTCAATTGGCCCGCTCTGGCAGGCCAGGGTGCCCATGATCACGAGGACACGCTCGAGCCATACGGGCACCACAAAGCTGCGGTGCGACACCAGCCTGTGCAAGCCGAGGGTCACTCCCAGAACGGTGACCCAGTACAGAACTCCGAAGGCGATCACCGCACCCCAGCTCCAGAACTGGGGCAGAAGGGCCACAGTCGCAAGGATGTGGTTAACCAGCATGAAGCCGGTGGTACCCCACTTAATTTTTCGCTGTCGAGCGGGAAGTGGTCCGCGCGGGCCCTCAACCGCCTCTCGCATCCGCAGTACGGCGCGGTTACCAATTGTTTGCGAGGAAACCAAAAGGAAAACTCCTTGGATTGACAGAGCCGCTCAAACAGAAGGACCGGGAGCGGAGTGTGTCGTTAGTAGCCGAAATCTAAAGGAATTATCGCTCGCGTTCGTGGGTGGGAGGGCAAGCTGCAGGGCGGCTCAGGCAATGGCATGAACAAGCTGGATGATTCGGCTGCGTTTCGCCTGGAACGTGCAGAGGCATTGGTGATGGCAGTAGCCCAGCGCCAGCAGGGCCTGGCCGCAGACCGAACGTCGGCTGTGCGGCAGCGGCTGGAGCGGGTTCTGGAGGCTTTGGCGGCAGAACGGGTGGGAACGCAGCATTTCGCCTCCCTGACCGGTTACGGCCATGGAGATCAGGGACGTGAGGTGGTGGATCGTGTGTTTGCGAGGGTTCTGGGGGCCGAAGCAGCAGCGGTGCGCCTGCAGTTCGTCAGTGGCACCCATGCCATAGCCGCCGCCTTGTTCGGTGTCCTGCGACCAGGGGATCGCCTGCTGTCGATCACGGGTCGTCCTTACGACACCCTGGAGGAGGTGATCGGTCTGCGCAGCACCGGCCAGGGTTCTCTGGCGGAGTTCGGGGTCGCTTACGACGAAATCAACCTGTTGGCCGAGGGCTGTGTGGATGAGGCAGCGCTTCTACGGGCGCTGGAACAGCCCTGTCGCATGGTGCTGATCCAGCGCAGCTGCGGCTACAGCTGGCGGCCTTCGATCGATGTGGAGGAGATCGGCCGGCTGAGTGACCTGATCCACAGTCGCCAGTCTGATTGCGTGGTGTTTGTTGACAACTGCTACGGCGAATTGGTGCAGGAGCAGGAGCCTTCAGCGGTGGGTGCCGATCTGATTGCCGGATCGTTGATCAAGAACCTTGGAGGCACCATCGCCCCCACCGGCGGCTATGTGGCCGGCCGCGCGGCGCTGGTGGAGCAGGCCTGCTGTCGGCTGACCGCCCCAGGCATCGGTGCTGAAGGTGGCACTGGTTTTGATCTGCAGCGGTTGGTCCTGCAGGGGCTCTTCCTTGCTCCCCAGATGGTCGCGGAGGCTTTGATCGGAGCAGACCTGGTGGCTGGTGTGTTTCAGGAGCTGGGTTTTCAGGTGAATCCTGCCCCCGGAGCCGGGAGGAGTGATCTGATCCAAGCGGTGCGCCTTGGGAGCCCTGATGCGTTGAAGCTGGTGTGCAGGGCGTTTCAGGCTTGCTCTCCCGTAGGGGCTTATCTCGATCCAGTGCCCGCGGCGATGCCTGGTTATGCCAGTGATCTTGTGATGGCAGGGGGAACGTTCATCGATGGCTCCACCAGTGAATTGTCCGCCGATGCTCCTCTAAGGGAGCCGTTCAATCTGTATGTACAAGGCGGCACGCATCGGGCTCATGTGCAGTTGGCCCTCACCCAGGCCCTGGCCGATCTGGCTGCGGCGGGGTTGGTCGATCTCCCCCAAGATGGAGATATGTGATCAATCGGTCCCTCGATGGCGTTCGAGTTTCCCGCCTCCTTCCGCTTCGCTGACAGTCATGAGTACGCCAATCCCGACGGCGAGTTCGTGCGGGTGGGAATCAGTGCCTTCGCTGTTGATCAACTGGGGGACATTGTTTTTGTTGATCTGCCGGAGGTGGGCGACAGTCTCGAGAAAGGAAGCAGCTTTGGATCGGTTGAGTCGGTCAAAGCGGTGGAAGATATGTATGCACCGGTGGCCGGTGAAGTGGTTCAGCGCAACGAGGCTGTGCTGGCCAGCCCTGAAGAGCTCCAGAACGATCCCCATGGCGAGGGCTGGTTGCTGATGTTGCGCCCCAGCGATCCATCGCAACTCCAAAGCCTGATGGACGCCGAGAATTACGCCGCCAAGGTCATCGCTGGCTGAACCCCGTCTTTACGATCACCTGGCTATCTGACCGATCCAGGTGACCTCTCCTTTCCTGCAGCGTCATGTCGGCCCAAGTTCGGCCGAGCAGGATCGGATGTTGGCCGCCCTCGGTTATTCCGACTTGGATGCCTTCCTGGCAGATGTGGTGCCGGAGGACATTCTTGATCCAGCAGCGCCTCACGACGTCTTGCCCTCGGGTTGCGGCGAGGCGGTTGCCCTGAATGAACTGAGCGCGATTGCCTCCGACAATGAGAGCCGCCGCTCACTGATCGGGCTTGGCTACTTCGGCACGGCCACCCCTGCTCTGATCCAGCGGCATGTCTTTGAAAATCCAGCCTGGTACACCGCTTACACCCCATATCAGGCGGAAATCGCTCAGGGTCGATTGGAGGCGCTGCTCAATTTCCAAACCCTGATCAGCGAGCTCACCGGTCTGCCGATCGCCAATGCCTCCCTTCTGGATGAGGCCACTGCCGCTGCTGAGGCGATGAGCCTCAGCTTCGGGGTTTGTCGCCGCAGCGATGCCAACCGTTTTTTGGTGGATGAAGCGGTGCTACCCCAAACCCTCGCTGTGCTTCAGACCCGTGCTGAGCCCCTGGGCATTGCCCTGGAGCTGGTGAATCCACGCGAGGTCTCGATTGAGGCGAGCGCCTTTGGGTTGTTGTTGCAGCTGCCCGGATCGGGGGGACAACTCTGGGATCCCACCGATGTGATTGCTCAAGCCCATGCTGCTGGGGCTCTGGCCACTGTGGCGATCGACCCGCTGGCTCAGACACTGATCGCACCAGTGGCGGACTTTGGCGCCGATATTGCCGTCGGCAGCGCCCAGCGTTTTGGGGTGCCGATGGGCTTTGGCGGGCCCCATGCTGCCTTTTTCGCGACGCGTGAGGATTACAAGCGGCAGATCCCCGGCCGTCTTGTGGGTCAGTCCAAGGATGCGGAGGGCCAGCCGGCCCTGCGGTTGGCGCTGCAGACCAGAGAGCAGCACATTCGCCGTGACAAGGCCACCAGCAACATCTGCACAGCCCAGGTGCTCCTGGCGGTGATGGCCTCGTTTTATGCCGTGCACCACGGGCCGACCGGTCTTGAGGATATTGCTCGGCGGATCTTTGGGCTGCGGAAGCAACTGGAGGCGGCCCTGACAGAACTGGGCTTCTCCGTTCCCCATGGGGATCGCTTTGACACGGTGACGATCACGTCCCCATTAGCCGCCGCAGTGCATCGTGCGGCGGCGGCGGCCGGCTTCAACCTGCGGGTTGTGCCGGATGGCGTGGATCCCGAGGACGCCACCGGTTTCGGCATCAGCCTGGATGAATGCAGCGACGTCGCTGAGGTTCAGCGGTTGGTGGCTGCTGTTGCCCAGGCAGCCGGCCAACCTGCGCCAGGGTGCGTGCCTGCCCCTGATGTGGCCTTTGATGGCGTTTCTGGCCGCACCGCCCCCTGGCTCACCCAGGAGGTGTTTCATCGCTACCGCAGCGAGACGGAGCTGCTTCGTTATATCCAGCGGTTGGTGAGTCGAGACATCTCACTCGTGCACGGGATGATTCCGCTTGGAAGCTGCACCATGAAGCTCAATGCAGCAGCTGAGCTGCTGCCGGTGAGCTGGCCGGTGTTTGCTGGCTTGCATCCTTTTGCTCCGGCCTCCCAGGCGGTCGGTTATCGCCGCCTGGCGGATGACCTGGAGACCTGGCTGGCTGCTCTAACTGGTTTTGCTGCGGTGTCGTTGCAGCCCAATGCAGGGTCGCAGGGTGAATACGCAGGTTTGCTGGTGATCCGTGCCTGGCACCTTTCCTGCGGCGAGGGGCATCGCGATATCTGTCTGATTCCCACTAGCGCCCATGGCACCAATCCCGCCAGTGCCGTGATGGCCGGTCTCACTGTTGTGGCGGTGGCCTGCGATGACGATGGCAACATTGACCAGAGCGATCTGGCAGCCAAAGCTGAGCAGTACGCCGATCGCCTCGCGGCCCTGATGGTCACGTACCCCTCCACCCATGGGGTGTTCGAAACAGGGATCCGCAGCATTTGCGATCTGGTTCATCGCCATGGAGGCCAGGTTTATCTCGATGGGGCCAATCTCAATGCTCAGGTGGGTCTATGCCGACCGGGTGTTTTCGGGGCGGATGTCTGCCACCTGAATCTGCACAAGACCTTCTGCATTCCCCATGGCGGCGGCGGACCGGGAGTTGGCCCGATCGGTGTGGCAGCCCACCTCGCCCCGTTCCTGCCTGGCCATCCGCTGCAACCGTCCAACGGGTCGGCCATCGGACCGGTGTCGGCTGCGGCGTTGGGCAGCGCCAGCATTTTGCCAATCAGTTGGATGTATCTCCGGATGATGGGTGGCGATGCGTTGCGACAGGCCAGTGCTGTGGCTCTGCTGTCTGCCAATTACCTAGCCCATCGGCTTGATCCGCACTATTCGGTCCTGTTCCGGGGAGCCCGTGGTCGGGTCGCCCATGAATGCATTCTCGATTTGCGGCCGCTCAAGCGAGATGCCGGAATCGATGTGGATGACATCGCCAAACGGCTTATGGATTACGGCTTTCACGCCCCCACCGTGAGCTGGCCGGTCGCCGGAACGGTGATGGTGGAGCCCACCGAAAGTGAAAGCCTGGCGGAGCTCGACCACTTCGTGAATGCGTTGATTTCAATCCGTGAGGAGGTCCGGGCGATTGAATCCGGTGCCCTGGACGCCAGCAATAACCCGCTGAAACGGGCGCCACACACCATGGCTGCGGTTACCGCGGATGATTGGGATCGTCCCTACAGCCGTCGTCAGGCGGCGTTCCCGCTGGAGGGACAGCAGCAGAACAAAATGTGGCCAGCTGTGGCTCGCATCGATAACGCCTTCGGTGATCGCAATTTGGTGTGCACTTGCCCGTCAGTGGAGGACATGGCAATTTCGACTTCGATTGCTGCGGCTTGAAGTGAAGGGAGTTTTGCTGGTAATTACGGCCTACAACGTGTAAATTTTCACTGAAAACCAAACTTTTGGTTTATTTCGATCAGCCGTTGCTTGCAAAGCAATCAGACTGGTCGGCAACTGATTCGTCTGTCGGGGGACACCATGGATCGGAACAGCAACAAGCCAGACGCTGAAAGTCAGATAGGCCTGAGTCTTCCAGTCCTTTCTGATGGGCTCGACTCGGCTTTTAGCCGTGGCCACACTATTCCTGTTGAAGGAACCAACGTCGTTCGTGTGCCTTTTGGGGTCCGTCAAGCACGGCGCAACCGTCCGGAACGTCCCGCTCACTGGGCAACATTGGTGATTCCGCTTCAGACCATCGGTGATCCAACCCCGCCACCTGCGGCGGCCTGACTCTGAATGAGGTGGCCGCTCAAGCGGCCCCTATTTCTGTTGGTTCCTGAGAAAGGCGCCAGTCCAGCAATGCCTTTACATCCGCTAAAGAGCAGGTGGGTGTTCTGAATGGGAGCAAATTCATCGGGCTGCGTTCCGGTCTGACCAGCCAGCCCTGGTTTATTTGAGGGAGCAACAAATAGCCGCGGTAGCGCACCACGGCCTGGGTGCTCATTGGATAACCCATCGCTCTAGGGATCCTTTAATAATGACGTTTCCATTTCAGGGCGTGCCCTCTGAAGTGCAAGTCATTCCTGGAATCTCTTTGGGATCGTTGTGATCAAGCCTCGCCGTCGGTTTCCCCCCTAAAAATGCTGCCGTCATTAATCAGTACAGAGGGCCTAAGGACAAGTTCTGCGAGGACCAGTCCAAATGTTTGTGAAAGCGTTCTTCTTTTAGATGCAGTGCAAGCGTCTGTGAGCTGATAAGAGGTTTGGGGGAAGGGACGCCGCCCTAAGAGCTGAAGCGGTCCCATCTGAAGAATTCGCAGTAATAGTTCGGAGATGATGACGTCCTATGGAGGTTTGGCGTGGTTGCTTAGCAGCTGACTCCCCACCACTTGGGCACCGAGGTGTGTGGGCTTGATGAGAAGCGATATGACCAGCTCCATGCAACCGTCGGTGGAGAATGTGAAAAATAGCGATGGGCTGTCTGTTGAACCGTGCTTGGACGTCATCACCGCTGAGCGAGATTCATTCAATAGCAATTGCTGATCAGCCAGAAAGTTTTCTAGATTAATTTTGTCGTAGCAGCAAGTTATTATTAATTGGGATAATTCGTAGGTTGAGTATTGGTTGGGATGAATGAAGCGACCATTAATTCGCGTTTGTTTAATGGGTTTTGTTGTATAAAGCCGCTATATTCATTCTCAAATGTTGAAATAGCTTGAAATGACTTGGATTTTAGCCGTTTTGTCGGCACAGGAAGCGTCTGTAGGTGGCACCGTTTTTGATGCCGCTCTTTGGTCTTTTGTCGCGATGGTTCCGGTATTGATCTCTGCTTGGGTTGGTTTGAGATTTTCGCCTGGTAAACGAATCACCTCTTTTTTGTTGGCACTTAGTTCTGGATTGTTAATTGCTCTTCTTTCATATGACCTAGTGGAAATTGCTTTTCGCTTGGGGGGTATATTTCCTTCTCTTGGTGGATTTTGCATGGGAATTATTGTATATATTACTGCAAATCGTATCATTGCGGATGGTGGAATTGGCCGCCGTAATTCTCGTTCGTGTGGTGGTCTTGGTGATTTGTCTCCAGAGCAGACTGCTGAACGTAATGCTTCTATTGCTCTTGTTGTTGGAGCCGTCTTGGATGGAATACCTGAGTCAATGAGTATAGGCATCGCATTTTTGGACAATCCTTTGGTTAGTGCATCTGTAGTTCTTGCAGTAGCTATCGCAAACATCCCAGAAGGTCTCGCAAGTGGTGTCGGTCTCAAGAGGAGTGGTTTTGGCACTCAAAAAATACTTTTGATTTGGTCTTGTGTTGTTGCGTCTTGTGTTGTTGCTTCTGTGGCCGCCTATGTAATTATGAGTGATGTAGGTGTTACAGCAAAAGCTGCATTAACCGCTTTTGCTGGTGGCGGTGTTTTAGCGATGACGTTCAATACGATTGTTCCTGAAGCGTATGAGGAAACGCATGATGCAATCAGCATTTTGGGAGGTATTGGGTTTGCTTCCGCATTTGTTGTCTCGCATATTTTCTCTCATTAGTTCACTTCATTTATTGATAGGTCTTTTTAAATCGTTTTCTAATTATGGACTTTTCGGGAATCACTTCTATTTTTTCTCTTGCTGATTCACTCTCTGGTCAGGCTTACAACATCCTGTCTCCCTTGCACTTGATGGATGGCACGGCGGAGCCCTGTACGCCAAAAGTGGCTGGATCAATTTGGGATGCGGGGTTTTGGTCCTTTGTGGCAATGATTCCGGTTTTAATATCTGCAGCTTTAGGCATAAGATTTTCGCCAGGTAAGCGTTTTACGGCTGTTTTCCTGGCTTTAAGTGCAGGGATGTTGATTGCACTATTGTCGTATGATCTTCTTGAAGCTGCTTTTGATATTGGTGGTATTTTTTATTCAATGCTTGGTTTTTTTCTGGGCATTGCTATTTACGTCCTGGTTAACCGTTTAATTTCTCGTGGTGGATTAAAGCGGCGAAATTCGGCGGAGTGTGGAGGACTAGGCTCTCTTGAACCTAATAAAAGAACTGAAAAGCAAGCTGCTATGGCACTTGTTGTTGGGGCTATTCTTGATGGAATACCCGAGTCAATGAGTATAGGAATATCTTTTTTGGATAATAAGTTGGTTACTATATCGGTTATTGTTGCTGTTGCTGTGGCTAATATCCCTGAGGGGCTTGCGAGTGGAGTTGGCCTAAAGCGAAGTGGAATTTCGTCGCGAAATATTCTTGTGACCTGGACAATTGTAGTTCTTGCTTGTGTGTTCTCTTCTATGCTGGCCTTCTCTACTATGAGTAATTCTCCATTGGGCTTGAGGGCTGTGACGACGGCTTTAGCTGCTGGTGGAGTCTTGGCTATGACCCTGCAAACTGTAATTCCTGAAGCCTATGAGGAGACGCACGATTTCGTATCTCTCGTGGCCGGAGTTGGATTTTCGGCAGCATTTTTTATGTCGCATATGTGGCATTAATAGATAAAAGATAGTCTTTATCCTCAGTTTTTTCCTCTCCTGTGAAGATACCTGTTCTTTTTGGGAGCGGGAGAGGGGGTATAGGCAATCTCTGAGCTAGTTTTTTCTAGCAATCGTTAACGATCCTGATTGTTGATAGTGGGAACGCTTCAGGCCAAGTTTTGTTGAGATGCGCGTTGATTTTGGATGATGCCACGAATAATTTTAATTAAATAAAGTTCTTGGGCTGATGTCTTTTTGGTTATTTGGTATTCACTGGTGAAAGGGCTTTTGCTCTATCTGGGAAGAGGTCTGGGAGGACTGCTTATGTTATTGAACGAGTAATTGGCATTATTATCTAGTTGACCGAGTAGGTATTTAGATGACGTATTTGTTCGATAGTTATTAAAGGGTGTGCGCCCTCTGGCTGTATGGCTATGGGTTAGAAAGTCTCGATGTTTGAGTCGTTGATGTGAGATCTTTTGCGGCGCATAGCGCTAATATCTTTTGGTTGTTCTGTTCCCGCATTTTGCATGGAATTCAAGTTGTATTGCCTGTGATTTGTTTCTTTCGACATTGACAGGTGGATTTATTCTGTTGCTCTCTAAGCAGATTGGGTATTTTTATTTGTACTTGTACCGGCTAATGTTTAGTTTACTTGGGTGGCAATGGTGGATTAGTAGTTGGCCCCGCTGCGGCGATGGTGCACTGCGGTTGTTGAGTCGGCGTCGAAGACACCTCCGTGTGTCACTTCGGCATAAAGCAGCCAATGGTCGCCACATTCCATGCGTTGTTTCACGCTGCATTCCAACCAGGCGAGAGCCTCCGGCAGCAACGGTTGTTCGGAGGGACTTTGCTCCAGTTCTAGGCCCGCAAACCGGTCTGCCCCGGGGTCAAATGGTTGCAGAAACTGTTTCATGGGGCCGCTTTCGCGTCCTTCTGCGAGCAGGTTCATAGCAAAGCAATCACCTTTCTGCAGCAGGGATTCCACGGCCCGGTCCTTGGCGACGGCGACCGTCAGCCCTGGCGGTGTGAAGCTTGCCTGACTCACCCAGCTCGCCACCATTGCGCCACTGAGCTCCCCTTTCCGGGTGGTGAGGATACTGAGCGACCCCACGACCCGACCCAGGGCCTGGATGGCGGGATTGCTGCGGCTTTCATTCATTCCGCCTGCATTCCGCCGTTTTGCCCTCTGCTCGGCCTTCAGAAGTTGTCGTGCAAAACGTGTGCCGGTTTCCTCCAGCTCCTTCACTGTGGTGCGATCGGGGCTGAACTTGATTCGGATCGGATCAAATCCAAAACTGAAGCCCCCATCTCTCAGCTTCTTTTCGAGGAGGTCAACAGCTTCCCCGCTCCATCCGTAGCTGCCGAAAACACCCACCGGTTTGCTGCGGTCGCCTTCCGCCAGCAGTGTTCCCAGGGCGGATACAACTGGTGTTGGGGCGTGGCCACCCAACGTGGGTGAGCCGATCAAAACTCCATCCGCATTTTGGATCGCACTGATCAGTTCATCGGCGGGGGTGAACTCACAGTTGAGGCAATTCACACGGATGCTCGTGCGCGTCACTCCACGACCGAGGGCATCGGCGATGGCTGCGGTGTTGCCGTAGGCGCTGGCGAAGAGCAGCAGCACCGTGAGATTGGATTGTTGCTGGCTTTCCCCCCAGCGGCGGTAATCATTGAGCAGGCTCCGCCAGCTGGTATCGATTGCCGGGCCATGTGCAGGAGCAATGGTGCGGATATCGAGCTCTTCCAGTCGCTCAACCAGGAGCTCCACCTTGCGCGCCATCGGCGCCATCAGGCTGTCGTAGAAGTGCCGCCGTTCCACTTCGGTGCTGCTGCGGTTGGCTTCAGCCCAGGTTTCAGTGCACAGGTGTGCACTGAAGAATTTGCCGCTCATCAGCAGGCCAAGAGTCTCCTCGAAAGCGAGCAGGCCGCCGGGCCACCGGGGGGTGGGAGCTGGCAGCAGCAATAAGCTTCTGCCCTGAGACAGGGGCAGGATTTCCTCCTGGCGAATCACCCGCAGAGGTGGTCGTGGAGGCAAGGGTGGTTGTTCGCTCTTTTCACCCGGAGGTACTGGCTTGCGCTGATTCCAGAGCTCGTCGATCAGTTTGGCGCCGGCATTGGAGACCACCAGCTCAAGCCCTGCGTAGGTTTCGCCCAGATCTCGGAGCAGAGCCACCCTGTTGGGATTGATGTGGCCCACCACCACCAGCAAGGGCGCATCAGACACCGGTAGTGCCTCGGCGAAAGCTGGAAGAAACGCATCGCGGTAAGCAGCGCCAGGAGGGTGGACCAACACGGCTGGGGCATTGTCGCCAGCTTCAAAAAACACACTGTTGGCTGTGCTTCCGCGTTCCAGGGCGTATTCGAGTTCAAACCTGTGCCGTTGCGGGCTGAGGCCCCGAAAGGCCATCACTCCTTCGTCAATCGGTAGACGAATCGTCCGCCGTTTGTCGGAGATCTCCACAACTGACGCCATCAATAGTGATTTCCGGTTTTGCGGTGATGAACAGCTGTGCGGCCATCCAGATCAGCCACATTGCCTTGCTCGATAAGGGCATAGATCAGCCAGTGGTCAGGCCCCTCCATCCGTTTTTCAACGCGACAGTCCAAGTAGGCAAGCGCATCGCTCAGCACCGGTCCGCCCTCAGCGGCATCGTCAAGCAGGCTGATGCCGGCGAAGCGATCCGCACCTGGCGGGAAGCGTTTGAGGAAGTGCTGCATTAATGGTTTGTAGTGGTCTTGACGCAGCACATTCACCACAAAGCGGTCACCCACCTGCATCAAGGCTTCAATGGCGCGGTCCTTGGCCACGGCCACACTCAGGCCGGGAGGATTAAAGCTTGCCTGGCTTACCCAGCTCGCCACCATCGCACCGCTCCGCTGCCCCTCTCCCTCACCCTGGCTGGCCGTCACGATGTAGAGCCCACCTGTGAGGCGGCCGAGTGCCTTGTCGAGGTTGGCATCGATGTTGCGCAGTGCTTCAATCGATTTTTTGCGGGTCAGAATCTGCCCGAGATCGGTGCCGGATTCTTCGCAGCGCTGGTAGTCGCTTCCCTGCGGCAGTTGTTTGATTCGCAGAGGGGAGAAGGCCTGCTTAAGGCCCTGAGCACGCAGTTGATCGGCGACAGCATCGATCGGCTCATCATTGCCACCAAAGGCGTCGTACACCCCCACCATTTGCTTGGGGTTCAAGGCAGCAAGCAAAGTGCCAATCGAGGTCTGTAGCTCACCGTCGGGCTGTTCAGGCCAGGTGGGTACGACAACGGCCTTGGCTTCACCGATCAGAGCTGTGAGCTCCTGGGCATCGGTGGCACGGAGATCCACCAGCTGCACCTGGGCCTCGGCTTTGCCAATGCCGTGGGCAATCGCCTGGCTGATCCGATCCGAAAACCCGTATTGGCTGAGATAGCAAACCGCTGCGTAGCTCTCACCCTTGCTGCGTTGGCCGCTCCATTCGCGGTAATCGCTCACCCAGTGGCTGAGGTGATGGCGCAAGAGCGGGCCGTGGCCGACCGCAATGGTGGTGATCTCCGGCAGCCCATCCATGCGCTTCAGCGCCTGCAACACACTGCGTGCGTTGGGGCCCATCAGACAGTCGTAGTAGAAGCGGAAATCCGGAGCGATGGCTCCCGGATCGCTGTCAAAGACATCGTCAGAGCAGTAGTGCAAGCCGAAGGCGTCGCAGGTGTAGAGGATGCCGGTTCCGTGGTCAAAAGAAAAAATGGTGTCCGGCCAGTGCAGATTCGGTGCGCTGAGGAATTCGAAGCGGTGATGGATACCGCTTTCGGGGTTGGTGCCCAGGTCCAGCTCGTCTCCGGATTTCACGGCGCGGGATCGGAACGGACGGTGAACCTGATCCTGGAGAAATTGCAGGGCCACCTTGGATCCAACGATCTCGATTTCGGGATTGAGGTCGATGAGGTCTCCGATCAGGCCGGAATGATCCGGTTCGGTGTGGCTCACGATCAGAACATCGATGCTGCAGGGATCGATCTCGTCCTTCAGCAGGGGGATCCAGGTGTCTCGGAACTTGGCGTGGCTGGTGTCGATCAGCGCGGTTTGTTCTCCGCGCACCAAAAAGGCGTTGTAGGTGGTTCCGTTGCGCAGGCCAAATTCGATGTCGAAGCGGCTTCGATCCCAGTCAAGGGAGCGAATGGTGGTGGTGTCCTCAGCAATCGATTCGCTCTGCAGCGAAAGCTTGGGAGCAGCAGGAGCGACGACCATGACACGACCGTGACGGATGTCGACTTTAAGGAGATTCACTTAGTCAAGTCGGCACACTGGTGTCAACCGCAACCGTCGTGATGGCGTCATCGACGCTCAGGCAAAGCATCGGACCCGGAATTCTGCTGGCTGGTGCCTGCATCGGTGGGTCTCATCTGATGTCGTCCACCACGGCAGGGGCCCGTTTCGGCTTCGCTTTGGTGGGACTGATCCTGCTCACGAATCTCGTCAAATATCCGTTCCTGAGAGTGGGGACCCGCTTCACATCTGCCACCGGTTTGTCGTTGCTGGAAGGCTTTCAGCGCCGCAATGCCGCTTACCTGCCGCTTTACCTCCTGGTGAGCCTGGTGACGGGTACCGCCACCATCGCCGCCGTCAGTTTTGTGGCGGGTCTCTTGCTCACCAACATCCCTGGCCTGGCGGGACAAGATCCCTATGGCCTCTCCATCGGAGTGCTGGTGGTGAGCGGTCTAGTGCTGTTGCTCGGCCATTACCGAGCGCTTGACCGGCTGTCGAAAGTGCTGGTTCTTCTGCTCACACTGCTGACGGGACTGGCCGCGGCATCCCTGCTGATCCGCGGACCTGTTGGAGATGTGGCGGCGAGCTGGGTCAGCACCAACCCCTCCCCCTGGACGCTGGCCAACCTT
Source organism: Synechococcus sp. AG-679-B05 (assembly GCA_003210795.1). Lineage (GTDB taxonomy): Bacteria > Cyanobacteriota > Cyanobacteriia > PCC-6307 > Cyanobiaceae > Parasynechococcus. Next base: position 22,081 of record QCUJ01000010.1, on the reverse strand, counting down.
GCTTTTCTGATCCCGCTTATGGGATGGATGCCTGGTCCGGTGGAGATGTGTGTCTGGCCCTCCCTGTGGATGTTCTCCCGCGCCCGCGACACCGAACACACGGCTTCTCCCAAGGAGGCTGAATTCGACTTCAACCTCGGCTATTGCGTCACTGTTGTGACGGCGATGTTTTTTGTCATCCTCGGCTCGTACACGATGTACGGCAGCGGTGATGGGATGCTCGCTGGCAGTGGCGTGTCCTTCGCCCAGAAGCTGATTCAGCTCTACACCGCTGCCATGGGCAGCTGGGCAGCTTGGGTGATCATTCCAGCGGCGTTCTTCGCCATGTTCAGCACCACCCTCACCTGCCTGGATGCTTATCCGCGCAGCATTGCTGCGATTCAGGGGCTGCTGCGCCATCACGACAGTGGTGACTCAGCTCCAGGGCCGATGCAGCGCCGTTTCGATACCTGGGTGGTGGTGCATCTGCTTGCGGCTGTGCTGGCGCTGGTGGTGGCCAAGAGCGGCGGTATTGGCGTGAAGGACTTCGTCTTCGGCGCGATGACGGGCAGCTTCCTGACGGCACCGCTGTTTGCCTGGATGGCGATGGACACGATCAACAGCAGCCTGGTACCAATCGAACACCGTTACGGCCGTCTGACCCGGGCCTTCTGTTGGTTCGGCCTGGTGTTTTTCAGCGGCTTCAGCCTTCTCTTCGTAGCCACTGCATTTTTCGGGCTGGGAACGGCTTAATTCATGCTTGTTAGGCGGTCGATGTTGATCCGCTGACAAGTTTTTGTTTTATTTTTGAGATAAGTTGATAAATTTTGAGGTATAAAAAAATTTCTTTTCAGATTTATGTCGCTTCGAAATTATTTTGCCACTGATGCAATTCAGCATGTTGGAGTAAACGTTCATGATATAGACATATCAAAAAAAATTCTATGGTGAAATATTGGGAGGAGTTTTTATCGCTCAGTTCACTGGGATCTAGGGTGAAGAATGGACTTCGATTCTGAATTCTGATAGTAAAACTGCTCCTCAGTTGGGAATTGGCGATGCCTTGGGTGTCTGTTTTTATTCGTTTGGCAATACAGCGGTTGAATTGCTTCGTTTTTATAATGCCGAAACAGGCCTTGCTCATGATCAAAATGTCTGCATAGAGGCCAACAATCAAGGAGTCGCTGGGAAGCATATTTCTTTCAATCTGGCGCCCAATATTCATACAAAAGAGTTTTTTGAAAAGCTTCGTGATTCCACAAAAGATATACCTTTGGTTTCGCTAAATAAGTCTGATTTGCACTAACTTGGTCCCGAGGGCGTTTTGGGTGGTTGGAATTGTTTCTTCATGTCTGGCCCCAATGGCGAGCGAATTGAATTCAATCAAATCCATAAAGGCCGATGTATTGCTGATGCCAATTTCTCGGCGGCTGCAAAACAGTTTCGCGAAAAAACCGCCTAGAGATGATGTAAAAACTTGCCTGTGAAGTTGATCAATAAAAAACCCCTGCAATAAAGCAGGGGTCGTGTTTCCGTTCTTCTTTTTGGCGATGTGTTGGCCTGAATAGTTGCTAATTAAATTGTTCAGTCATCGAGCGTCACCGACACGCTGGTGTGTTCAATGGCCTTGCCAGCAGTGATCTCCAGGATGCCGTCCCGATATGTGGCATTGAGCTGCTCGCGATCAAGGCTGTGGGGGAAGCGAAAGCTGCGGCTCCAGCTGCCGGCGCGGAATTCGCTCAGCAACGGGGCTTGGCTGTCGCTTGACATCGATGCGGCGGGTCGCTGCGCACAGATCACGAGGTCGCGATTGGTGGCTTTGATGTCGATTGAATCGCGTTCGACACCGGGTAGTTCCAGGCGCACGGTGTAGGCAGATTCGCCGTCGAGAATTTCTGCATTTGGGACTCGTGCGGCGCTGGCTATTTGTTGGTCCAGGCGTTCGAATAGATCAAAGGGAGAGGAATGCAGGGTCAGCATGGTTGTGGTTCCGAAGAGTGAGATCTGCGGACTGGTTTGGTTGCCCGCCACCACAATTTGCGCCAGTTGGATGACAACCAGAAGTGGGAGAGCCGACCATCCCTGATCGGTCTTTACTACTGAGTTCGGTTGGCACCACAAGGATGGCGTTGAAACCGAATCAGCCGAATGCCAATGCCAATCGATCAAGCAGGCGGCCTGGTTGAAGATCTGATTCGTTCTGGATCAGCTGCCTGCAGCCATGGCCTGAAGCATCGCCTTCTGCGCACTGGCCTGACCGTGGGCCTTCAGGTTTCCGAGGAAGCTGTTGCGGGCATCCGGGAAGCGTGGGTCTTCCGCGAGAGGGAGCTCACCTGCATCGTCCAAACCAGTGTCACCCTCGAGGGCAGGAGTAATCACCACCAGATCACCGTCCAGATTGCGGTTGTAGCGCCACCACAGAGCCGGATCCTGTACTGCCGCATGGGGCGGTAACGGAGCGGACTCGTCGGATGGGTTGTCGATCTTTTTGCTCTTCGTTTTCTTGGCCAGATTCGCCAGAGCCTTGCGCCGATATTCCGCTAGGTCCTCCAGCAGTCGCGCTCGGTTGCGGCCTCGCAGCTGGAACAGCACAAATGGATCCTCACTGAAGCGGTCACCCATCAGGAAGTACACGGCACTGATGTGCTTGCAGGGGTTGGCTTTGTCAGGGCAGGTGCATTCGCTGCGCACCTCCTGCAGCTTGAAAGGGAACAAACGCTTGCCGCTGGCGGCGAAGGCACGCTCGATATCCGCAGGCATGATTCCCGCTAGCAGCTGTGCAGACCAGCGCGCTTTCTGTGCCAAGGCCTCGAGAACATATCCCCAGTCTTCGTCGTTCAATACGTCCAGCCAGAGCTTCACTTTGTAGGGAGTTTCATCAGTGCCCTGCACCCGTGCATGCACCCGCCGCCCTTCAAAGCGAATCGAGGTCACATGACCCTCGCGGGCGTAGCCCCAGGCCCGCTCCAGTCGTTTTTTGAAGCGGTATCCGTTGATTAGCTCCATCCACTGCTCCACCCACCAGGGCTGTTGGCCCAGTCCGTCCTCGCTGAGAGGGGTGAGGTTGCTGCTGCTGATGGTCATGGTTACGTGTCCTCGAGGGCCAGGAGGTCTCGCAATTGATCGCCGGCCAGGCTGCCGAGCCAGTCTTCACCGGAACCAATCACATCTTCGGCCAGGCGGGACTTCTCGCGGATCATGCGATCGATTTTCTCTTCGACTGAGCCGCTGGTGATGAACTTGTGCACCATCACCCTGTTGGTCTGACCGATGCGATAGGCACGGTCGGTGGCCTGGTTTTCGACCGCAGGATTCCACCAGCGGTCGATGTGGAAGACATGGCTGGCCCGGGTGAGGTTGAGGCCCACACCACCGGCTTTCAGGGAGAGCAGGAATAGCTGCGGCCCTCGGGGATCCTCCTGGAAGCGATCCACCATCGCCTGGCGCTCGCTCTTGCGGGTGCCGCCATGGAGGAAGGGAACCTCCGCTTTCCAGCGCTGCTGCATCCAGGCCTTCAGCAGGTGACCCCATTCCGCGAACTGGGTGAACAGCAACGCCCGGTCCCCTGCTTCGATCACTTCATCGAGGATCTCCTCTAGCCGCTGAAGCTTGGCGGAACGGCTCAGGAAACTTTTATCCACAGCGCCTTCACTCAGGGCCAGAGCCGGATGGTTGCAGATCTGCTTGAGCCGCATCAGCAACGCCAGCACCTGGCCGTGACGCTGGCCGCGCGGTGCCCTGGCGATGGCATCAAGGGTGTCTTCGACAGTTTTGCTGTACAGCGATTTCTGTTCTTTGCTCAGCCCAACCCATTCACTCAGTTCCACCTTCTCCGGTAGATCTGAAATGATCGTTTTGTCGGTTTTGAGCCGACGGAGGATGAATGGGCCGACCCGGCCTTTGAGGTCTCGAAGCGACGACATGTCGCCATAGCGCTCGATCGGCATGCGATAGCGCTGGCGGAAGAAGTCCTCCTCTCCGAGCACCTTCGGGTTGAGAAAATCCATCAGGGCCCATAGCTCGCTCACCCTGTTCTCCACTGGTGTACCGGTGAGAGCGATCCGGAAGCGGTTGCTTTTGCTGCGGCTTGCACGGGCCAGGTCGCGGGCGGCCTGGCTTTGTTTCGCTCCGGGGTTCTTAATCGCCTGAGCCTCGTCAATCACGACCCCTTGCCAGTCCTGGCTTTCCAGCAGTTCGCTGTCCCGTTGCAGCAATCCGTAGCTGGTGAGGACGAGATCCACATCTTTCAAGGCTTTTTTCAGCTCGACGGGTGTGGAAGGACGCCGTGGGCCGTAGTGCTCTCTCACTCCAAGCTCCGGGGTGAAGGCTTCCGCTTCTCTCCGCCAGTTGGTGAGCACGGATGTGGGTGCCACCAGCAGCACGGGTCGCTTGAGCTCCTGCTCCGCTTTGAGGTGCTGCAGGAAGGCGAGCAACTGGATCGTTTTGCCGAGACCCATGTCGTCAGCCAGGCAGGCCCCCTGATCGAAACGATGCAGGAACGCCAGCCAGCCCAGTCCTCGTTCCTGATAGGGCCGCAGTTGACCTCTGAATCCCTCCGGTGCTGGAAGCGGATCGGGCGCCTTCTGCTGGTGGTACTGCTCGAGCACCGACTGCAGCCTGGGACCTGCATCGAACTTGTGAACAGGCAGCCGCATCAGCAGTTCGCCCTCTGTGCCGGTGAGCCGCAGGGCGTCATCGAGGCTTAGTTCTGGTTTGGAGCTGCAGAAGCGTTCGGCATTCTTGAGGTCGTTGGGCCGAAGCTCGATCCAGGCCCCCTTGTGACGGACTAAGGGGCTGCGTTTGCCGCTCAGCCGTTCCAGTTCCCGCAGGGTCAGCGTGACCCCACCGATCATCAGATCCCAGGTCCAGTCGAGGCTTTCGCCAAGAGTGAAGCCGCTGGAGCGTTCCGGTAGCTCCGCTTTGATCGCCAGGCCCAGCCGGCTGGCGAGTCCTCCCGAGAGGCTGGAGGGAAGTTCCACTCCAACGCCGGCATCTCGAAGTTGCCGGGTCGCCGTTCGCACCAGCACAAAGGCCTCGGCCGGTGTGAGTTGCATCGTTTCCGGGGTCGCGCTCTCCAAGCCCCGTTCAATCGCCGGGAAAACGCTCAGGGCACGACCCATTCCTTCCAGCAGAACTTCACCGGGCTGTTCCACCCGGATCTCGCCAAGTTGCAAAGCATCCGCACCGGCCGCCCATGCCGCTGCTGCCGGCAGCTTCAGGCTGGGATCCGCCTCCGCCTGAAGCCCGAAGCGCAGCTCCCAAAGCTCCTCTCCCTCAGGTGGGGTATTGAGGGTCAGGCAGGTGCGGGCCGAAGCGAAGTCGCCGGCGATTCCCTCACGCCAGTGGTGGCTAGCGGCGGCGAGGCGCTCGGCGTCTTCGTCACCGATTTCGATCACGCCGGTCTCCGATCCCAGTGCGTCCTGCCAGAGCGTCAGCAGCGGGTCCAGTCCTTCCCCAGACGGTTGAAAGTCCTTGCGCAGCTGAGCGTCGACCAGGTCTTCCAGCAGCGCGGCAACCCGAAGCCGTCCGCTGCGGGGACGGCAGCTGGCCACGGGGTTAGCAGCCCGCATCGCCTCCGGTCGCAGCCGGGTTGTGCGGTTGCTGCGTCGACCCAGCGGCTCGCGCCAAGGCAGAGCACAGGTTGCCACCAGCGGCAGGCTGGCGGCGAGGTCCTCCAGACGGCGCCGGTCTTCCTCACGGTTGAGCAGAGGCATCCAGCGGGCCCGATGCGGGTAACCCTCTCCCTTGCTCAATTCCATCTGGGGGATCCAGCGCCCCCGCGCCACCAGACTCAGGGCCCAGCGCTGTAGGTGACTCCACCAGCGCAGTTCATCGGCGAGGTCGGAATTACGGCCGGATAACGGCAGGCGGCTCAGCCAGTCGGTGGAGCCTGCAGGATCCACCGCCAGGCCTTGCACCTGCCAGGGCCACCACTCCGTTTGTTTCGGGACCGGTTCGCCAGCCTGCATCGGCAGACCGGTCCAGGCGGGTGGTTCCGGTGCGGGTTCTGCGGTTTTACTCCGAGTTTTGCGTGGCTTCACCGTCCGGCTCGGCAGGGTGAGGCACGCGGTGGCATCAATGCAGCTGCCTGGAAGAAGATCGCGTTCCCCCAGCCAGGCGCGCAGGTCGTTGTGGCTGAGTGTGAAGGGATGCAGGGCCGGAGTCAGCCCTGGCCCTTCGGGCGTCGCGACCCGCCAGGTGTCAGCCCAAACGAGCAGTGCCGGTTGGCCGGAACTGCTTGGAGTGCGGATGGCGGGAAGCCAGGTGGCGTGCAGCAGGCTCATGGCCGCGACGCGGGCAGGAAGCGAAGAGTGCCGTGGAGCAGGACTGCGCTACCGATCAACGGAAGCCAAGCCTGGATGAGCTCCAATACAACTAATCCAAGAGCCTCAAGCGTCCCGTTGTCAAGTGATATGGGAAGAGCCAGGCTGCGGATTCCGCACACTGCGCCCACCAGCCCAGCCTGCAAATGGGCGTCATCGGGGTCTACTCGTTGGAGATGGAAGGCCAGTAATCCATAGAAAAAGCCACAACCGCCGGAGCGCACCGCCATCTCGAGCCCCCAGGGAAGGCTGAGAAGGCCTGCCGAAATTCCTGCCAGCAATGCCCAGCCAATCGACTGCAGTCTCAGACGCGCCCGTGACTCGGTGTCGCTGGGTGGAACGACCACGGTTGCCGGCGGTTCAGGGGCGATCATGGCTTGTGGGTCCTCCTTCCTTTCCATGGCCGCCGCCGCATCGTCGCCATCTGCAGCGTCCGCACCCCGCAGTGGTGAGGAAATCCGTGAAGCCTTTCTGCGCTTCTATGCCGACCGCGGCCATCAGCGCATGCCCAGTGCCTCATTGATTCCAGAGGATCCGACGGTGCTGCTCACCATCGCCGGGATGCTGCCGTTCAAGCCGGTGTTCCTCGGCCAGCAGGCGCGGCCGGCACCTCGGGCCACGAGTTCGCAGAAGTGCATCCGCACCAACGACATCGAAAACGTGGGCCGCACGGCGCGGCATCACACGTTTTTTGAGATGCTCGGCAACTTCTCCTTTGGCGACTACTTCAAGGAGCAGGCGATTCAGTGGGCGTGGGAACTGAGCACCGAGGTCTATGGCATCGACCCCAGGAATCTGGTGGTGAGCGTTTTCCGAGAGGACGACGAGGCCGAACAGATCTGGCGCGACGTGGTTGGGGTGAACCCCAAGCGGATCATCCGTATGGATGAGGCGGATAACTTCTGGGCCTCTGGCCCAACGGGACCCTGTGGTCCCTGCTCGGAGATCTATTACGACTTCAAACCCCAGTTGGGCGATGACGGCATCGATCTGGAGGACGACGACCGCTTCATCGAGTTCTACAACCTGGTGTTCATGCAATACAACCGCGACGCTGAGGGCACCCTCACGCCGCTGGCGAACCGCAACATCGACACCGGCATGGGTCTGGAGCGAATGGCTCAGATCCTGCAGAAGGTTCCCAATAACTACGAAACAGATCTGATTTTTCCGCTGATCAAGGCAGCTGCAGATTTGGCGGGGGTCGACTACCACCAGCTCGACAACAAGGGAAAGACGTCGCTGAAGGTGATCGGCGATCACAGCCGCGCCGTCACTCAGTTGATCTGCGATGGCGTCACCGCCAGCAATCTGGGCCGTGGCTACATCTTGCGGCGATTGCTGCGCCGTGTTGTGCGCCATGGCCGGCTTCTGGGGATCAACAAGCCGTTTTTGGTCACCATGGGGCAGGCTGCGATTGAACTGCTTCAGGGGGCACATCCCGGAGTTGTTGAACGCCGGGATGTGATCGTCGCGGAACTGCAGCGGGAGGAAGCACGGTTTCTGGAGACCCTCGAGCGCGGCGAAAAGCTGCTGGCGGAGGTGCTGGAGTCGAAGCCGAAACAGATCAGCGGTGTTCAAGCCTTTGAGCTTTACGACACCTATGGATTTCCATTGGAGCTCACTCAGGAGATTGCTGAGGAGCAGGGGCTCACGGTGGATCTCGCCGGTTTTGAGACGGCCATGGAGGAGCAGCGTCAGCGGGCGAAAGCTGCGGCTGTGAGCATCGATCTCACGCTTCAGGACGCGATCGAGCAGGTGGCGGCAGACCAGCAGGCCACGTCTTTCCGGGGTTATGACGCGCTTGAACAGCCCAGCTGTGTTCAGGCTTTGGTCGTGAACGGCGAGCCAGCCACCACTGCGTCGGCCGGTGATGCGGTTCAGATCCTGCTTGACACCACCCCCTTCTATGGCGAGGGCGGTGGTCAGGTGGGCGATCGCGGTGTGCTCTCTGGCGACGACTTGATCGTCACGATCGTGTCCGTCAGCCGCAGTCGCGATGTGTTTGTGCATGCCGGTCGGATCGAGCGGGGCCGACTGGCGTTGGGTGACACCGTCACAGCTCGGGTTGATCCCGCGTGCCGTCGCCGCGCTCAGGCCAACCACACGGCGACCCACCTGCTGCAGGCGGCCCTGAAGCAGGTGGTGGATCCTGGGATCGGTCAGGCGGGGTCATTGGTGGACTTTGACCGTTTGCGTTTTGATTTCCACTGCGCAAAGGCGGTGACTGCGGACCAGTTGGTGCAGATCGAAGCCCTGATCAATGGCTGGATTGCTGAGGCCCATGGGCTCGAGGTGCAGGAGATGGCGATCGACCAGGCCAAGGCGGCTGGTGCCGTTGCGATGTTTGGCGAGAAGTACGCCGATGTGGTGCGTGTTGTTGATGTACCAGGTGTGTCGATGGAGCTCTGTGGTGGTACTCATGTGGCCAATACCGCCGAAATCGGACTGTTCAAAATCGTTGCCGAAAGTGGTGTGGCCGCAGGCATACGCAGGATTGAAGCGGTGGCGGGTGCTTCGGTGCTGGCCTATCTGAATGAACGCGATGCGGTGGTCAAGCAGCTGGGAGATCGCTTCAAGGTGCAGCCTGCGGAGATCGTGGATCGTGTTGTGGCCCTGCAGGAGGAGTTAAAGGCCACCGGCAAGGCTTTGGCCGCGGCGCAGTCGGAACTGGCGGTGGCCAAGGCTGGCGCTTTGGCGTCGAAAGCTCAGGCTGTTGGAGATTTCCAGCTGCTGGTGGAGCGGCTCGACGGCGTGGATGGTGCCGGCATGCAGGGTGCGGCTCAGAGCCTGGTGGGTCAGCTGGGGGATGCCGCCGCTGTGGTGATTGGAGGACTACCGGACCCAGATGATCAGGGCAAGGTGATTCTGGTGGCGGCGTTTGGCAAGAACGTGATTGCCGCCAAACAGCAGGCTGGGACGTTCATCGGTGTCATCGCCAAGATCTGTGGCGGCGGCGGCGGGGGCCGCCCGAATCTGGCTCAGGCCGGAGGGCGTGATGGAGCTGCGCTTGATGGGGCCCTAGACCAGGCTCGAACGCAGCTCAATGCAGCCCTTGAGTCGGACTAAATGATCTTGGGTCGGGGCGTATTGCGATCAACTTGCCTCCACGACTTTGCTCTGCCTCTGTTTGTAAACTTCAAGCACATGGTTTGGAATGAGCTCGCGTTCCGCTTTTCCGGATAGGAGATAGTCAAGAATCTCTTCACCACTCTGGGGATTGGTGGCGCAGGGAATTTGATAGACATCGCAGAGGCGTCCCAGGGCCTCGATATCGGCATGGTGTGGGTGGGCGGAGAGGGGATCCCGAAAAAAGATCACCCCACAAATGTTGTTGGTTGAAATCATTGTCTCCACCGCTTGATCACCCCCGAGAGGGCCGGAGGCAACTTTTCGAAAGAGCACAAGGCCTGTTTTCTTGAACAACAAGCTGCCTGTCGTGCCAGTAGCAATTAGTGGGAACTGTTCGAGTTTATGACTTTGCATGCTGCAGAATTCCATCAAGCTGCTCTTCATATTGTTATGAGCAATTAAGGCAAGGTATTTCTTCTCGTCGACAAAGCTTTCTCCAAACATTTCTTTGCAGCGAACCGAGCTCACCGTTTTAAAGAACTCCTGAAACTTCAGCGCAAGTATTTGATCTTTTTCCAGGAATTCGTGGAAGTCATGGGTGCTAAGTTTGGCGATAATACTATCCTCTAGAGCCTGTACATTGATGTTATGGGTGCTTCTGTCTGAAAAAGCTGTCGCCAGCAAAGTCACCTTTTGCGTGGAGTCCGACTTGTCGATCTTCGTCGAGGGACTGAGCCAGACCGCTCAAAATGAATAAAAGACTGTCTGCGGGGTCACCTTTGTTGATCAGAATTTCTGCTTGCTTAGGCGTCTCAATCGTCATCCAATGGCGCAAGGCTTCAATTTCATTTCCGGTGAAAGAATATTTTAGGTTTCCTTCGCTCTGTAGGGTTTTGACCAGGGAGTTGCGATCCATTGTTGTAATGAATGTTGTGTCACTTTAATAGTGCTTCCGTCTCAGGCACTCGTCTGTCTTGATTGTGTCCCTTTTATATTTGAAACGGATCCTTGTGGTCCGGTGTACCAGGATTTGCGATTTTCATATTGACGTGGCTGTCGTCATGCCCTGCAAATGCTGGCGACTTGGCTTCGCCCCCTAACAAGATGGTTGAACTCCTCGGCAGAAAGGTCACGATGGAGATTCGCTCCGGCGCTTAGGTATGCAGACCGCCCTCGTTCCCGTCGATCAGCCGCTTAATTTGTTGATCATGCTCATTCTTGGCCACTTCTTGGGTGATTTTCCGCTCCAGGGCGACAAGATGGCGGTTGAGAAATGTCCTGGGAAGGACGTTACCTTGAACTGGAGATGGTGGCTATCAGCCCATGCCGGCACCCATGGCTTCATCGTTGCTCTGCTGACTGGTATACCCGTTCTTGGCCTCGCAGAAATGCTTGTTCACTTTTTGATTGATTTTGGTAAATGCCGTCTTGGCTATAAGTTGATTGTTGATCAGGCATTGCATTGGGCTTGCAAAATAATTTGGGTTTGCGTGATCGTGATTCGTTGAGCCGAAGTTTGAGTTAACAATCAATCCCTTCCATGACGTTCTTCTTCTTATTAGCTCTGTTGCTGCTCACCGTTGTGTTGGGCCGTTTGCGGCAGCTCAGGACTAGGCGCTTCAGCCGCTTGATCCCAAGCATGACGTTCTTCCGTGTGGCTTTGGCTGCCGCACTGATGAGTCGGGTTTTGACCGGTTTCGGTCTGCAGGGGGAGATTGTTGATTGGATCGCAGTCGTTGCCAAAACAGGCCTCTGGGTTGCCCTTGCGGAACTGGCTCTCGATGTGATTTGGGTTGTGGTGACGCGGTTGAGCCATCGAGGCGTAGCTCCTCCTCGGATTCTCAAGGACCTGGCTTTGGTGGCCGCAGCCTTAGCGGTGGTTGCGGCTGAACTCAATAGTCAGGGTGTGTTGACTACGATCGGCTCCGCTGCTGTTTTGGGTGGTCTGGCTTTCATCGTGGGTCCTGGCTCAGCGACCCAGGTTGGAAATATCTCTTCGGCTCTGGCTGTTCAAGTAGAGCGTCAATTCAGTGTCGGTGATTGGGTGGAGATTGCTGGTGAATTGGGTCGGGTTGAGAATATCTCCTGGAACAGTACTTATCTTTACGATGATGTTGATGATCGCTATATCGTCATTCCCAACTCGCTTATCGACCATTCTAAAACAATTAATTATTCGAGGCCTTCTTCGTTGGAATACCGCCTGGATTTGCAGGTGGGTTTGCCGTTGGAGATGCCTCCAGGCCTTGCCATGCAGATGTTGCTCGAGGTGCTGAATTCTCATGAGAGTGTTATAGATACTTCGCGGAGTCGAGTTGTTCTGAAATCGATCGATCAAGACTCGATTAATTATGTTTTAAAGTTTTTTGTGGGTGATTTCAGGTTGCGGAATAAAATCCGCACAGAGATTTTCTCAAGTGTTTGGTATGCGGTTGAGCGGATCGGATATGCCTTGCCGTATTCAGTGGTTGATTTGCGAACGGTCCAATCTCGGAGGCAGCTTCAGGAGCAGAGGCGTATAAAAGAGGAGCAAGACAGCTTTGCGTCGTTAAGATCGATCGATTTGTTTTCTTCACTGTCTGATGATGAGATTCGGGAAATTGTTCGCAATGACCGGTTGATTTGCTTTGGTCCAGGAGAAATGGTTGTTGAGATTGCAGCCGTGGGAGGTTCGATGTATGTGGTAATGGAGGGGAGTTGTTCTGTGTTGATTCCTGACCCCTCCGGTGGCGAGGGAATGGTCGAGGTGGCACAACTTCCCGCTGGAACTATTTTTGGCGAAATTTCTGCGCTGACCAATGCACCGCGGACGGCGTCGATCAAGGCGGCGTCCCATTTGGTGCTTCAGGAGATCAGTCAGCAACAGATCGAAACCATCTTCCTGAGTAATCAGGAGGCTATGGCTGAGTTCGCGAAGGTGATGGCCTGCCGGGAGGCATCGCTCAAAACGTTTACACCCGAAGAAACAAAATCCTTCGAGATGGGTTTGGTGGAACGCATGACCAAAACGTTCAATAAATTGATGTTCTCTTGATGGATATTTCTCGGATTCTTGGACATGCACTGCCTGTTTTGCCAGGCTGTGGGTGGTTCTGAATCATCGGTGTGGGTTTGTCTACCGCTCTGCAAAAAACCTTGGCTGTCTCCCTTGGCCTGGGTATGGCACTTTCAGTGTCACCTCTGGCAGGGCTCGCTCAGGCCAACCTTCGCAACAGCTTCCCCGGTCGTCGTGTTGGTGGGGGAACCCGCGGTGAGTGCAGCGCTCGAACCCTCGTTCACCTCGTGCCCGATAGCAGCGTCTTCGCGCCTGGTTCGTCAGGTGATTTGGCTCTTGTGCAGGGGCCTACTGCGAATCCCGTCAGTATGACGATGATTTTTAAACCCGAATCAGGTGGTACGTCCAGTAGCCAGACGATACCGGCATCCTCAGCCGGGGTCACCTTGGTGCGTCGAGCAACGATCAATGCTCCGACTATCTGGGAGTCGGGTTTTGATTGCGCCTCTGCGGACACAGCCGCAAGTGACGATCCCCTGTCCTTCGTTGAAACGGCGTCCCCACCCGCGGTGAGTCTGCTGCTCCCCACACCGGAAGCGGCTGATGTGCAAGTGCAGAAGGCCTTGCAGGCATTGCGCCAAAGTTGCGGAGCAATGGTCCCCGCAGCGCAAACCCTCGCTCAGTTTGGATTGGCGGATGTGGTTACGGCTGAGTGGCCTCAGCAGCTCCCGGTGCGATGTCCATCTTGAGTTCACTCACTAAGAGTGGCTCTGCGCGCCCCTTGACCTGTACAGGTCCCCAATCCTCGAGATCCAGACTGCTCTTGAAGGTTGGATCCAGCAGCTCAAGGGTGGTGCTGGAGATCAAAGCCCGCAGGACACCTTCATGACGGTGTTTATCGAGACTCTCCAGGCGTGACGCGCAGTTGACGGAGTCGCCGATGACGGCGTACTCGATCCGTTCGGTGCTGCCCATAGATCCCACCAAGGCGTCGCCTGAATGAATCCCTAAGCGGATTCTCATTTTTGGTTCGTTGTCCTCAAGCAGCTCTTTGTTCAGCTGTTCCAGTCCAGCGTTGATTTCGATCGCTGCCTCAATGGCGGCCTGAGCTTCTGCCTTGCTGTCCTGCTCCAGAGGAACGCCGAACACAGCCAGCATTCCATCGCCGGTGAATTTGTTCACCATGCCGCCGCGCTTCGTCACGGCCGGTACACACACCTCCATGCCGCGGTTGAGCCAATCCATTAGTTCGCGCGGACTCATTCCTTCCGACACGGTTGTGAAGTTGGCTGTATCGGTAAACAGCACGGTGACAGGGAGTTGGCGACCGTCAAATCGTCCGTCACTCAGCAGTTCATCCCGCTGATCCCAGAGCTGCTGAGCCACCGCAGGTGAGGTGGTCTGCCCAAGGAGTTGTTTGATTTGTTGTGAGTGCTGCTGACTCATGGCACCCCTGCGCAGCCATGCGGCGCCGCCCATGCTCAGGAGCCCGAAGGTCGGCATGGCGATCCCTACCCAGATGTGTTGCCAGAGCAGCCAGGTCAGCCCTCCGGCAACAACGGCACTCAGTGTCACAACAAGCAGAACGCTGCGTTTCAGCGTCGGCACCTTTTCCCCCAGCAGGATTCCGCTGGCCATGCAGAGAAGGATCAGGCTGAGGTTGCCCCAGCCCGGCATGATCCAGCCTGCGTTCAGGGTTCCGTTGTGGTGATCGAGAAGGGAGGCGACACGGTTGGCGTGGATTTCCACCCCAGACACCTGGAAGACTTCTTCTGACTGACGGAAACGGGTGTGCGGGACGTTGAAGAGATCTCTCAGTGATGGAGCTGTACTCCCGATCAACACAATTTGGTCGCGAATGGCCTCACTGGGGACGTCACCATCCAGCAGCTGAGCCAGTGAATAGAAGCGATAGCTGCCTGGTTCGCGGAACCGAAGCAGACGCTGTAAACCCAGTCCGGCGTCGAGTTCGTTGTGGTAACCACCTCCATCAGCGCTGAGCCAGGCGTCTTGATGGCTTCCGTCATCCATCGCATTCCGCAGACGACGATCGCCGGTTGCGACCTCCATCACGCGCATGGCGAAGGACACCGTCGCTTCGTCCTGCCCGGTGACATGGACAAGATCGCGGCGCAGAACGCCGTCGGCATCGAGGCTTAGATCGTTGTATGACTGACGTTCAGCAGGGGTCCCGGGAACCGGACCAATGCCAGATGCCACATTGAAAATCGAAACCAAGGTTGGTTCGTCTCGAAACCGATCACGCAGGCATTGTTGTTTTGGACCAACACCTTTATCGCGGTAGATGTCGAGTCCGATCGCTTCAACACCGGTTGTGTTGAGTTGGTCAAAGGCTTGGCAGAACAGGCCATCGTCGATCGGCCAGCCAAAGCGTTGAATGTCGCTCTCCTCGATGCCCACCAAAGTGATCGGTGTGTCTCGCCCCGATGGCGATGGACGCTGAGCGGTGATCAGGTCGTAGAGGAGAAGGTCGACGGTTTGGGCGAGACCCGTGCTGCGCAGTAACAGGAGGATGACCACGGCGACCAGATATGGGCCGACGGTCTGAATCAATTGCTCTCGAAAGTGCTTCATTTTTCGAGATAGGTCGTTTGGTCAAGGCTGGCCTTGAGATGGCTCATTAACAGCCGTGCCTCTTCGATTTGCAACTTTCCTTGCTGAATTGCTGTTTCAGAGGCTTGGCGTAGGCGTTCAAGGATCAAGTCGGGATCATGCTGCATTTCCTTTAACACATTGGCGTTCGTGTCTCCTTTGAGTACGTGGTCCAAGAGATAACCGCTTCCCTTTGGATTGAGTCGCACATGCACGGCATTGGTGCTGCCAAATAAATTGTGGAGATTGCCCATGACTTCTTGATAGGCACCGCCGAGAAACATGCCAATCCAGTAAGGCTCTTTCTCCTGGAGTGGATGCAATTCCAGCAGAGATTTGTCACTGCCATGGTCGATGAATCGTGAGAGTTTTCCATCTGAATCACAGGTGAGATCGGCGAATTGACCGAGTTCACTTGGGAATTCATCCAGGCGATGAATCGGCATCACTGGAAAGAGTTGGTCAATCGCCCATGTGTCGGGAGCTGATCGAAAAATCGAGAGGTTGGCGTAGTACGTCCACGCCAACGCCCGCTGGAGCCCGCGAAGGTCTTCATGGATAGGTTCGTTGGTTGGCAGCCTCGAACTGATTTCTTTGGCGCAGGTCCAGCTGAGCTGTTCTGCCATCGCCCTATGACTCAGGCGGATGTAGCCAAGCCGGAAGGCTGCAAGGGCATCCTCTCGAAATTTGATCGCATCATTCCAAGCCTCTTGCAGCAGCGAGGGTTCCGCCGGATCCATTTGACGAATCCGCTGGAGGGTTTCGCGCAGATTGGAGACCGGAAGAGGCTCATCACTCTGTTGAGTCGGTTCGCCATCGGGTGCTCGGCTGCAACCGAGCACATTGAAAACCAGGACGGAAAAGTGACTGGCGAGGGCACGGCCGCTTTCGCTTACCAGGGTCGGTAACGGCACTCCAAGGGGCACACAGCATTCGCGGATTGTCGCGACGACGTCATTGGCATAGTTCTGTAGCGAATAATTGGTCGATGCTGAGCTCGCCGTACGGCTGCCGTCGTAGTCGATGCCGAGGCCTCCTCCAACGTCGAGGAACCCCATTGGGGCCCCTAGGCGGGTGAGTTCGACGTAAATCTGTCCAGCTTCTTGCAGGGCGTCCTTCAGGACGGCGATGTCATTGATCTGGCTGCCAATGTGGAAATGCAGCAGGCGAAGGTCCTGCAGCAATCCGGCCTCATCAAGTGCTTCAACGGTCTGAAGCATTTCGCTGAGATCCAGGCCGAACTTGGCGCGGCTCCCCACGGAACTCCCCCAGCGCCCCGTGCTGCGACTCGATAATTTCGCTCGAATTCCGATGAATGGTGAGGCGCCTAGTTCTTTACTGGCTTCGATGATGCGCTGAATCTCATCTGCTTGCTCGATCACCACCACCGGTTGGTGGCCTAGACGTCTCGCAAGGATGGCCGTTTCGATGTAACGGCGGTCCTTGTATCCGTTACAGATCAGCAACGCTTGCTGATCTTTGATCAGGGCTAAAGCGATTAGAAGTTCTGCTTTGCTTCCGGCTTCCAACCCGAAGCTCCAGCGCTGGCCGCGATCGACCAAATGCTCCACAACATGGCGTTGTTGGTTGCATTTGATTGGGAAGACACCTTGATATCTGCCGTCGTAGTCGTAGAGGGAGATGGCCCGTTCGAAGGCGGCATGAAGGCGTTCGAGACGATCCTCAAGGATGTCGTCGAAGCGGATCAGCACAGGTGGGTGAAGGTCTCGTGCAGCAAGGCCTTTCACCAGTTCGACGAGATCAAGGGAGCCACCGCGATCGCCGCGAGGCTGAACCACGATGTGTCCACGACTGTTGATCGAGAAATACGGCTCACCCCAACGATCAAGTCCGTACAGCTCTGCACTGCGGGACACGGACCAGGACCGATCTGCTTCGGCCAGAACCATGAACCCTCAACCAACAAGATGACTGGAATTTAGAGACGGCCTTTCCGGCTGTGCTTGCCAAGCGGAGGGTTGTGCGCAGACGATGGCCTGACTCTCAAGCTTTTTTCATGGCCGAACGCTCTTTCGTTGCGATCAAGCCCGATGGTGTGCAGCGGGGACTCGTGGGCGAGATCCTCGGCCGTTTTGAGCGGAAGGGCTTCAAGCTTGTTGGTCTCAAACAGATCACCCCGACCCGTGCCCTTGCTGAGCAGCACTATGGGGTGCACAAAGAGCGTCCCTTCTTCTCAGGCCTTGTTGATTTCATTACCTCCGGTCCGGTTGTGGCCATGGTCTGGGAAGGCGACGGTGTGATTGCCAGCGCACGCAAATTGATTGGTGCCACCAAGCCCCTCGAAGCCGAGCCTGGAACCATTCGCGGCGATCTCGCTGTGAATATTGGTCGCAATGTCATACACGGATCAGATGCTCCTGAAACAGCAGCTTTTGAAATCGGCCTGTGGTTTACCCCTGAAGAGCTGAACGATTGGAACCCTTCTGATCAGGCTTGGCGCGTCGAAAGCTGATCAAAAGGCGTAGCGGAGCTTGGTGTGAACGCCGTGGCCAAGCCACCAGTCGTTCCAGAAGCCTGGATTGTCTTCAGTGTCGAAGGTGTTCACCCAGCCCAGCTCCACTTGCCATCGATCGTGGGTGTATCGCGCGATCAAGCCGCCTGATCCCACGTCGTCTTCGAAGGTCTCACCAGCAATTTCGGTGTGCAGCCCTCCCTTCCCGATGTATGGGATCAGTTGCAATTGCTGTGTTTCATTCTTCCATATGGTCCAAATCAGTTCACCGATAGTCAGCCAGCCGCTGTCGCCACTTGCAATGCTTCCCGGTAAGCCGATGAGTCCGACATCGCTACCGAGGCTGAATCCCATGCTTGATGGGAGTCGATTCAAGGCCACCTGGCCAGCTCCGCTGAGGTTGACCGACACATTTGGGGTGGCCAGCCAAGTCAGATTCGCCAGTCCTCCAACCGCTCTTGCTTGTCCGACATCAATTCCAAGAAGATCTAGGTTATGTAGATGTTCATCATTTGTGAGTCCAGGAAAACCCTGTAAGAAGTAGCCATTCGTACTCCATCCGGCGGGCCCAGTGATTCCGCTGATGCTGGAGCTGATTTTGAAGTTGCCGCTGCGCATCCAGCCGTCTTCCCCGCCCCCAACGACCAACGGAATGCTGGAGTTGCCTTCAAAGCTGGCTGTACGGCTGGCACTGATCCCTGCGGCAGCTGTCCACGAGTAGCTGTCGCCTTGATGCAAAACCGTGTCGAATTGGATCATCCCTTGCAGGGTTCTGAAGTTGAGCTTGTGTTGGTCTCCTTTGAATTCGACGAAGTTGCCGTGGCTGTACCCCACTGAACCGGTGAGATTCCAGTTGTCTGACAGTGGATAGGTGTATGTGGCTGAGAGCAGGGTTGATCCCAGCTCAAGCTGCCCGTCGTTTTTGAGTTCTAAGAACAACAGAGCAGTATCACCGCGCTTTATGAAATCGCCCTGAAGCAGAACAGCGTTTGAACGCCATTCGCCGTTGCCTGGAGAACCGTTATTGCCAACGCTGAAATCTCCTCGAAGTGGTGTGGGTGGTGCAGCTTCTACACCCAGGGTCACGACAGCTTTGGTGGGGTCACTGCCGAGACGTCCCATGTTGCCGGCGATTTCTCCTACACCGCCGCGACGGACTTCGACGAGGGCTTTTTCGAGAGTGGGGATGTGGAGCACGCTGCCTAAAAGGGGTGCCAGCTGTCTCTCTACCTTGGCCTTGAGTTCTTCATTGCTGCTTTCGACTTGTAACTCAGCGATCACACCCATCACCACTTCTAGGGCTCCGGGTTTGGGCTCTGGCAGGGTGTAAACCCTGGTGTTGACGTACCCGTCTTTGATGAAGCGAGCTGTGAGGGCAGCTGCGCAGGCATTCAGGGTTTCCTCTGGGGTTGCTTTCCCGCAGCTCTTGAGAGCGGTCTCGATCTCGTCGCTGGAATACGGTGAGTCTCCAATCACCGTTGGTCTCCAGCTGGGGATCAACGCGGTGTTTTCTTCCGCCGTTGGTGACTCTGCCTCCACTTCATTAGGTACAAGCCCTGGATCGAGGATCGGTTTATCAGCGGGTAGCGCTAGTCGCTCTTGAGGCGCTGTTGTTGCTGGAAGTCGAACAGGCCCTGGTTGGAGTGGTGGAGCAACCAGTTGGGCCAACAGCAGCACGAATCTCTAGGGGAATATTGGAGTTTATTCTTACTTCTTTGAGCTTTTTCGCCAGTCTCAATTCTTAGCCAGCGTGACAGGCCTCCTGACCGAGATTTCATTTCGGCTAGGAACACATGCCACACCGTTGGATTCCAGCACCTTAATTGCCTAGTGAAGTACGACGATAACTGGCAATATAGCAATGGTGCATTGTATTTGCGGCTTAAAATAGGCTCACCGTAAGAATTTGTTTCTTGTCATTGCGCTTGGTAAATCCTTGGAATTAACTTCATTTCGACATCAACTCTCAAAAGCTGTATATGGATGCCTCTTGGAAATTCCCCTAATCTGAATTTCTCATGGCTAGGGAGGGTGCTCGATGGCAGCGGTCCAGCGGTTGAACGGTTTTAGTTTGGGACTGCTGCTAGCCGCATTTGCTGTTGGCAACGGAGCACCGGCCTTTGCTGAGATTCGCGCTCCTAGCAAAAAAGGGCTAAAGACGGAAGTGAATGGTTTGCGTGGGGGCCGATGCTCCGAGGGTGTGTGCCGAATCGGTGGTGGAATTAATGCCGGAAAGAATACGTTTCATCGTTTTAAAAAATTTGATACACGTGGTGCAATTCAGCGGGTCGAATTCGAGACCGGTGGTCAACGCAATATTGTTGTTGGTGTGACCTCTGCCAAGGGTACATGGCTTGATAAAGCGATGACATTTTCTTCGAAGGCGAATTTGTATTGGTTGTCACCAGGTGGGATTTATTTAGGTGAGGGCGCAAGCTTCATTAATGTTCCGAAACTGTCCCTCAGTACCGCTAATCAGCTGCATTTTGCAGAGGGCCTGTTTGATGCTTTTAGCAGTAAATCAAGCAATCTTCGGGATTTCACGACGAACCCCTTGCCTGGGGTGTTTGGGATGCATCGTAGCGAGGTCAAGGAACCGTTGAGGTTGACTACTGGTCAATTGCCTGGGATTCACCTCAATGGAATCAATATCAGTCTTGATAAGGAATTGTTGGTAGATGCCCCCCGTGGCCGTGTGGATGTTGTTGGTAGCCGGTTGGATGTGGGAACTGAAAAGGTTGGCGGGCGGATTACATTGACGGGTGAGGCTATAAATGTTGATGGTGAGTCGGAGTTAATTGCGAGTGGAAGTACTAGTGGTGGGTTGATCGAAGTTGGCGGAAGTTGGCAGAACAGTGATGTATCGGTAAGGCAGGCAACTGCCAGCACGATTGAGAGTGGAGCAGTGCTTGATGCATCGGCAATTGTGAGTGGAGATGGAGGACAGATTGTGGTATGGAGTGATATCACCAATCCGGAATCTCGGACGCTTGTCTCAGGTAATCTAAGGGTAAGAGGAGGAGTCGATCAAGGTAACGGAGGTCGAATAGAGACATCGGGCCGAGTGCTCGATATCTCTGGGATTCAGATTGATGCCCAAGCCGAGAGTGGAATGAATGGACTATGGCTTCTAGACCCAAGGGATATAACAATTACATCCGATTTATTCGAATATACTTCTGGCTTAAGTGGAATAAAATATTCAAGTTACTTTGCTGACAATCTGTCATTTTTTGACACGGCTAGCACAGAATCCGATTCACGTTTTAATTCTCCATTTACGAGCATTAATACCACTACTCCTGGACAAAACTTTGACGATACCTATAGCGTTAGGTTTGTCGGTTACTTCAAGGCTCCGGCCAGCGGACAATTCACGTTTGAAACAACTAGTGATGACGCTTCATATCTTTGGCTGGGAAGCGATAATACACAATCTGTTGAAACATTCGAATCAACCATTACTACTGGCAATGCACTAGTCAATAACGGTGGAACGCATTCGACGCGGACTAGAAATGGCACGACAACATTTAGTCTTTCGCAAGACTCATATTACCCTTTAATTGTCTATTTCGGCGAAAATGGAGGCGGCGATAATATTACAGTAAAATATACAGCCCCAGGTGCAGCTAAAACTGATAATGGTAGCGGTGTTTACTTCTCACGGACAAGTGTCGAGGGATTGGATGTAAGTGCAGTCAATGCCACTAATTCAAGTACAGATGCATATATCACACCCTCAACTATTCAAACAGCCTTGGCGTCATCGAACGTATCCCTTAATGCCACAAGGGACATTAAAGTTGAAAGTTCAATTACTTCAAGTGGAAATTCTAATACCTTAACTCTTGATTCTGGTAACAGCATTGTTGTCGATCAATCTATTACAGGCGTTGGCACCCTGAATCTTCATTCAGACGAAGGGGTGGCAGTCAATGCAGATCTAAGCGCACAAAGTATTGACATCAGGGCAACTGCAGCTGGAGGATTGAGTGGTTCAGGAAATATATCCGTAACAAGCTCTGACTTGGAGGTTCTACAGGTTGGTGATACCACTTATTCTGGAGTGATTTCAGGCAATGGTGGCTTAAGGAAGGAGGGGCTAGGAGAGCTCAGTCTGAGCGGATCGAGTACATACAGCGGAGCGACGAATGTTGATTCCGGCACTCTTGAGATCAGTGGTGCTCCTAATAGCAGTAGTGCAATTGCTGTCAGTAGCGGAGCAGGTTTAAAATTTAGTACCAGCGGAAGTCAATCTTATACGGGTGTAATTTCAGGAGCTGGCTCTTTAACTAAGGCTGGAAGTGGAACGACAACATTGTCAGGTTCAAACACGTATACAGGTGCTACGACTATATCTGCTGGAACATTAAAACTTACCGGCTCACTTGCGGATACTGCATTAAGTGTGAGTAGTGGTGCTGTTTATGATGTCGATGCGACAGATACCATCGGTTCGATTGCAGGTGCTGGCTCAATTGAGTTGGCCTCTGGGATCACATTGACAGCTGGTGGAGCTCAAGATACAGAGTTTTCTGGTGTGATCTCTGGTTCTGGAGGGTTTGCCAAAGTTGGCTCAGGGGTTCTTACCTTTTCGGGAGAAAATACATATATAGGCTCAAC
>QCUJ01000009.1 GCA_003210795.1 Synechococcus sp. AG-679-B05 | reverse complement strand
TGGGTCGACGAGCTAAGGAAAAAATGGTGCAGTCAAACCTCCGTCTCGTGGTTTCGATTGCCAAGAAATACATGAACAGGGGTCTGAGCTTTCAGGACTTGATTCAGGAAGGAAGTCTCGGCTTGATTCGCGCAGCCGAGAAATTCGACCACGAAAAGGGATATAAGTTCTCCACCTACGCCACCTGGTGGATTCGTCAGGCCATCACCCGAGCCATTGCAGACCAGAGCCGAACCATCCGGCTACCGGTTCATCTCTACGAGACCATCTCACGAATCAAAAAAACCACCAAAGTTCTCAGCCAGGAATTTGGTCGAAAACCGACGGAAGAGGAAATCGCTGAATCGATGGAAATGACCATCGAAAAGTTGCGCTTCATCGCCAAGAGTGCTCAGTTGCCGATTTCTCTGGAGACTCCTATTGGAAAGGAGGAAGATTCGCGGCTCGGCGACTTCATCGAAGCCGACATTGAAAACCCCGAGCAGGACGTTGCCAAGAATCTTCTTCGTGAAGATCTAGAAGGTGTCTTGGCAACTTTGAGCCCTAGGGAGCGTGATGTTTTGCGCTTGCGTTATGGACTGGATGACGGGCGAATGAAGACTCTTGAGGAGATTGGTCAGATCTTTGATGTAACCCGCGAAAGGATCCGCCAGATTGAAGCCAAAGCCCTGCGCAAGCTGAGGCACCCCAATCGCAACGGCGTTCTCAAGGAATACATCAAATAGCGAGTTTTATCGAGTTAAAATCTCATTATTAATAGCAGCAATACTTGGGGGAGGATCAAAGCCTCCACTTTTTTGGGAAATAGCTTTAAATACAAACCTCAGCCGACCCAATCGAGCTGACAGGCTTAAACTTTTAAGGGCTTGAACGATATTTCAAATTATACGGCCATCCAGTTAAATTTATATCGATCAGCCTGCAAGCATTCAAAAATATCAACGTCAAAACAGCTAATATAAACTAGATCAAAATTACTCAGATGGCATATTTAACGAAAAATGCCGCTAAAGAACTTTTGCGACAGTCGGCATTCTCAGGGATACCAGGTGAAATGTTCGCTGACATCATTCCTGGAGGATGCTCTGATTATTCTCTAGCCATTTCTACGGGAAGACGCGCTGGCGAGCCAATCGCTCGAGAAAGTGGAGTAACACTTTTTGCAGACCCCGCAAAAGTCGAATTATTCAAAAGCATTGAAATCAACTATCAGGAGTCTCTCGCAGGGGGTGGCTTCTATCTAACCGGCGACACAATCAACGTATGCGCTTGCGGAAACTGTTTTTCTTTCAAATAATATCTCCAGCATAATTTGAAAAAAGAATTTTCTTGTCTCGGTAAAATACGTCCTCAACAAGCGAGTAAATTTTTACCCCTCTGTTCCAACGAAGAAATTACCATAATACAAATCAAACTTAAAAATGTCGGACATCAAAAAAGGCTCCAGGGTACGCATTAAGCGAAAAGAATCATATTGGTATAATGAGATTGGCGTAGTAGCCTCGCGTGAGAAGGAGCCAACCCAATCAAGGTATCCAATCACTGTAAGATTTGACAAGGGAAATTATTATGGCCTGCAGGGGATAGACGGAGGAAACAACACCAATAACTTCAGCGAGATTGAACTTGAACTTATAGAAGGATAGCTATTTGTTTTTCTCTGGACGCTCTATAGACGACTCAATAAGACCCTTTGTGTCTGTCTTTAAAGACGCAATGACAAAAAACACTATGGACACAATACCCGTGATTAATATCGCAGCTGCGCTGAGATTACTCATCTCTAAGTTCCCATAAATAAAGGCGATCTGTTGCACAGGTCTTAAAACAAATAAAGTCTATTTTTGCACACAGAGCTAGAAAGCTTTTATCATTTGAATGACTCCAACATATCAATAGGTCAGTTTTGCGAACATCTGCCCACTCGAGTCAAAGGCAAAATTACTTAGCCAATTTATAAAAATTATTCACAGCAAAAATTCATTGAAGAGGTTGTTCACTTTGAACATCAGCAATTCAAACTCACTGCGATGCGACTACCCGGACTATGCTCTACCCCAAAAAGACAGCATTCACTAGAAGGTCATATCCAGATTAAACATAAAGATCAGGCACCTATTGACGATCAAAGCAAATGAACGACTGACCGCATTGGCGAAAAGTTCTGCTCAGCGCGGGAGAAATGGATGAACAGCATAAAGTCAACAGAATTGAAGCCACGGACATCTTGGAAGATCCGCCATCATTCGTACATGAAAGATGAAATGAAGCTTGCGGGGGCCTTCCTCGCTTTGAATGCAGCTGTCATTGCCCTCGCAGTTGCTGGTTACGTCAAGTCGGGAATGAACTTTGGGGCTGTCCTTGAACATCTCAGATAAAGTAAGTATATTTACTATCCGCTGAGGATGACTCTAAGAATTTCAGCTTGAATTATTTAAATTCAATTCAGGTCTATTTTTATGAGAGTCAATGGGTCCAGCTCAGTAATACGAGAATGTTTAGCAAATCAAAATATCGGCGACAGAATTTAAATTAACCTCTCTACTATTGAAGGTCAAAAATTGGAATTTTTGCGCCACATACGTTATCTAAATTTCCAAAGAAAAAGATTTAAAGCATATAATCAGCTGAGTGAGCTGTCCATAACAAGCCAGATCAATGGATCACCCCACCCCGACTCAAGGTTCCATTCCAGGCAAAAGTTTCACCAGGAGCCAGACACAGAGAATGATTGCCACCAGGACATAGGACTCGTTCATCGACAAAATTCTGCCGCGGGCATTTCGTTTGCCTCTCTTCAGACAAATATAGAAGTACAAAAGCACTGTCTCAGCTCCCCCTCAAGGGCCTATAAGAGAACCGAGGGAATTGAGACGCCCTCCTCACACGGAAGAGATAAAACCCCAGGCATGCCTGGGGTTTTTACTGAAACGAACACGTTAAAAACGCGCGAGGTGTGAGGTTCAGGCGTCCAGAGAGTCTGTGAATTCCTGAAAAGCACGCTTTAACCGCTCCACCGGCGTTTCCTCATAGGGGCATTCCTGTGCGGTTTCATCGGAATACGCTTGCAACAGCAAACCGTCAGGCTCAAGAACCGAGGCCAAGGCGTGCTTGAACAGCACCAAACTGGACTGCGAGGTAAAGCCTTTCAGATAGGGCTCCAAACGCCAGAGATTCTCACCATCCTCTGAAACCACCACCCGGCGGGGACGGATGAGCTGGTATGCCGTTTGACCATCGGGGTCAGTGGTGGACCTCAAACGTGCCATCAGCAGGTCGCCGCTGTTCAGTAACAGCAGACGGATGGTTCCTTCGGCCATCAGTGGCAGGTGGCTGGTGACCGACTCCTCCTCCAGGGACGCCTTGATTGATGCGGCATGACGTACACCGTTGACTACCGGACCTGGCATAAAAGAGTGCACTGCTGGGGAGATGTTACGCAATGTTCACACTCATCCGAATCTCCCGAGATGCTTCACATTCACGATTCGAGCGGGTCGTGAGTCCGTAGTCTTGACGGCTGATCTGCCGAGCCAATGGCCCTCACCGAACTGCGCATCGCCTCCCGCCGCAGCCAGCTGGCGATGGTGCAGACCAACTGGGTGAAAGCCGAATTGGAAAAGGCTCATCCGGGACTGACCATCACCGTGGAAGCGATGGCCACCCAAGGCGACAAAATTCTCGACGTTGCCTTGGCCAAAATTGGCGATAAAGGGCTTTTCACCAAAGAGCTCGAGGCCCAAATGCTTGTCGGCCGCGCCGATATCGCTGTTCATTCTTTAAAGGACCTACCGACCAATCTCCCTGAGGGTCTGATGCTCGGGTGCATCACCGAACGTGAAGATCCCGCCGACGCCTTGGTGCTGCACGCCAAAAACAAGCACCTCAATCTTGCGACACTCCCCGAAGGCGCTGTGGTGGGGACCAGCTCACTCCGGCGCCTTGCCCAGTTGCGGCATCACTACCCCAATCTGGAATTCAAGGATGTCCGAGGCAACGTCATCACCCGCCTGGAGAAACTCGATAGCGGCGCGTACGACTGCCTGATCCTGGCCGCCGCAGGCCTGGGACGACTCGGCTTTGCAGATCGCATTGACCAATCCATCCCTGGCGATATTTCTCTCCATGCCGTGGGCCAGGGAGCTCTGGGGATCGAATGCGTTGAGAACAAGCCGGAAGTGATGGAGATCATCAAAGTGCTTGAACATGGGCCCACCTCCAAGCGCTGCCTCGCAGAGCGCGCCTTCCTCCGGGAACTTGAGGGAGGCTGTCAGGTGCCTATCGGCGTCAACACACGCTTCGAAGGCGACCAGTTAATCCTTACTGGCATGGTGGCAAGCCTCGACGGCAAGCGCTTGATCCGAGAGCGAGCAACAGGCTCCTCAGCTGATCCCGAAGCGATTGGACTTGAGCTGGCGACCAAGCTGAAGGAACTTGGTGCTGGCGAAATTCTCAAGGAGATCTTCGACGCCGTGCGCCCGGAGGCTTAAGCCAACTGCAGCTCTCTGGACAACCTGGGGGATCGCGACTGAAAGCAGCGATCTCAACCCTGGATTTTGACGGTTGTGCCCACGTCAACGAGGTCAAACAACTGACGGACGTGCACGTTCAGGATGCGCACGCAACCCAAGCTGACGGCGGCGCGGGTCCTCACCCAATGGGGCCAGGGCGTGCCATGGATACCGAATTCACCGCGACCATTGCGATGGAAGGCCAGATAGCGATCACCGATTGGACTCGTTGGGCCGCTGAGCTCCTGGCGAGATCCAGATTTTTCTGAAACGTAAATGGGGTTGATCTTTTTGGTGAGAATTGCGAACTCTCCCTGAGGCGTAGGGGTCGTTGGGTCCCCGATCGCCACCGGCCAGGAACCACGCATCCGCCCGTTCAGCAGCACGCTGATTTCACGCCGCTACAGATCCAAAAGGATGCGCGATGGCGATGAGGATTTCAGAGCCAACTCCTGCGCCCTCAGCGGGGCTGCCATCGCCAGGGCAGCAACCACAACCGATAGAGCCCTCCAGGGAACACATATGAGACGCATGAGTCTTACTGGTCTCAAACGTATTCATGTCGCGCCAAAAAATCTCTGAGCAAAACTGAAATCAGAAACTCTTCAGAATCTCTCCGTCTCGTCAATGAGATGGAGATGGCAAGTGCCGGGGCTCCTTCGGTCGGCGGTACCCTTCCAAAATGATGTTGAGCTGTGTTGTCCAGTACGACGATCGCCTCAAAACAGCCAATCTTGCTGCGTGGCGAAGCCCTGGCCAAAGCCGTTGCCAGCATCTCGTTCCCCTTTTCCGAAATTGTGCAAAGCCGGCGCAGCTTTCTTGCAGCCGCTTGGGCACTTCGACACCACGGAATCATCTGTCTTCGAGGCGCCGTCTCCAATCAAGACTTGACATCAATCCAAGATGAAATTCACAACTTTCTGGAGAACATTCAGTCAAACAACCTTCTAAATCTCCAAGAGATTGCCTGCCTCAATCTTCCAAACCATCGAGCAATCAAGGGATGCCATAATTTCCGAGAGCTGATCCTGCTGTCATCAATTATCGGGTGAAGCGGCCTGATGGACGGACGGGCAGTGATGCTGGAATGATCGACATCTTTCACCCTGAACGACTTTCATGCAATTTGGACAAGAGGATCAAGAACTGCTTGCATGAACAATTAATCCAGAGATTATTACTAGTTAGCAGCTTCAATCAACTCCAGGTAAAATGTCGAAATCTGTACTTAAACCAGGGCGTCCAGGGCACTCGCGAGTTTCACTGCGACGGACGGTCCTTGAAATTAAAATCTTTCGTTCATATCAGCGACGTCAACAAACTGAATGACGGCCCCTATTGTTATGTCAAAGGGTCACATCGCCACCGTCTTTTGTGGCGGAACAATTCAACATTCAACAAAGAGAATCAACTGGATCCCTTTGAATTCAGCCAACTTCAAGCTTCTAAAGCGATCTCTATTTTCGCGAAGGCTGGAGACATGGTGATCTCGTCTCAAAAAGGAGCTCATTGCGGACATCCCCAGCACCCTGTAGCCAAACGCGCAGTTTTAGTGAATATGTATCAGCGCTAAACTATTAAAGAAGGCGAGGATAACCTCGCCTTTGAATGTAGATTGAATGAAACGTCAGTCGACCAGTTTCGGATCAATTTCAGCCATATAACGAGCCTCACAACCCTTGATGATTTCCACGGCTTTTTCAGTGCCGAAGAATCCATTCACGGTGCAGGTACCAGGCTTTTTGAGATCCTTGTAGTGCTCCCAGTAGTAGGTGGTTTCCTTCTTCCAGTGCTCTCCAAGATCTTCAAAACTCTTGATGTGATCCATGCGTTTGTCATCCGCGAGCACAGCGATCACCTTGTCGTCGACTTCTCCGCCATCGTCAAAGGTCATCACTCCGATGATCCTGGCTTCCACAATGGATCCTGGCACCAGAGGTTCGGTGACGTTGACGATCTCGATATCAAGCGGATCACCGTCTTCATCCCAAGTCCGAGGAATGCAGCCGTAGGCGAAGGGGTAAGCCAGCGAGGAGTAACCCACCCGATCCAACTTGAGGTGGCCGGTTTCCGTGATCAACTCGTACTTGTTGATGGTGTTGGAGTTGAGCTCCACGATCGTGTTGAGACGAAGCTCGGCTTCATCAGCGAAGGCCGGCAGCACATGCAGCAAGTTCGGCATGCTGCGGCTGGGAGCCTGATCGAGATTGGCCATGGACGGCGATGGACGGCGCCGGGATCCTACGGGGGACCCTGAAGGTCACAACGTCGCAAGACGATTCAACTTGGCGGTTAAGTGACGAAGAAACGCAGCACTGTCCAACGGGCGGCCCGTGACCTTCTGAACAAGATCTTCGGCATTCAGAGCCCTGCCCACACCATGGACGTTCTGACGCAACCAGCCGAGCATGGGGGTCACATCCCCTGCGGCGATGTGCTCTTCCGGGGAACCAATCTCAGTCTCCATGGCCTCAGACAACTGGGCACTGATCAAATGCCCCAGCAGGTAGGACGGGAAATACCCGAAGAGACCCTCGCTCCAGTGCACATCCTGGAGACATCCCTCTGCATCGCTAGCCGGCTGAACCCCAAGGAGCTGCCCATAGCGTTGATTCCACTCATTAGGGAGGTCCTGCACCGCTAATCCCTGTTCCAGCAATGCAATTTCGAGATCGGTACGAATGAGGATATGCAATCCATAGCTGAGTTCATCGGCCTCCACCCTGTTCAGACCTGGAGCGAGGGGATTCATCGCCCGCCACAGATCGCCGGCGGATGTCAGTGGTGCACCTGCCTCAGCGAAGCGCTGCCACCACTGATGCGCAAAGGGGAGACTGCGGGCCACCCGGTTTTCCCAGAACAACGACTGGCTTTCATGAACCGCCATGGACGTGGCCTGTCCAAGGGGCCAGGTAAACCACTGATGGCTCTGATCCGGCAGGCCCTGCTCGTAAAGGGAGTGGCCCCATTCATGGGCCGTTGCAAGAAAACAGGAGAGGGGCTGACCTGGAACAACCCGTGTCGTGATGCGGTAATCCGCAGGGCCAAGGGTGATGGAAAACGGGTGTGGAGACCGCGCCATGCAGGTGATGGCGGAATCCCGCCCCCATGAGCGCAGCAACTGCTCGCACAACTGCTGCTGAGCTGGTTCATCCAGATCCCACTCCATCGTGCGGGACTGGGAAATCGCCCGGGTTTCTTTCACCAGCTCAGGCAATCGCGCCCGCAAGGGCGCAAAAAGCTCCTGCAGGCGCTTGAGGTTCAGATCCGGCTCAAACGGCTGTGCCAGCGTTTCCCAGCAGGAACGCGGTTCCTGCAGCTGGCGGGCCTGCTCCTTGCGCAGATCGATGAGCGTCTGGAGTGCAGGAGCAAAGCCAGCAAAATCTGATGCTGCACGCGACTGTTGCCAGCAGTTGTACCCCTTGGCTTTGGCCGTGGCGATGGAGGCGACAAGTTCAGGATCCAGGGCCTGCTGACGACGGAGGTCCTGCTCAAGCAGATCAAGGTTGCGCCCCTGCTGCGCGCAATGTTCGCCGCTCGCCCAGGCCTGACGAGCCTCGGCCACCAGATCGGCATAGAGGCTGGAACTCTGACGTGCATGCAGCTGTCGGGCCAGCAACGTCAGCTGCTCACCCCGCCATGCTGCTCCGCCGCTGGGCATTCTCGTGTTCTGGTCCCAGTACAAGGTGCTTTGAATCGAGCCAAGCAACTGGGTGTCCCGCAAGTGCATCCCCAACCGATCCCAGGCCGATGCGGCCGACGCCATCCGGACAAAGCTTCTGATCAGACCCTAACGAGCATGTTTGGAGCGGCAGTGGCCAAACCTTGCAATCTGAGGCCAACCTGGAACAGTCGCGTTCCGCGGTGACATGCGTCGTTTCCTGATCAAGACAGCTATCGCGATCTCTTTGCCGATCGCTCTGTGGCCCTTGAAGGTGATCTACCGACGGCCATCGAACTGACGTCTGATCAGCTCTTGTTCTCGGATGAAGCCTGTTGCTCGCCTCCCGAGCGTCCCTGGTTGCCCCTGAGTCGCTTCAGCCAGCGCCCGTAGGCATTTTGCCGATCGACATCACTGCCATCGGTCACACGCTCTGAGAAGCCCTCGTAAGGGGTTGCAGATTGATCCTTCACCGGAAAGTCCCTCTCGAAATCCAATTTTGGAGAGGGATCCAGCGATCGACAACCGTTTAATCCTGGGTCGATGACACCCGACAGGCATTGCGGTCACTGCAGAGGGTGTCCAGATCAGGACGCCCGGTGAGCTGCAAACGTCGCGCAGCCCAGATGGCGTAAATGCGATCGACGATGGGGGAGATGAGCGGCCAACGCGTTGGGGCATAAAGCCATCCGAGGCCGATGAGTCGATAGGCCTCGCGGAACACCGCCACATCCCGCAGGACCGTTCCGTCTAAGCAGATGGCGTGAATCCGGCCCATAGCCTCCCGATACCCGATTTCTCCATGGGCAGAGGGGTTGTAATCCGGCGCATCGATATCCACAAATCGAATCCGCTTGGCACGATCGCGCCGTTCCAGAAAACGGACCTCGCGCACACACAAAGGACAGCCGCCATCGAAGAGAAGCGTCAGCTGGGCCGCGGAGGATGCATTCATGGCCAGCGGCGCACAACAGAGCCCACGATGAACCAGCTGGAGTGGGGACTGTGGCCAAGCAGCAGAATGGAGAGTTCGCACCATGCCCGGCAGATGGCCCTGCATCAGAGTCTGGAGCAGCTGGAGGTGAACACCCAGGGGAGCGGATTCACGCGGCTCAATGAACAGCTGAACGATTGGCTCGATGGGCAAGGACTGCAGCAGGGAATGCTGCATCTCACCTGCCTGCACACGAGTGCCAGCCTCTCTGTCAAATTTTCATATAAAAGCTGAGCAGAGGCTCAGATTTCAGTCTTAGAAAGGGATCTGGATTGATGCCAAAAAGGATTCGTCCACCGAATCCCGGACTGAATCCATACCCGATCCGCTTCCAATTCAGGCGAAGCGTGACGTGAAGCTCCAGTGCGATGTCGATCGCTCACTGGCTGCTCGCGTCGATGCGACCGCCAAGCAATACGACGTGCCCCGTGCGGAAGTAATTCGCGCTGCGCTCGATCAAGCGCTGCCGAAGAGCTGACAAAAAAAATTTCCCGGCTGCAACCGAGGGAAACCAGAAAATTCCTGAACCCAATTTTAGATGCAGTTCACCAACGAAGAGATCGAGTTCCTTTCCAGGAATCTCGAAGAGATCACCAAGTTCCAAACAGGCCAGGTGCTTGGTCGTGAAGGCCACGCCGTCGAGATCTTCGGCCCTCACAAGATGGCCGAGATGTACAAGCGGGCATCAGAGCGCAGGCTCGAATTGGTCAAAAGGTTGAATTCGCGCCGATCGTTTCACCATGCCCTCGCAATTCAGGCCTGCATCGAACATCTGGATCGAGTCATCGGTGAGCAGGACCAGGAGCTGGGATGAATGAAGACCCCCAAGCCCCAGCTTCGTTGGGATCCAGAAGCGGTTGAGAGCGCTCTTGCTCAGCGCACCAAGCGTGAGCGGCTGGGCTCATGACAATAAAAAAAGCCCCGCTACGCCAACAGCGAGACCCCGGAAGTCATTGTTCCGATTTTATTGGCAGTGGCACTTGTCGCTCCTCACGAGGAGGTCAGCGATGAAGTGGAAAAAGGATCGAAAAAAGGAGATCGACGCTTTCAATGAACTCAAGCGTCGCGGTAAAGCGCAAGGAGAACCCAATGAGACCGATATCTCAATGGGCAACTATTCGCGGCGCCTCGCTGATATTGAAAATCTCGAAGACTTGCGTTCAGTCGCTGAATCTGTACTCGGTAAAAAACACAGACCAAAAAATTACGCCCCGCATCGTCACCAACACCAGCGTTAAGTGCAGGTAATCCAAAGTTCTGGTCAGACATGCTCCAAATCGCGGAGCAATTCCACCGTGAAGAGCAGCCATTGCATCAGCGCCAGGCTTCCCTTCGAGCCATTGCTTATGACGCTGGTGTCAGCCTGAATGACCGCCAGGTCAAATGGCTCGACAAGCAGGGTGAACGTGCCGCCCACAACTTGAAGGATGGATATACGCGAGTGAATCCACCCGCGTCCCGGTCACAAAGTGGTTGTGGAAAGAAATCTTCCTTCTTGGCTGCGTCAATCTCCTGATTGCACGGGAGAAGGTTGGTAAGACCTCTCTGATCGTCTACCTGCTGCGCTGCTGGCTTAATTGCAGCAGTGCCATGGGCATCTCAATAGCTCAGCCACCAGAGCGCCCAGCGATCCTGATTGCAGGCACTGACCAGGGCAAAGCTGATTGGACCTGGTACCTCGAAGCGGCTGGCCTGGCCACCAAGAAGCAGATCGATGATGACAATGCTGAGTTTCAGCTTGCCCCTGAAATCAAAAAGCTGTGGACGCAAGATGCGCCGATCTTTCTGGATGAGGAAGGCATCGCCAACCTCGGCAAATGGGTAGCAAAGCATCCCGGCGCTTTGCTGATTTGCGACTCACTTAGCTGTCTTACCGGCCCGCTTGGCTTGAAAGAGAACGATGCTGATTTCGCTGAGCCACTGCGTGCTCTCTCCCGTGAAATGGAGAAGTACAGAGTCACCACAATCGTCCTGCATCACTCCGGGAAGGGGAATGAGGGTGAGAGGGGTTCAACGGCTTCTCGCGGCAGCACAGCCGTACCAGGGGCAGTTAGCCGGATCGTTCAACTGGCTTGGGTTGATGACAAGAACAAAACCGACAATCGCATTGCCCTAACCACCGAAGGTAGGCAGGCCAAACCGGTTGGCTTGGTGATTGAACAGGTGGAAGCGTGTTCCTGGGTCTTGGTTGGTGATCTGGATGACATCGCTAAAGAAGAGGGGCGCAAAAAAGCTGAGGAGAATCTCACCGAACGTCAGGTATTCGCCCTGGCTGAGGTTCGTGATGCTTGGGATGAGGACCGTCACGAGATGGAAGCTGGGTGGCTGGTGGAACGTTTGCCTGGGGAATACACCGGTAAGGAAAAGGATCGAAAGGCTCGCGAAAATCTCGACCAGCTCCACCGTAAGGCGTTGGTGGATAAGCGATGCCTTGGTGCTGGTGGTGCCAAGCGCAACCTGTACCGGCCATTCGGTGCAGATCTGAGCCAAGCGAAGCTGCGGCTTCCAGTGTGCCCAAAAGACCCTCCTCAGTCCCCGGAGTCTCCGAACCCTTCCAATGACGGGCTGGTTGATAAGAACTCCACTCCGATTTCTCCTCATTAGAGCAGTGCGGAGGATGCGGAGAGTGCGGAGGGTGTAACGGAGACACAGGGTGTCATTGCCTTCGCTGGTGTGCATCGGATTTCTGGTGGGTCACACCGACCTGGTGGTAATTATCCGCATTGGGGGCCCCGCTTATAAGCGCTTCTATTTGCCCAATTCTTCGAAGGCATAGTTCCATGCTTAGATCAAATAGGCCGCTTGCAGATCTCCGAGAGTCACCAGTAATCGCAAGCCTTCTGGCCTTGACCCTGCAGGGGTGGGCCTAGTTTGGGCCTGTTCCTCTCAGTGCTCTTGCGCTGCAGGAATTGGCGTGTATTTTCAGTGACCTCTCGAGTTAGCTACTGAACTGTCCTAATATCTCTTTATTGCTACCAAATTACAAAACAACATTCAACCTCTTCAAGCATTGTCATTCAGTGTGTATGCGATTCGGCATTTTTTGACAGTGCATCTCTAGGATTGGAAAGGTATTGGTTTTGGGATGAGGATTAACTGCTCTTTGGGCAGATAATCCTATGACCATGCAGTGTGATATGGAGAAATCAGCCTTGAATTGATCTAATAGTTTGAAAACATGAACAGGGCTGTCGCCAAGTAATGAAACTTTGTTGAGAGTGTTGTCATCATTTAAATTAAAATTATTCAAACATCTGCGCCTTCATAATCTGATCATAAAAGCCATATTGCTGGAGTGCCTTAGTGATTTCGATCTCGATTGCCTCCTCCTGCTGCTTGGCGAAGGGAAGTTTGTTTTCTTTGGGGAAGTTTCGGAAGGCGTACTTGTCTTCTCCATGTAGACCCAATAATGAGAAGACATCGTCAGAAGCAAGGAGCTCCTGAAAACCGAATGCTTTGACGAATGCATGCTTTTGAAGCTGTTTCATAAACTCTGCATGCATTGCTGGTGTAAGTGCTGATGTGCCTGGATTGCTGGTTTCGAGAGCTGTTTGTTTGTGAATATATTCACTTGCAGATAGTTGCCTGGAATTAGTCAGGTGCCTTTGTACTACGGTTCTCAGGTATTTGGAACGAAGGTATTTGATTGGTTCCCTAAGGCAAAGACATATGTTGACTTTCTTTTTAATTGTTTCGGAGTATATATGCGATAGAGAGTGCACCCCAAATATTGCATCTGTTTTTGAGTGGTGGGAGTCCCCTTGCAGTGACGCAGAAGTGTCGCAAAGTTTTTCGCTTGAGAAAAAGATAGTTCTGCCCTCTGCTTGCTTTACCATTTTTGATATTGCATTCATGGCTATGTCAATGCACACTGGGTAGGGCTCTTCTCTGCATGTTCCGAGCAGGCAAGTCATGAGTAGTTGCAAAAATTCTGCCTTATTTTCCTCGATGCGAATCTCGTTGATCTTTTCTTTTAAGTTGCCTATCGTGATGTGCACCGATCCCCTGTGTGTTTTGTTTAAGGATGACTTGTACGCTTCTTTTGAAAGAAGGAATGTATTTTTTGCCAAAGGAAGAATGTGCTTCTGAAGTGTCGATGTACCTGTCCTTGGTGTGCCGATATGCAAGATGATTTGGCTCATTCCTAAGATGGTCTTCGCTGCTATGTCTGCTTAATGCATTGTACGTCTTCAGTTTTCTTCCCTCTTCTCGACCCCATCCCCGCAACGGACCCGTTGACGGTCAAGTTTGTGTCTGATGTCTGGTGTGAACCTAACTCAGCGCTGTCACAGAAACGGTCCATCTCACGGGTGAAGTGTTTGGCAGGTTGGGGTGAGTGAATCACCAACAGGGTTTAATCGTTGGTGTGTGCCCCTTAGCAAGGAATAAGTGTTCCTAAAGTAAGACTGAACTTCTTCAGGGGTAACTCCGTTTTCTCTCGCAAAGCTCTCTAGCGCTTCTCCCATGTTCAAGAAGAGTCATCGGGAGTGTTCATTTCACGTGTTGCTTATTTGCAAGCGTTCGATTTTCTATGTGCTGCGGAGCTACTTGGTGAGCTTCACCATTGCGGCCCTGAGGTCTGTTGCTGTCATCCAGCGCTGGTAACGCTGCTCATGCATCTCCAGCGAGTGCCCCATGCTCTGGGCACAGAGGCTCTGGTTCACGTTGGCTTCGATTGACCGCACGGCCCAGCGGTGCCGCATGTCGTAGATATCGAAGCGATAGTCATCTCCAAAGATCTCGGTGATGGTTTTCTTGTAGATCTGTGCTTGGCGGGCGCAGCAGCACATGGCGACGCCTGGAGCAGCTTGGCCAGATCGCGAAGAGCGACTAATTGACTCACAACCACCGAGAATGGTTATCATTATTTTCTGTTGATAATGATTCTCTTTTTTATACTTAAGCCCTCTTCATGCGTTATAATTTTTGCCAGATGCTTGATCGGTTTAAATGTCAACAGCTGTCAAGTGTGCATGCGCTAAGTGCACCTGCGAAGTCACTAAAGAGGGCGCAATTGTTCTTGAGGGAAAGTTCTTTTGCTCGACATCCTGTTCAACAGGGCATGTCAACAATGAGCCCTGTCATGGTGCAGGCTCTTGCGGCTGTAAGTGCGGCGAGTAATCAGGGTCCTTCCAGCGCTGTCTCACGTGGATCATTCGCAGCCACTCGTTGTGTCCAGGCACAGCCTCTGGAACTACCGCAAATAAGCCCGATTAAGCGCCATTAGGGCCGTTCAAGCGCAGCACCATGGCAACCGGAGATCTGATCACCCAAAAAGAAACCGCAGCGATCCTGAATCGCAGTGTTTCAGCGGTGAGTCGGGCGATCCGGGATGGTCGTCTCGAGTATGCGGACAGTCGACGTCGGCTGCTGCATCGCCCAGGCCTGGAGGTGAGGTTTAGGCAAACAACGCGACCGCGGATTGATAAACCACAACGCAAAACGCAAAATCGGCAGGTAGAGGGACCGACCGTTCCGCCACCCATCGCAACGGACTACTGGGAGCGGTTGAGCGACAAGCTCAGCTTCGTGCTGGATGGTGCAACTGCTTATTGGCAGGAGCCATCGGATCCGCAACGTCTACGGCTGTTCTGCCGAACGCTTGCTGAGTTGCGTTCCCAGTGCGAGATGGAGGGCTTAAAGCCCTGAGAGAAAATGGCTGGATGGATAAGGTCTGGCCCTCAGTCACCAGCTTTCTCGACGGCACTTTCCCGAACGGGGATGAGCCGGGGTCTGTCTATCTCTTCAGCATGAAGAACCACCCTGGCTTATACAAGCCCGGGATTGAACAGCTGAAAACGAAGAAGTCGCGACTGAGGGCTGGCGATCCTGAATATGGGTCACCGCTCTGGGAGAGCTGTCTCGACAGTGCCGTCGCAGAGCATGTAGGCGACATCCCAATGAGTAATTGCTGGTTATTTGATCAATACGCCTTGGCGACAAACATTCGATACGTCGAACAGATACCAATCCTGGTGAAGAGGAAATGGAAGGGGTACACGGAAACGCTGCGACTCGCCGACACTGAAGTCTGTGGCTTCAAAGACTGGCTAAGCCAAGAGTGCGGCCGGCTTTTCTCCTCTAGTTATGACGGATTAGAAACGTGTTTTGATCAACTCGTGGTCTCTCAAGAAGAGCGAGTTTTGTACCGCATTATACAAGAACAATGGGCGCAAAACCCTGATTACAACGGCATTTTTGAGGAAGACCCAACTGAAGCCCTAAAGCGAAAGGCCAAAAAGCAAGTCGATCTTTATCAGGTTTCAGCGAAAAACAATCCTGATATTCCAGGGAAGATAATGTGGGATCTTATTTTCACCCAAGACAGCAGCAAAGAAGAAGACAATATCGAATCATTTGATCGGATGCTGAAGCAGTACTCAGCTATATTCAGACACATTAAAAAACGACATCCTGAACTAGAAGACGAGAGTCTTTGGAGCATCATTCATTCGGTGGATATCATAGAAAAGTGGAAAAAGGTGGCCGAAAGGAAGATTTATACGAGCTGTATGAACGACTTGGTCTTATTTGACTAAGCCTTAACTCCCAGAACAGCGGCATCCTGCCGCGTCTGATCCAGAACGATGGTGTCGCCCTCTCGGTAAACGTCGAGCTGCTCAACACCGCCATCCTTCATGAACCGCATCTGACCGGTGTGAGTGATCTCAACGACCACTCCAAGAGTGTTGACCCAGTTGTTAAACGCTCTGCGCTGCTCTTTGTCTTCGAGGTTGCCGAGGAAATCCTTGGTGCGGCGCTGGACTTCCTTTTTGATGTCATCGCCAGATGGCGCAAGGTTCAGCACCTCGTTCTGCCTGCTGATTTCATCGGCAGCCGCTTGCGCCTTGGCGAGAGTTTTCTTGGCGTCCTTGCCGACCCCAGTCATGAGTTTGATGGCTTCGGCATCGAAATCCTTTGAGCCCATCGCTAATGCCAGGTTGGCGGCGTTGTTGTCGACTGTCTCTTGAAGTCGATCAATTTCAGCCTCTTGATCCTTGAGCTGGTTTTGAAGTTCAGCAATCTTTTTGGTGTCGCGTGGCGCACTGAAGAGGTCCTCCCACCTGGCATCCATCAAGGCGTGGACAAGAAGCTCTTCGTCGTACTTCCAGTTGCCCTTCGGAGCGGTACAGGTGCTGTTCCTCTGGTTCATGCAAACCAGGTAGGCATAGCGGTACTCACCAGTCGTCTTGTCCTTGTGAGCGCCCTGCCAAGACAACGTGCCGCCGCAGGTGCACTTAGTCAGACCCTGAAGGATATTCCTGCACTCATCGCCGCGGCCAGTGCCACCAGGCTTGGCATCCACCAATCCTTGAACGGTTTCCCAGAGCTTGGTGCGGATAACGCGGGGGAAATAGCCCTTAGCTACGCGGCCTGATTTGAATTTCTTCTCACCGATCAAGCGTCGATCGCGAAGGATGCGACCCACCCTTCCTTCGCTGAAGCTACCGCCCTCGGACATAGTGCGGCCAAGGTCATTCATTGCGAAGGCGATCTGCTTCGCACCCATGCCTTCCTTACGGAGCTGGAAGATCTCACGCATCCAGTCGGCGCGTTCGTTCTCCTCGAAGTCCGTCTCGTCACTGTTCACCCGAACCCAGTCGGGTGCGCTGGACATGCTGAGGAACTTGATGCCGCTCTGGAAGTATTCCTTCTCGCGCAGATCCCAAACCTGAGAGTTGGTTTTGCTCAGACCAGCACTGAAGTTATGGGCCGCCTCAATAGCGAGGTCCAACTTGATGCGCAGAAGCTGATCGGAATCGAACCTCTCGCGTGTGATGACAATGTCTTCGCGAACCCAAGCGAGAGCGCACCCAAGACTCCACAAGGCATGCAGCATCTCGAATGAATAGCTGGCCTTGCGCCTGCTGAAGCGAGACCAGTCCTCAACGACAAGAACTGACCCCCAGGGGATTTTTTTGTCTTCAGCAGCCTTGAAAAAGCCCGCGAGATTCCCTTTCTTCATGTGCTTCGCCGTATAGGCGCTTAGGCCCTGGTCCTTGATTGGATCTGGGTTGGGCGTCAGGCCATGGCGCTCGCAGAAAGGAACGAAGTCTTCGTGCTGACGCTCAATACCTTTTTTCCCTTCCCCAGCCTGCCTTCGGCTGCTAACCCGTTCGTAACTGAAGGCGATCCGTGCAGGTGATCCATGGGAATTCTCAGGCACTTGATGAACTAGTCGTTCAGACGCAAGGGCAAGGGTTTACAAACATCACCCAACGATTGAACGATTGGGTGGCAGAAACCCAGATGCAGACTGGGCTCTTGACTTTATACGCGAAACATACTAGCTGCAGCCTCAC
Organism: Synechococcus sp. AG-679-B05; assembly: GCA_003210795.1. Classification (GTDB taxonomy): domain Bacteria; phylum Cyanobacteriota; class Cyanobacteriia; order PCC-6307; family Cyanobiaceae; genus Parasynechococcus. The sequence continues at coordinate 37,109 of QCUJ01000009.1, read as the reverse complement.
GATCAACGAGAACGCTGACCCAAGGGTTCTCCACGACCTACAGAGGTGGATGGATGCTGTCGTGCCTCAGGACGGCAGCGGACCGTTGAATCCCGATGGCACTCGGATCCGCTACCGCCATGACGACGAAGGCCGCGACGACATGCCTGCCCACATCAGGACAGCTCTGACAAGCCAAACCCTGAGCCTCAGCGTCGACGGCGGAAGGCTGCTGCTGGGAACCTGGCAGGGGATTTACCTCTGGGAACACCGATCAGCTGCTCACAAGCGACGCATTGCTTGCCATGCAGTCGGAGTTCTGAGACCCAGCCGCGGAGGTCTTGCAGCAGAACCACATCGAGAAAACGCAACGACACTGCTGCAACGCCGCAACACCAGCAAGCTGAATTCACTGGTGCAAGCACGCCATGACCCAGAGGCCTGGGCCACCGATGGCGGCGCCGACACCGACGTGGACCTGCTGGTGGATCGTCTGCATGACATCGCCCAGGAGGAGTGAGCTGCGGCCAGGATTCAGGCACCCATCGTTTGCCCCATGTCCACCCAGCGACTCAACGAGAGCCAGCGCTCTGCCCTTGCCTCAACTCACCCCAACTGGGTCGTTGATGGTGAAAAGCTGCGCCGTGATTTTCAGTTCCGCGACTTCGTGGAGGCCTTCGGTTTCATGAGCCGAGTAGCCCTGCTGGCCGAAAGCCGCAACCATCATCCGAACTGGAGCAACGTTTACAACCGCGTATCGATTGAATTGACCACCCACGATCTCGGCGGCCTCAGCGACCTGGATACCGAGCTGGCCATCGCAATCGACACGCTGCTGCCAACATGAGCTGAGAATCATTCTCGGAATGACCGCCGCTCCCTCAACCTCCGGTGTTCCAGTAACCATTCTCAGTGGCTTTCTGGGAGCAGGAAAAACCACCCTGCTGAATCACATTCTCAGCAACCAGCAGGGTGTGAAAACTGCAGTGCTCGTGAACGAATTCGGTGAGATCGGGATCGACAACGATCTGATCGTCACCACCGACGACGACACCGTGGAGCTCAGCAACGGCTGCATCTGCTGCTCGATCAATGACGAGCTTCTGAGTGCGGTGGAGCGGATCCTGGAGCGACCCAGTCCGATGGATTACATCGTGGTGGAAACCACTGGCCTGGCAGATCCTCTGCCGGTTGCCATGACGTTTCTGGGAAGCGAGCTGCGGGATTCAACTCGGCTCGACTCAATCATCACCTTGATTGATGCTGAAAATTTCGACGACAACGTGCTCGACACCCAGGTGGGACGAGCCCAGGTGGTCTATGGCGACATCCTGCTCCTGAACAAGTGCGACCTGGTGCCGGAACAGCGCTTGAAGGATCTTGAGCAGACCCTGCGGGCGGTGAAGAACGATGCCCGCATTCTTCATTCGGTCAAAGGCGATGTTCCCCTGCCGTTGCTGCTGAGCGTCGGACTGTTCGAATCAGACAAAGTTGTTGCACCCGGCCATGACCACGGGCACAGCCATGACCACGGGCACAGCCATGACCACGGCGTCAAAGCCGATCACCTGGCGATTGATGGATTCACATCACTGTCCTTCCAGAGTGATGGGCCCTTCTCCCTACGAAAATTTCAGAACTTTCTCGATAACCAATTGCCGCAGGAGGTTTTCCGCTCCAAGGGGATCCTCTGGTTCCAGGAGAGTGAGCGCCGTCATGTGTTCCACCTGGCTGGCAAGCGCTTTTCCATCGACGACACCGATTGGACTGGTGTTCGCAAGAACCAACTGGTGATGATCGGACGCGACTTGGATCACGACACACTGCGGCAGCAGCTGCAGGACTGTGTTGCATCCGAGACCAATAACAGTCCGGGCTGAACAGGCAATAGCAGGATGTTCCGACTAAGTTGACTCGATGGAGAACCAAGCAATGGCTGAACCCATCACGTTGGCTGCTGTTTTGATTGCAGCCAGCCTGTTGCTTTGGCTGCTTGCTGACTCAGACGATGACAACGGTGGAGGTGGGCTGCGCCAGCCCGTCTTGATTCCAATCCGCGTTCGAGACCAGGAGCGCTGAACTTCGCTTCGACATTTGATTTTTTTAAAAGTAAATTTTTCAGCTGGCCATCAGATCGATAGCTGCACCTGATTTGACTTTGAGATTGCACGGCATATGAGGGGGATAATCCCTTTCAACCGGGCAAGTTGCTCGAACAACCAATTCACCTATACGAACGCGGTATTCCCAGAGGTCTCCAAGAAATTCACGGCCAACAATGGAGGCATGGCCGCCATCATCGGCGACGATCTCAATATCCTTTGACTCAACCAGAACACAGCAGTTGTCCTCAGATGCGGTCGTTGGCCCCATCCGAATGTCCTGCTCACTGAGATCGCCTAGGGGACATGACCATTGATCGGGCTGAATCGATTGAGCCGGAATGACGTTGCGCTGCAGAACGAACGATCCGACAAACGGTGTTGCAGGCGTTCGAACAATGTCCTGAGGAGACGCGCACTGATGGAGCACTCCATCTCGCATGACAGCGACCCGATCACAGATGGCCAGAGCCTCGTCGGGATCATGGGTCACGATCACTCCACTGGCATTGCAGGCCTCCAGAACTTCAGAGAGTTCACCGCGCAGTCGGAGACGTACTTCTACGTCCAGGCTTGAAAAAGGTTCGTCAAGCAGAACAACCCTGGGCGATGGGGCCAAAGCACGCGCCATGGCCAAACGCTGGCGCTGTCCACCCGAGAGTTGGTGGGGATAACGCTGTTCCAGCCCCTCAAGTCCAAGCAGTGAAAACAACCAGGCCACACGCTCGTCGCCCTTCCCCCGCGAAAGACCGAAGCGAGCATTCCTCCAGGCATTCAAATGGGGGAAAAGGGCGTAATCCTGGAAAACCATGCCAACACCGCGTCGCTCCGGTGCCAACCAGGCACCATCACCAGCCACCAACTGCTGCCCTAACTGAACTGAGCCACGTTCAGGCCTCTCAAAGCCTGCAATGAGACGAAGCAAAGTTGTTTTTCCACAACCTGAGGGCCCCAGCAATCCAACCAGCTCTCCGGGAGCAACTTCAAGATCGACTCCGCGAAGTGTCCAGGCCTCAGCAGAGTTGCTGTAGCGGTGCCACACACCGTTAAGAGCAACCGTTGAGCCTGCAGACAAAACAGATCTTCCAAACATTCCATTTTTGGAAATTGCGGCACCGACTAGACGTATTAAATGATCAGTCCAGGCGTGAGATTTAATCTGCTTCGTGCCGTCTGTTCAGCTCGAAAACAGCCGAATCATCAATTGAATCAGGGTTCCGCCAAGACCCACCCCAACGCAAAGAGCTGCCAATACAGTTGACAAAGGCAATGGCTGTTCCATCTCATTAACAAACCACAGGCGCCATTCAGCCTCCTTGCTGGCCTGAGACATCACTGTGCCTGGCACAACTGAGCAACATCGCAGATCACACAATCGCGAGAATCAATAGCCCTGAACCGGCGCGATTGTGCAGCATTGAGCGATACGCATCAGCCCGGTTGAGCATGCATTCAGCCCAGGTGATTTCGAGCTCGTCCTGGACTGCAACCCTCAAGACACTGCCAAACTGAACTGAAGCTTCGAGTGAATGCAGCGATGCTGAAGAGATCGCGTGGATCATTCGGATCGCTTTTAGGAGAGTGGCGTTCCAACATCAGTCGTTCCGTTCTGGTGATCGGCGCAGCGTTGATCGCCCTGCTGGCGATCTGGCCGCTGGTCACCCTGGTCATCGAGATGGCGGGGTCTCTCAATCAGGAAGGCTCCGGCCTCAGTTCTGATGGCCCCCTGATGGTCCAGGGCACCATTCAACTCCTGCTGGGAACAGCTTTTGTCGGAACCATCCTGGGGGCGACCAATGGCTGGCTGCTATCCAACTGCCGCTTTCCAGGTCGTCGATGGCTGCGCATCGCCCAACTGATCCCTCTGGCGACTCCTGCTTATCTGCTATCCGCAACGCTGGTGGATCTGTCGACCCGGGAGGGATGGCGCGTCTACGGCATGGGATGGGGGATCGTCGTGATGGCGCTGACGACCTATCCCTATGTCTTCCTGCTGACAACAGAGAGCTTCTCCGTTGGCAGTCGTCGACAGCTTGAAGCCTGCCGGAGCCTGGGAGTTGGTCCCTGGGCATCATTCAGGCGTGTCGCACTGCCCATTGCAGCTCCGGCCATCGGTGCCGGGGTGGCCCTGATGGGGATGGAGACCATCAACGAGCTCGGTGCCGTGCAACTGCTTGGCATTCCGAGCCTGTCAGCCGGAATCCTTGAGACCTGGCAGGCGGAGGGGAATCCCACCGGGGCGATCGGCCTGGCTTTGATCACGCTTGTCATCGTCCTGGCCCTGGTGATGACGGAACGGATTCTGCGCCGTCGCAGTCGTCGCTGGAGCGACGGGGTCGCAGGCGTTGACGCAACCACCTGGAAGTTGCATGGCATCCGTGCCGCCACAGCTCAACTGCTGGCACTGCTGCCCCCCCTGTTCACGCTGGGGACCCCGCTTGTATGGATGGTCACCAACCTGGATCAACTGGGAAGCGGTTTCAACGACGACCTGTTCAACCTGAGCCTCCGCAGCCTGTTGCTGGGTCTCAGCGCTGCTGTGCTTGCTGTCGGCATTGCCTTGTTACTTGCTATCGCCAAGCGCTGGAGCGACGCGCGTTGGCTCCAGAGCCTCACCTTCCTTGCTGGCTCGGGCTATGCCATTCCAGGCACCGTACTGGCTCTGGCCCTGCTGCTCACTGGTGCTCCGTGGCAGCTGGCTCCGGTTGTGCTGCTGCTGTGGGGCTACAGCGACCGCTTCCTCGCAGTGGCCAAAGGAGGGCTCGATGCAGCCTTGGAGCGCATCAGCCCAAGCCTGGATGAAGCCGCAACTGGACTGGGATTTCAGTGGCCACAGGTGCTCAAGAATGTCCACCTGCCCCTGCTGCGAGGACCGATCACAGTGGGATTGCTGCTGGTTTTCGTGGACACAGTGAAGGAGCTGCCGCTCACATTCGCGCTTCGGCCCTTCGACTTCGACACCCTCTCGGTTCGGGTTTACCAGTACGCAGGCGACGAGCGACTTGCTGAAGCAATGCTGCCTGCCTTGATGATTCTGGTACTGGGATTGATCGCATCCTTGGCTCTCGTGCCAACACTTGAGCCTCCTGCCCCGAAGCGATAAATCCTCTGGATCTGCGTTCAACGGGTCGATCAATCCAAGGAACGCAGCCTTGGGTTCAGACGGTTCTGCAATGAAGCACCAGCCGCCAGCAACACATCCGCTGCGGTGGAAATCAATCGGTAACTGAGCACAACCGCGAGTAGCGGCGCCTCCGCCACCCCGTCTCCCAGACGCAACAGAAGAGTCGCTTCAAACACACCCAGACCTCCTGGAGCACCGGGAACAACCAGCCCTGCGGCGTAGGCCATCGAGAACGCAGCCAACCAGATGTTCGGGGCTGGAGGAAACATGCCGAAAGCCATCAGGCAGCAAGCGAAGCCACTGAACCGGATCAGAACAAAAACAAGCTCGATAACCAGTGCCCCCCATGGGCCACCATCACGCGATGAACCCGAAAGATGGAGAGAACCTGTTCCGGCAGCTTCCAGCTGCCTGGCCTTGGCCTGCTCCAGTCGCAGCAAAACCGGCTCCCGGCAACGGGGCAGCATCAGGAGCAGCAGAGGAACAGGAGCCAGCAACAGCAGACCGTTTTGCCAACCCCCGAACATCAACAGCAGAGAGGCGGCAGCCACGATCAACAGCGGATCAAGGATCACTCCTGCCAAGGCGGGGCCGGCATCGATCTGCGGACGCAAAACACGCACCCGTTCCACCAGGTGCCAGATGCCCCCGGGTAGGTACTTGAGCAGATTGCTGCGCACGAACAAAGGCACGAGAGCAACGCCCTGAGGCCGATGCCCCAGCCACCGCATCACCTCCTGCCAGGCCAATCCATTGATCGGGATGCTGGCCCCCGTCAGGAGCAGGCCGAGACACAACCAGCCCCAACCGGTTCGATCCAGGTGGATCAGGCGTAACTGCTCGCCCTGCTGGACAAGAGCAACGGCGATGAAGCCCAGGCTGGCGGCCGTGATCCAGTGCTTGGGCTTGGGCAGCCGTGGCATCACCAGCTCCAGGGCTCTGAAGTCTCAAACTCCGCGGCAGCTGCAGCCTGTCGCAACTCCTCCACAGTGCAACCACTGGTCTTGCTGAGGTTTTGCAGATCATCGGCTTCAGGCTTCACACTGCAATGGCCATTCGGCTTCTGCACCTGCTTGGCACGCAGCCGCCCCCAGGGTGTACGCAACGAACCACTGCGTCGGGGCAGCAGCCAGCGCCCCTGGGAGCGCTCCCGTAAACCGATGCTCGAACCCGCGGACCACCAGATGTCGCGCAATGACTCCGCAAGTCCAGGTGGCATCAGAGCCGTGATCGCCAGACCCGCGCGGCTCTTTTTCATCTGTAGGGGATGACAGGCCACATCCACAGCTCCACCGGCGCGCAGCTGATCCACCAAAAGTGCAACATCTTCAGGGGAAGCGTCGTCGATCCATGCCTCCTGCACCACCAGGGGTTGCCAACGCGGGGCAATCGCGGAGTTCCATTTTTCGTCGTAGCTGAGGCAGAGCCTCACGAGATTGGGGCGGTCCAGCTGGCGGTGCCCCAGGCCGATACCAATGGCCGCTGGCGTGAACACTGATGGTGGATTGAAGCTATCGGCAAGCACCGCCACAAGCGCCAATCCAGTTGGAGTGGTGAGCTCTCCCTCCGGCAGGGCTGTGTCTTGCCTCAATGGGACTCCATGGGCCCTGGCCAGCTCGAGGACCGCCGGCACCGGCACTGGCAACAACCCATGGGCAGTGCGCACGCTGCCGCGACCTGCCGGAGGTGGATCACAAGAAAGGTGCCTCGGGGAAAGATGGGTCACTGCCGCACAGACACCCACGACATCCACCAGCGCATCGATGGCCCCGACTTCGTGGAAGTGCACTGTTTCGACACCGCAGCCATGCACCCGAGCCTCGGCCTCCGCCAGGGCCGTGAACACGGCAAGAACTCGGGCCTTGAGATGGGAGTTGAGCGCCGTATCGACAATCCGCTGGCGGATGTCAGCCCACTGACGGTGGGGAGGATCAGGCTCAAGCCCACTAACACTCAGCCTTTGCCCTCGCAGGCCGCCACTTCGAGCTTCCGTGAGGTCAAGGCGAACTAGCTCACTGAGGCCGAGCTGATGAAGTGGATCTTGGACCACGGCCATCGGCACCCCAAGATCGAACAGAGCAGCCAAAAGCATGTCCCCCGCCAGCCCAGTCGGGCAGTCGATATGCAGGGATGAGACCGGCGCAGATGTCATCGCCCCAGACGCGGGGCCTCCGTCAGCAGCGCATCCGCACGCTGATCAAGAGCCGATCGGCCCTGACGCAACGCCTGCTCGATTTCACGACGAGCGCGCCTCTGCTCCCGTTGAGCCGTCTGAACATCATGACCCGACAACCCCCAGAGCTGACCAAGCAAGGCCCGATCGTCAGCTCCACCACGAGCCTGGCCATACACAACTGTCTCGGCAGCAATTCCCGCCTGAAGCACACGGCTCCAACGGCGCAGATCCTCCAGGGGCATTCGAACACTTTCCGGAACCGTGAATTCCGTGGCACCACAGCTGCGCAGTCCCGCCTTGAGGCAAGCGAGGGTGCCGACCATCACGCGCTCAACGGGCAGTTGCTCCTGCTCTGCGATCAAGACATGTCCGGCCTCATGCACGGCGATGCGACGCAAGCGACCCTCACCGCCCGGTAGGGCTTCCGCCATGACATGACCACCCATGCCCTGCCATGTGGCGGCATCAACGCTCAGCAAAACCAGACCACCGCCTACGGCAACGACGATCCAGGCCGCTGAGATCCCCAAGACAGGGCCAAATGCACCCAGGCCGGTGATACCTGCAACAACGAGTCCTGCTCGCAAGGCACCTGTTGAACCCTCACCGGCGTCTGCCATCAGCCGCGACTACCCGCTGGAGCCCGACCACGACCACTCTTGGACTTGCCACCTCGGGTTGGCATCGGTGCGATCACTTCATGGGATTCCAGATGCAGCTCCTGACCGGAACGGCGCACATCCAGGCTGACGAAATGACGCAGATGTTCCAGGGGGAGTTCACCCTTGATCTGCAACTTGAAGGGCAGTGGCCTCTGGCCGTCAGCCCTCGCCTGCTGGCGAACTTTCACCACAAGTTCGCCACTCTCAGGCTTGGTGAAGATCAGTTCCCCACGGATGGAGAAGAAGTCATCGCCCTCAGGGAGGGTGTCGTCAGCATCGCTTTGATCAGGAGACAGCGTGCTGGGCTCCCAAACACCGGCGATCTGCAGATGGAGATGGTCGCTTTCACGACAGCGTGGATAAGTCACCCATAGGTGGGGCTCGTCCATAGCCAGATGGCGCCGCATCAAGGTCAGCACCCGACCCAGGACCACTGCCTCGATTTCCTTGCCATCCGCATCCACCAGAACACCTCGCGTGAGTTGCTCTGCATCGGTCGGTTTGTAGATGCCACGCACCACACCAATGGCCCGGTACTGCAAGGGTTCTGTAACCGGAGAAATAGGGTGATTGCGCATTGATTGAGGAGTCTGGGCAATTCAAAAGCCCTCCCAAAGACTGTAGCCAGCGCAGTCATTGCTTCTCAGAATTAACCCAGAAATCAAGCGGAAATGCCCAAGCCACGCCGCAGTCTGGTGTTGAGTGCAGCACTGGTTTCGGCCGCTGTTGCCGGCTGGCTTTCCGCAAGCTCACTGGCATCAAAGAGTGCGGAAACGGGCAACGGGATTGCCGCTGATCAACAGGTCACCGAGCTCCTGAACCGGATGCACAGCGGAGAACTGTCCGGTCGTGATCACCGTTGGCTTCTGGAGCGACTTCTATCGCTCGGACGGCTGGAAGAAGCGCGGCGGGTGCTGAGTCCATTGCTGGTCGATCAGCCCCATCAAATTCCACTTTCGCTGCTCATGGCTGACCTGCTGCGCCAAACCGGAGCCCCTGAGACAGCGCTTCATGAGCTGGATCAATTGCTGTCGCTTCATCCAAACCATCCCGGTGTGATGCAGATGCGGGTTCTGGTTGATCTCCAGCAGGGCCGAAGCAGCGAGGCAATAGTTTGGCTGCAGCAAAAGTTCCAGGCATTGCCAGCTGGGAAGCGCACCCTTGTTGGGCTGCTAATGGCAGACCTGCAGATTCAGCAAGGCCGGCAAGAACAAGCGGAAGTGTTGTATCGCCAGCTGGCAGCGGAAACAACCGGTGATGCGCGACCTGTCCTGGCCCTAGCGATGCTCCGTGGCGAGCAGGGACGTACCCATGACATGCAGTTCTTACTGCATGAAGCGCGGCGTCGGAGGGGGCTTGAGGGGGTGGAAGACCCATTGATCGATGCCGTTGGAGCACGATGGAGCCTTCAAGCCTCGAGACAGCGGCCCCCTCATCCGACTTCGAAGATTTAGGGAGTCTCCTGCTGAAAATTTTTCAAGGCAGCATCGATGGCATCCGACGGCGGAGTGGCATCGTTCATGGACTCTGACTTCCGCAAGCGGTTGATCAGATCCATTGGATTGGTCGCATCCAAAATCGGCCCGGATCCGCCATTAGTCCCGTTTCCGAAAATGTCCTGCTCCTCTGGGTTCTGGTACACGGGATCAATCTGAGCAACCGCTCTCTCCACTCCGAATAAGAGTGTCGCGATGAGGGTCAGAACAACGGCCGCGGAACGATGAGACATCAGCGTCGAAATCGTGCGGCGATGCTAATCGTCACCTTCGGATAAGGCTCAACTGTGCAGATCGCCACTTGGAATGTCAATTCTGTGCGCACCCGGCTGGAGCAGGTGCTGTCATGGCTCGAAACGGTCCAGCCCGATCTGTTGTGCCTGCAGGAGACCAAAGTTGACGACCCTCTGTTCCCAGCCGCAGCCTTTGAGACTGCGGGATGGAATGTCCAGATCCATGGGCAAAAGTCGTATAACGGCGTTGCCCTGCTGAGCCGCGAGCCCCTTGAAGACGTTCGCTTCGGCTTTCTTGACGAGCTGCCGAATGACGCGGATGCAGATCATTTAAATCAACAAAAGCGGGTGATCAGTGCCCTGCTGGATGGAGTGCGTGTGGTCAACCTTTACGTGCCCAACGGCTCAAGCGTGAATTCGGACAAATATCAGTACAAACTCTCTTGGCTGGCTTGCCTCAAGCGCTACGTCGAAGCTCAGTCAGAAAGGGGTGAGCCGCTTTGCATGGTGGGGGACTTCAACATTGCGCCTGAGAATCGGGATATTCACGATCCAGAGCGGCTAAGCGGCGGGATCATGGCCACTTCGGCTGAACGTGGTGCATTGAAGGCCGCGTTGGGAGATCGTCTTGCGGACGTTTTTCGAGTGTTTGAGCCGGATGCAGGCCACTGGAGCTGGTGGGACTACCGCACCGGAGCCTGGGACATGGATCGCGGCTGGCGGATCGATCACATCTATCTGTGTGAAGAGCTGATGGGTCTGGCTCGGAGTTGCATCATCCACAAACAGGTGCGCGGCAACACCCAACCCAGCGACCATGCCCCGGTGAGCGTGGAGATCGACTGGCCGCCCGCTGAGGACGATGACGCTTCTGGTGATGACCTCTTCGTCTGAAGGTCCTGTTTCAGTCGAGTGCCCAGCCGCGACGTAGGAAATCCTTGGGCGATGGCCGCAGCGGAGCACCGCTGACCTCTCTTTGATGGTCTCCGGCAGCACCGCTATCGGCGGAATGTGACGTTCCGGAGTCAGACCGTCACAGTCGTATCTGAGGAGCTCAGGACGTTCAGCGACGACAGATCGCGGAGGGAGTTGAAGGCGGAGATCCCTCTCCAGCGCTGGCCAGTCGAGGGCAACCCCCTGTGTTCAGATCCATAGACACCAGAAAGACAATCGGTGTCATCCGATGCGTTCGAGATACATGGCTGACGGAAGCGGGCAATCCTGGGTCAGGATGTTGCACGGTTTGCATCAGCCCCCCTTGGCGTCGGTTCCCGTGACAACACCCGCGTTGAACACCACCCGCTCCCAGGCCATCTTCGATGAAGCCCAGAGCCTCATGCCCGGAGGTGTCAGTTCTCCGGTGCGTGCGTTCAAATCGGTGGGCGGCCAACCCCTCGTATTCGACCGGGTCAAGGGCCCCTACGCGTGGGACGTGGACGGGAATAAATACATCGATTACATCGGCAGTTGGGGACCAGCCATCTGCGGCCATGCCCATCCCGAGGTGATCGCATCTCTTCAAGAGGCGATTGAAAAAGGCACCAGCTTCGGAGCGCCCTGCGCCCTGGAGAACACATTGGCGGAGATGGTGATCGATGCTGTCCCCAGCGTGGAGATGGTTCGCTTTGTAAACAGCGGCACCGAGGCCTGCATGGCTGTGCTGCGTCTGATGCGAGCGTTCACCGGTCGCGACAAAGTAATCAAGTTCGAGGGTTGCTATCACGGCCACGCGGACATGTTCCTGGTCAAGGCTGGTTCTGGCGTGGCCACCTTGGGACTGCCCGATTCCCCTGGCGTGCCAAGGAGTACCACTGCCAACACCCTCACCGCCCCGTACAACGATCTGGAAGCAGTCAAGGCACTGTTCGCCGAAAACCCCGATGCCATTTCCGGTGTAATCCTCGAGCCGATTGTTGGCAATGCGGGGTTTATTCAGCCGGAACCCGGCTTCCTCGAAGGATTGCGCGAACTCACAAAGGAGAACGGCGCCCTGCTTGTTTTTGATGAAGTGATGACTGGTTTCCGCATTAGTTACGGTGGCGCCCAGGCCCATTTCGGTGTCACGCCCGACCTCACCACGATGGGCAAAGTGATCGGAGGCGGCCTCCCCGTGGGCGCATACGGCGGCCGAGCCGACATCATGGCGATGGTTGCCCCCGCGGGGCCGATGTACCAGGCAGGCACCCTGAGTGGTAATCCGCTGGCGATGACCGCTGGTATTAAGACGCTTGAACTGCTCAAGCAGCCCGGCGCCTACGACAAACTCACGGCCACCACCCAGAAATTGGTTGCCGGTATCCAGGAGGCAGCGCAGACCGCAGGGCTGCCGATCACGACCGGCAGCGTGAGTGCGATGTTCGGCTTCTTCCTCTGCAAGGGTCCAGTCCGGAACTTCGAGGAAGCAAAGACAACGGATGCCGAGCGTTTCGGCAAACTGCATCGCGCCATGCTTGAAAGAGGGGTCTATCTCGCCCCGTCTGCCTTCGAAGCAGGTTTCACCTCGTTAGCTCATTCCGATGCTGACATCGAAGCGACGATCAACGCCTTCCGCGAAAGTTTTGCGTCCGTGGCCTGATTCAAGAACCTGTGCTGGCCGATTTGCCACCTCCCACTCCTCAGGTCTGCACCATTGAGACGGTTGAAGTTGAGTGGTCTCATCAGCCAGTAGTAGGCATCCGTGAACTGAAACATCAACAGTTTGTTCTGCATCAAGGCTCAGTGCCCCATATCGAGCCCCGCACAGTGATTGACAGCAGAATCACAACCCTTGTCAACCGGTTCAGCAGTTCCGGGGTCGACCAAGATGATCCCTCGAAGATCACTTACAAATGGTCGTTCGATGCTCCGTTAGGGCTAGTTGAATTAGAGGATGCAAAGAATTCGGAACACACATCGTCCAATTCGACTGTGGTTGTCAGTGGGGAGCTGACCATCCACAACCGGTTGAATTTCGAGCTCAACCAACAATCGAGGCTCACCGAAGCGAATGGCAACCGAAATCTGAATACTCTTCAGGAAACAGCCAGAGGTCGCTGCCGCGAGCAGGTGTGACTCCTTGCTTTTGCATGCCCGGACGGCATGCGCTGCAGGGATTTTCACCGGCAAACACCATTGCATTCATCGATGGAGTTGACGCGACGAATCTCAACCAACTTCAACCGCATTTTTTTCAATGCCACAAAGAGGAAGCAATTAATTCGAGAGCCGATCCTTGCCAGAACAAAAAATTTACCCAGCCAATCACCCAACCGCTAGCATAAGAAAGATTATCTTTTTGCCTGAAGAAAGCGACTAAAAGATGCCAAAGAATAAACAGACATGGAAATCCAGCAAGCAAACAGTCACCGACGTTAAGTGGAGCAACAAACAACACAAAAATGCACTCCTGAATACGGGCATCGCACTGGAGGAGAACAACTGGATTCGACCCGATATTCCCGTTAGATGGGCCAGCGATTCAAGCTACAAAAAACCCAAAAAAGGCATACTTTTAACCTATAGCTTTGCATCTAAAAAATCAAAATTTAATTACGAGGACGATCGCGGCACTATCGCGCCTATTGCCAATTTCAGCAAAGCACAAAAACGCGACATCTCAAGGTTATTTGAAATTGTTAGCTCTTACGTACCCATCAAATTCAAAAAAGTCAAAGACAAGAAATCTGTCGGAACAATCCGTATCGGCTTTAACACAATTACCGACGAAAATGGAGTCTGGATTCCAGGAATTTATGCCACAGCAGATCCGCCAAATACAGAAGAGCGGGGAGGAGACATTTGGTTCAACAAAAGCTTTGTCAATGACAACTTTTCGACAGGCCTTGTTGAGGGTAGTGCAGTCACCCCCGCCAGCGTCATGCTGCATGAAACACTGCATTCACTTGGCCTAGAACACCCTGACAACCCGAAGAGACCCACACCCAAATTCGCCCAAAACCGTGAGCACACGCTGATGGCCGACGAATTCTCTGACCCGGCAGAATATGTATTCGAGGGAGTGAGCTATGGAGCCACTTCTACACCAATGCCGTGGGATATCGCAGGTCTGCAACAACTATATGGAGCCAATAAAAAAACCAATAAAGGAAACACTGTTTACCAATATTTCAACACGATCCCCTTCTACCAAACAATTTGGGATGCATCAGGCAACGATACAGTTAACTTGAGCAATTTCAACAAAGGACTCAAGATCAATCTGACCGGTGGCGAACTCTCAACACTGTCATTTGACGTCGACGATGCTCGATGGTCAAACAAAAACCATGGAAACCTCGGAATAGCTTTTGACTGCATCATTGAAAACGCCATCGGAGGTTCAGGACCTGATGTTATTACTGGCAACGAAGCAGACAATCAACTCAATGGACAGGCCGGCGACGATATATTGAATGGCGGCCCAGGGATTGACACTTTAAGCGGCGGATTGGGGCAAGACATCTTCCAAATCCAATCAGGCCAGGGCCACGCCCTTATCTTGGATTTCACAGCAGGTGAAGACGAAATTCTGTTAACGAAACCTATTTCAATAAGCACGCGTTCCACCGGTGACGGTCTTGAACTTCTTCATGGCACGGATCTCATGGCAGTGGTCCGAAACATCTCAGAGCCACTTCAACAAGAAGGCCTCATCTTGCGCTGAATGACATCAACAAGGACGCGACAGATGTGGGAGTGATGACGAATTCATTTTTGAGCCCAGCGAGCCAAAGCCTTGCCAGGATCGACGATCTGGGTCAGATCGCCAAAAACGAATTGCTCCCAACCTTCAGCCGGCAAGCCTGCGAACAACATGAGATTCAACGGGTACTGCTCCGAATCCGTGCATCGGCGGAAGTCGTCGCGGAACAGAAAGACTGGTTTGCCGAGAGCGATAGCAACGCCTAATTCCACCATCACACCTTCATCAGGCGGCGTTCCATTGACGATCGCAAAAAATGCGTCGGCATCACGCACATCCTGCAGATCGCGTTGAGCCACGCGGTAGGCCCAGCCCGGCTCCGCCAGGTTCACCTGACCATTGCGAGCGAACGGTTCCCACACCTCCAACCCGAGCGATTCCAGAGCCTTGACGAACTCCGGCAGCAGCAGCCGCTTCCACTGGGCTGAAAAGCCATAGGGAGAAGCGAGATAAATCGTTCGGCAGTTCATCGGCGCCCCTGACGTGAGTTCTGATACGAGAGCTCATCGGCCATGGCCTGCGCCCGATTCTCCCAGGGGAACAAAAGCCATTCCGAATGCTCCGTGACCACTGCTGCCTGCCACCACAACGGCGGGCACTTACTGACCCAAACAGCGAATCGGGCATTGGGGCAGCGAGCATGCAAAGCCTGAAGCGTCCGACCTGTCTCATAGACATCGTCCACGATCAGAGCATCAGGTACTGCATCGGAAAGCAGCGGCTGCTTCAAGGCATGGCTGAGTGCCACCGCCAAGCAGAGACCGCCCCTGGGGACCCCATAGATGCCTGTTATCGGAATCGCGGAGTACCGCTTCGCCAGTACTGCAACAGCCTGATCAAACTGCGTCCAGCTGAGCTCCTTCATGGCCGGGAGAATGGCATGCGATGCATCACGACACAGCATGCCCAGCGACATCCCTGCTCAGGAACAAACGCGCAAATGGTTCCGCAGCCACTTACTCAACCGAGAAGTGGAGCTGCAGGAGCTCTATGACCTTCCGCAGGCAGAACTCGATCTGCTGATGGCAGAAACAGCAGAAATCCGTTCCGACCCTGAAAACAAGGGTCGCAGCCACGGCCGCTGGTGTACAGCCGGCTACGTCCTGGAGCTCGCCCGCATCATCGACGCCCGTCGGGACTGAACCATTCAGTGGATCTTGTCCTGAGCGGCGGCAGCTGGATCGAGCATTCCCATGAGACGCAGCCACTCCTCGGATTCGAGCAACCCCTGTTCCCGAAGTCGGTTGAGCACCTGAGGATCCACCGGCAGACGGGTCAAGTCCATGACCGAACGACAGGCCCGCAACGACTCCACAAGAATTGTTTGAGTGGCCAGCTCAGGGGTAAGCCCAGGAAACCGGCTTTGCATCTCGTCAATCATCCGAGAGGCCGCGTGCTTATCCATCCGTCGCGAGAATCGATGGGATCGGCTGAACCCTATCGGCAAATAAAGGGTTTAACAGCAGAACGATGTCAAGCCTAAATATGCTCCAGCAGTTGCTTTTCAGATAAAGAACGCGATCCTTTAGATAATTCTTCATCAAGAGCGCGATGTTCATCACTGTTTTTGGACAGAAGGGTGGTGTCGCCAAAACATGCAGCAGCGTGCATATCGCCGCAGGCTGGAGCCAAAAGCAAAAAAGGGTGATCCTTGTAGATGCAGACCGCAATCGCTCGGCAACTGCTTACGGCGCGAGAGGACTGTTGCCATGCCCCGTCGTACCGATTGAAGCCGCAGCAAAAGCAACCCGGGCGGCAGAGATCGTCGTGACCGATGGACAGGCCAGTAGCAACGATGAGGAGTTGAAAAATCTGGTTGAAGGGTCCGACTTCATTCTTCTCCCGACCACCACACAAAGCCGCTCCATTGAGTTAACCGTTGAGATGTCGCAGATGCTGAATCAATACCAAATTCCTTATGCAGCACTTCTTGTCAAAGTTGATGCACGCAAGGAAGCCAGTGCAGAACAGGCCACTGAATTGCTTGAAGGCTTCGACATCACGGTTCTGAAAGCCCGCATCCCGCTACTGAGCGCTTTCGAGCAGGCCGAAACCGAAGGCGTCACGGTTGATCGGGCCATCGACAAACGGGGTCGTGCCAATCCACGCCGCATGACGGGTTGGTTGGCGTACTGCGATGCAAGCCAGGAAATCGAAGATCTTGTGAATGACCATCGGGAACAAAACCCGGTTGAATCCCCGATTGGCTGGGATTTCACGCCGCTGGAACATCGCCTCGCAGCATGACTGGCAGAACCTCAGCTCAGCGATAGTTCTCAAACTGGAGCGGAACATCCAGATCATCCTCTTTGCTCTTCACGAGCTGAATGGCCGCTTGGAGATCATCCTTGTTCTTGCCGGTGATGCGAACACTTTCCCCCTGAATCGCCACAGTCACCTTTTTGAGCTCATCACGCACAAACTTGCTGAGCTTCTTGGCGATCTCCTGGCTGAGACCCTTGCGAAGCTTCACCACCTGCTTCACTCGGTTTCCACCAACGGTTTCAGGCGTCTGAAAATCAAAGATTTTCAGAGAGAGGTTGCGCTTGGTGGCCTTTGTACGCAGCACATCCTCCACCGCCTGAAGGGTCATATCACTGGCCGTGGTGATGACGAGCTCAGACTCCTCCAGATCAATCTCGGTGTTGGAATCCTTGAGGTCGTAACGGTTCCCCACATCCCGCCGCACCTGGTCGAGCGTGTTAACCAGCTCCTGCCGGTCGAAATCGGACACAACATCAAAGGAGTAGGTGCTGGCCATAACTCGCATTCCTTCAGGGCTTCAGCTTAGAAAGGCGCCGGTCAAGAAACTTTTCGATGTCGCTGCTGCAGATGTTCACCGCCACGCCTGCGGCACCGTTTGCCTGGTCCCTCGTGCTGTCAGGCGGAAGTGTGGTGGCGAGCATCCTGCCGCTCGGTGCAGCACGTTCGGCAGCCAACTTCGAAATGAAAGACATGGCAGCGCCCCGGGCCATGTTCGATCGATACCCAGCCTGGGGGAAACGCGCCAGCTGGGCTCACCAGAACAGCTTCGAAGCATTCACCCTGCACGCTCCGGCTGCTCTGCTGGCCCTGATGGCCGTGATCCAGGGAGCCTCACTCCCGACAACGACTGTGATTGCCGCTTTCGCGCAGCCTGCCCTTCGCTTGGCTTATATCGCTGCCTATGTCGGCAACGTGCCACCTGCGCGCGGCCTCTGCTGGGCCAGCGGTCTTGTCTGCACAGGCATTCTTTACAGCGAGGGGCTCAAAGCACTGATCAGCAGCTAGTGGTCAGTCGAAGTAGAGCAGACTCACCACCTTTCCCATATCTTCCGCGGTGCGGCAGCTGGCCAGCAATGTTTCGCTGTCATGAAATGCCAGACAAATCAGCTGATCACAACGGCTGATGATCTCCTGATTGCAGAGACTGCTGGCCATTGGCAAGGGCAGATCATCCTGCTCCGGCTTTTCCACCAGATGCAAGACCTGATCAAGGAGGTCGCGAATTTCAGGAGGCTGACGATCGAGGCTCTGAGGGAGCAGAACAGTGAGCTGAGCAGAGTTGACCTCGAGGCAACCGCGGATCACAGCCGCGTTAACGCCCTGTGACCCTGAGGTGATTAAGGCATGGCCTTCCTGGGCCAGGGACCGAGCCACTAGCTCAACCAGATGAATGGCAACAATCGGGACATGCCGACTGCCAAGAATCGCGATCCTTCGCTTGCCCTTGTCCTGCAGGAGTGCGAGTTCTTGGGCCAGGGTGTCGACCCGATCAAGGGCCGGAAGATCCAGTGACTGACCCAAGGAGAACCCACGGCCGGATTTGAACGGACGCTAGCAATGATCAGCTTGTATGAACCTGCAGGTTGAGAGCCTGGAACAGACGATCGAGATCGCAGTGCTCTTCCACAAGACGGAAGGCGTAGGTGGCCTTGACCGCCTCATGCAGACGCACATGCCCGAAAGCCTGCTCAATGACTCCAACGGTCGCGAGGGTGTCGTGCTCCACCTTCAACAGCGGAACATCGAGTTCCTCTGCTCGACTGATGAGTTGCGGCAAGGGTTCCCCGGCACCGGTGAGGATCAAGCACTGCGTGGACGCCTCCAGAGCGGCGAACTGGATATCGGTTCGATCAGCCCCGGTCACCACTGCCATGTTGCGACGGCGTCGGAAGAATTCCATGGCCGAATTCACATTCATGGCACCGATGCTGAGCGTCTCCACCAACAATTCCTGGCGCTCGGCGCAACAGATCACCCTCGCTTCGAGACGGCGCACCAGCTCTCCGACAGTGACGCTGCGAAGCAGCGGTGACCGCGGCATCACGCCGAACACCGGCAGTCCGAGGTTCTCCAGCGCAGGCACCACCTGGCGCTCCAAGCTTTCCACCTCATCGGGGGTGACGGCATTGAGCACAATCCCCACCAAGCGATCAGCGAGCATCTGCTTGGCAGCCAACAGAGCGTCGACACTGCAACTGTCCTGCCACAGGTGCACAAGCACCACCGAAGCATCCAGCTCCTCGGACAACTGGGGCAGGCTGAGGCCGTAAAGAAGGCCTTCCTGGAGACTCCCGGCACACTCCAGCAACGTGAGTGCATCGTCTGAGTCGATCTGACTGCGCATCAAGTCCATGCCGGACCCCGCTGTCACATCCCCCTGGCCCAATCGCTGGGTGGCTGTGGTGTGAGACAGCAGATGCAATGAAGGCAGCAACTGATCCGGACTCAGACCCAAGGTGTCGCCGACAAAACGAACGTCATCGTCGATCAGCGGCTGGGGCAACGGGCCTTTGTTGGGATCCCAGTCGAGGCTGGTGGCAAGAGGCTTGCCAAAACGGATCGACTGGCCCGCCTTGCTGAGCTGTTGAGCGATCCCAAGCACCAGGGCCGATTTGCCGCTGAAGGGCTCACAGGATCCGATCAGCAGGGTCGTTCCCATCAGCCGCAGACACGTTGGTTTGACTTGAGAATCTAGGCGCTGTCGTCGTCTTGCTCGTTGCCCACCAGCAACCACTGCCAAAACGCATCCGGAAGGTCACTGTCCATGCCGTCCTGAATCTCCACCTGCATGAACCAACGCACGAGCTGATGGGTCACCAGCTCAAAGCTGTAATTCAGCGATGGATGGGAGGGGAACTTCAAACAGCAGGAAATAGTCTCCAGAGGAGCCTGGCCGCCGGTCCAGCTCAGCCGATAGGCATGCCCCGGCGTCCCCTCAACCGGGCACAGACCATCAAACGACTGAGACTGCAGGATCGTTAGAGCCGCGCTCAGATCCTCCTCACCGCTGAATCCGCCGCAATACGGCGCGTACAACGCCAGAAGAGCAGGCTGAGACACCTCGTCAACCTCTCACCAGGATTCCGTTCCAAGGATGCCCCAAGCAGATGGAATGCCCCAGCCCCCCAAGGGGATGTCCAAGTGGAATGGACTTCGCATCGGCATCACCGGCGTGCGAGGAAGCCTCGGTCAGGCCATGGCACGACGTTTCCAGGAGGCCGGAGCCGAGGTCATCGGATTGACCCACGGCACCCCACCGTGCCATCCGGAGGGGCCGATCAAGGACTGGGTGAACTGGAGCTGCGGACAGGAGCAACAGCTGAAACCTTCGCTCTGCAACTTGAACATCCTGGTGTTGAACCACGGAATCAACCCTCAGGGCGATCAGAGCATCGACGCCTTAGACAAAGCTCTTGAGGTCAATGCCCTCAGCACCTGGAGGCTGCTTCAGATCTGTGAGCAGCTCGCCAAGAACGGGATAGGACCTCGTGAGGTGTGGATTAACACATCGGAAGCAGAGATCCAGCCAGCGGTCAGTCCTGGCTACGAAGTCAGCAAACGGCTGATCGGCCAGCTGGTGAGCATCCGCGGAGCTGTTCGTAGCGAGCGGGAACGATCACAGCTCACGTTGAGAAAACTCGTGCTGGGCCCGTTTCGGTCGACGCTCAATCCAATCGGAATAATGAACGCTGACTTTGTCGCCGGTCAGATCTTGTTTCAAGCCGGACTGGGGGCACGGCTGATTGTTGTGACACCCAATCCGCTTACTTTTTTATTAATGCCCCTGAGTGAACTGGGACGCAGGCTTTACAGCCGAGGACTCAATCGCCGCGATCCGTAAGGATTTCGCAGCCATCGTTTGTCACCAGAACTGTGTGCTCCCACTGAGCCGAGAGCGACCCATCGCGCGTTACCACCGTCCAACGATCTTTCAGCGTTCTGCAGGCCTTGCTGCCGGCATTGAGGATGGGTTCGATCGCCAGGGTCATTCCCGGTCGCAAGGTGACATTGGGCAGCTCATCGGTGCGGAAGTTGAACACCGAAGGCTCTTCGTGCAAATTTCGGCCAACACCATGGCCTGTGTAGTCCTCAACAACGCTGAAACCATTGGCTCGGACGTGATCTTCCACCGCACCGGCGATGTCCAGCAAGGTGTTGCCGGCTTTGACCTTTGACAGTCCCGCCATCAGCGATTCCTGTGCGACACGACTGAGGGTCTGTGATTCAGCAGATGCATCACCCACACAGATGGTGACGCAGCTGTCGCCGTGATAGCCATCGAAGTAAGCCCCCGTGTCCACCTTCAGCAGGTCGCCGTTGTGAATGACCCTTTTCGAATTGGGAATGCCGTGAACAACCTCGTTGTTGATGCTGGCGCAGATGCTGGCAGGGAAACCGTGATAACCCTTGAAACTTGGGGTTGCCCCCATGTCGCGAATACGTTGCTCCGCGAAGGCATCAAGATCACCGGTGGTTTGTCCCGGCTCAACCTTTTGCATGACCTCGCGAAGCACCGTGGCAACAATGCGGCTGGCCTCGCGCATGATTTTGATTTCACGCGTCGACTTGATCTCGATGCCACGACGTTTCTGAATCCTGGGGCCCGTCGAAGTGGCACGCGGAGCCTGGGTGTTCGACAGCAAATCAGCGAAAAGATTCATCAAACACCAGCCATATCAGTCACGCTATCAATAGCTATGTGATCTAGGACGGTGACCAGCCCGCTTGTGCGAGCCCGCGAACTGCATCGAACCCTGGCCCCTTGGGTCCTGCTGCCGCTGCTGGTCACCATGACATCGGGGGTGACTTACAGGCTGGCGCGGGACTGGTTCGGCTGCACAAGAGATCAGGTGCATTGGTTGATGATGCTGCACGAAGGCGAGTGGCTGGGAGAGACCCTGGAACCCCTGGTTGTGCTGCTGAACGCTCTGGGACTCCTGTGGATGCTGATCACGGGGGCAATGATTCTGATGGATCGTTGGCGTCGGAAGGTAAGCTGATTGTTTGGCGATACAACGCGGAGCTGGGATGGCAGCCGACCCCAAGGACACCACGGTGACCGAAGAGAGCAACGAAACAGCCACCGCGGCTGTTGCAACCAAGGCTGATGCAGCTCCGGCAAAAAAGCTGAGCGCCGAGCAGCTGATCACTGCATTCGAACAGGAGCAGCAGAAGAGCGATCTTCCGGACATCTTTGTGGGCGACACCGTTCGAGTCGGTGTGCGCATCAGCGAAGGCAACAAAGAACGCGTGCAGCCCTATGAGGGTGTGGTGATTTCAAAACGCCACGGGGGCCTGAACCAAACCATCACCGTTCGGAGGATCTTCCAAGGGATCGGTGTGGAGAGGGTTTTCATGGTCCACAGCCCACAAGTGGCTTCCATCAAGGTGGAACGGCGCGGTAAAGTTCGCCGGGCGAAGCTTTTTTATCTGCGAGAACGAGTGGGCAAGGCCACTCGCGTCAAGCAGCGCTTCGATCGCTGAGGTTTCGGCCTCGTTCAATCAAGACACCAACACTTTTTGTTGGTCGGGGGTTCATCGCCTTGCGCCGTTAGTTCAGTTGGTAGAACGCAGGTCTCCAAAACCTGATGTCGGGGGTTCGAGTCCTCCACGGCGCGTCCGATGACCCCCTTAGTGCAGTTTCCCGGTTCTGAGCATGGAGTTGGATCTTCAACCTGGTGATGTTGTGAAGGTGCTTGAGTCAGCCGCCCTTGGCTGGGTTCGAGCCCGCGTCATTCGCGTCAAATCAGGTGGTCGAGTGGTCGTTCAAAGCGACCAGGGCAGGGAATTCACCGCCCGCGGTAACCAGGTCCGTCTCATTGAACCCGCCGGCTTCCGTCCCTGACGGTTGAGCCCCTTGTCTGAATTGGTGGATTCACCACTTCTCTCCCGGGCAAACACCCGGGATTTTGTCTGTCCGAAATTTTTGGCTGTTCCTGGCTGGTTCAACCCTTCAAAATGCAATCAACGCCTTTATTGGTATTGACGGACGGCATGGTCCCGATAGATACTTCTCTGGTCGCCGAGGCGGCACCGATCAGCTTCAGCGGGACGATTTCCCGAGTTGTTGTTTTGGTTTGGGACCGTAGTTCAACCGGTTAGAGCACCGCCCTGTCACGGCGGAAGTTGCGGGTTCGAATCCCGTCGGTCCCGTTCAAACAACTTCAGTCGCAATGATGCGCGTTCGTCTGGCCCCCAGCCCCACGGGAACGCTTCATATCGGCACGGCTCGAACTGCCGTTTTCAATTGGTTATTTGCCCGCCACCAGAACGGCCGTTTTCTGCTGCGCATCGAAGACACCGACAAGGAGCGATCGAAGCCGGAATACACCCAAAACATCCTTGAAGGCCTGCAATGGCTTGGCATCGACTGGGATGAAGAGCCGGTGATCCAAAGCGAGCGAATCACCGAGCACCGCAAGGCCATCCAAACGCTGCTCGATCGCGGCCTGGCTTATCGCTGCTACGCCAGCGAAGACGAACTGGAGTCCATGCGCGAGAACCAGAAGTCCGCAAACCAGGCTCCGCGCTACGACAACCGCCACCGCAACCTCACGCCCGATCAAGAAGCGTCCTTCCAGGAGGAAGGCCGCGAAGCGGTGATCCGCTTTCGTATCGACGACGATGCTGAAATCCGCTGGAAAGATCTCGTGCGCGGCCCAATGAGCTGGCGCGGGGCCGACCTTGGCGGCGACATGGTAGTGGCCCGTCGGGCACCGTTCGATCAGATCGGAAATCCTCTCTACAACCTTGTGGTGGTGGTGGATGACGCCGCCATGAACATCACCCATGTGATCCGCGGTGAAGATCACATCGCCAACACCGCCAAACAGCTGCTGCTTTACGCAGCTCTGGATTTGCCCCTGCCAACGTTTGCCCATGCACCTCTGATCCTCAATGCCGAGGGACGAAAACTGTCCAAGCGGGATGGGGTGACGTCCATCAATGAGTTCCGCGAAATGGGCTACACAGCGGAAGCCATTGCCAACTACATGACGCTGTTGGGTTGGTCCGTTCCCGAGGGGATGGAGGAACGATTCACGCTGAACGATGCGGCGGCAGTGTTTGACTTCGATCGTGTCAACAAAGCTGGGGCGCGCTTCGACTGGGACAAGCTCAATTGGCTCAACAGCCAGGTTTTGCATGACCTCCCTGCTGAAACGCTGCTGCAGGAGCTCAAACCCCTATGGCTAGATCAGGGCTGGGCACTGCCTGACAGCCCTGGTTGGACCCTTGAGCTCTGCAGACTTTTGGGACCATCGCTCACCCTGCTGAAGGATGGTATCGAGCAGGCTGAGCCGTTTTTCCTTTGCCCGGAAATGGAGGACGACGGACGTCAGCAGCTGGAGGTTGAGGGAGCGCGAACGGCGATCGCCCAATTGCTGGAAAAACTGGAAGCCGATCCCTGGAGCGGTGAAGATCCTGAGATTGGGAAAATCCTTCTGACCGACGCAGCCAAGGCAGCTGGGGTGAAGAAGGGAGTGTTGATGAAAACCCTCAGAGCTGCTCTGCTTGGCCGATTACAGGGGCCAGATCTGATCACAACATGGTCATTACTGGCTCGAATCGGCCAGGACCTCGCCAGGCTTCGTCGCTGCCTCGACTGATTGGGAATCCTCGGAGCTTTCTGACGATTCGACCAGTTTGAGCAAACGCGCCAGAGGTTGCGCCGTCAATCCCTGCAAGCCCACTGTCATCAGAATGGTCAGGAAGACGAGACCCTGAAGGCGGCCAGCGCCGAGAATCCCCGCCTGCTCAAGACGAATGGCGAAGAGAGATGCCACCGATGCGGTCACGATTCCTCTGGGTGCCAACCAGCCAAGGAACAGCTTCTGCTGAAAGTTAAGGGGGAGACCAACCGTGGCCACACCGACCGCCAGCGGTCGGACCACAACCATCAGCACGAGAACGCAGCTGATCCCACCCCAACCCAGTGGGCTGAGTTCAGCCCAAGACACATCGGCCGCCAGCAGAGGGAATAGCATCGTGATCGCCAGTTGAGCCAACTCCTGAATCAGGTTGTCCAGTGCTTCGCTGTAGGGAGTGGGCCTGCGGCCCACGACAAGCCCGGCAGCCACTGAGGCAGGAAGAGCCGACTCCGGCAGCAGCCACTCGCTGACGCCATACATCAGGAAGAGCATTCCGAGGCTGAGCTGCAAAGGCAACCCTGAGGCCGTGTCGGGATTCACTCGTCGCAACAGTTCAGAGAGCAACCAGCCAACGCTGGCTCCGATCACAATCCCGCCTCCAAGACGCTGAAACAGGCCGAAGGCCACCTCGCGCCAACCGTGGAGATTGCCTAAGACAAGCTCCAGAAGCAGCAAAGCAAGCACCGCTCCAATGGGCTCCAGCAGAAGTCCTTCCGCCTCCAGCACATCCCCCAGTGGAGGAGCCAGCTTGATCTGGCGCACCAGGGGCGTCACCACCGTGGGACCTGTCGCCAGCACGATGGCACTGAACACTGCAGCAACCGGCCAGCTGAGACCAGCCAGCCAATGCGCTGCCAGCAATCCTGCCCCCAAGGAAATCAGCAGGCGCAGAACGGCAATCCGCTGCACCGTGGCGCGGATCGTATCGCCGGGTAGCCGCAGATTCAGCCCGCCATCGAACAGCACAAGGCTGACCAACAGACCAACAACGGTGCCAAGGCCCGGTCCAAGGTCCAGCGGCTCCACGAGGCCAAGGCCCGATCGCCCGATCAACAGGCCGGACAACAACAGGAGCACAACCCCTGGTAGTCCGGACAAGGCCGCCACAAAACGAGCCGCTGCGCCGGAAAAAACCGTTATTCCCCACAGGAGACCCAGCCGCTCAGGCGTCATCAGCAGATGAGAACTGAGGTTCCACTCGAAGGGCGATCACAGCCTCAGGCCTGACAACCAAATATTCACCCTCGAGATCACTGATGGGCACATTGACGAACCCCCCTTGACCAGCGGCGTTGACCAACCCCTGGTACCACTCCTGAAACAGCTCGAGACGCGGGAAGAAAACCCGCTCAGACTGACCTCCCGCCAGGTGAAGATGCACGGCATAGCGGCGTGGAGTTCGAGGCATCAGCGCTCGCGATGGTGCTTTGACGTGCCACAAGGATGACGGATCACCGGAAGGCCTGCCCAAGTGAATGGCACCAAGCGCAATGCTCTGGAGGCATAGAGGGGGTGGCGCGGTTGCCCGGAGCCGGTGAGCCCCAACATCAACGGCCCAGACCATTGAGCCAATCGATCGGCCCGCAACCTCAGATGTGGCATCAAGAGGGACCGAACGATTTGATGACGATCCAGGCGGCAACCACCATTGCCCCAGCCACACCAGAGATCCCAGTCCTGCGACTGGGCCCAGCGGTGGCACCACTGCAGCAGGACGGAATCCCCCCATCGACCCACGGGGTCAGCACAGCGCAGCAAAGCAGCCGGCGACGGGCTGATGCGAGCGAACAGATTGACCACCACCAGGGCGTCATAACCCCAGTGCCGGGAAAAACCGACCAGACGCCGCAGCGTCGGGTCATCACGACTGCCATCAGCACGAGAGGGGTTCAGCCCCACAAAGAGAAGCGTCCTTTCACCGGTGCCCCAGCGCCTGGTCAACGACCAGCGGTACTGTCCGTCCTCACTGAAGCGCGCTTCAGATCCCGAGATGAGCCCGACAGAGCTGCAGGATTCGCTGACTCGCCTGTCCATCGCCAAAGGGATTGACCGCTTTCGACATGGCTTCGTACGCATCAGGATCGACCAGAAGCTTGGAAGCTTCCTCAACAATGGTCGATGGGTCCGTGCCCACAAGGCGTGCCGTTCCGGCATCAACAGCCTCTGGCCTCTCTGTGGTCCGACGCAGAACCAGAACAGGCTTGCCCAGGGCAGGAGCCTCCTCCTGCAGACCGCCGGAGTCGGTCAACAGCAAAGTGCACCCTTTCATCGCGGCCACCAAACGGTCGTAGTCGAGGGGTTCCGTCAGGACCACCCGAGGATGGTCACCCAGCAAACGCTGTAAAGGCTCACGCACCGTGGGATTGCGGTGCAGCGGCAGCAACAGGGACACATCGTCATAGCGATCCAGCAGCTGGCGCATGCCGGAGGCGATGTCCTGCAGTCGATCCCCCCAGTTCTCTCGCCGGTGCACCGTGGCCAAGATCACTCTCTGGTTCTGCCAGTCGATGCCATCGAATTGAATCTCAGACGAGTTTTCCGCCATCAGCAACAGCGCATCGATGACTGTGTTGCCAGTCACACTCACCTGCCCGACCACACCGGAAGCCTGGAGATTGGCTTGGGCCTTCAGCGTCGGAGCGAAGTGGAGGCTGGAGATCTGGGACAACAGGCGCCGATTCGCTTCCTCCGGGAAGGGATCCAGAAGGTTGTCGGTTCGCAGACCGGCCTCCACATGCCCAACCGGAATCTGTTCATAGAACGCCGCCAAGCCAGCGGCGAAAGCCGTTGTCGTATCCCCCTGCACCAGCACCAGCTGCGGAGGGTAAAGCTGAAAGTCATCACGCAGACCCTGCAGAGCAGCGCAGGTCACATGGCTGAGCGTCTGGCGTGGAGCCATGAGATTGAGATCCTGATCGGCCTTCAGCCCGAAAAGGTCCATCACCTGAGCCACCATTTCGCGGTGCTGTCCCGTGAGAACAACCCGGGTGTTGATGGCATCACAGGCCTGAAATGCCTGGATCACCGGAGCAAGCTTGATGGCCTCCGGGCGGGTGCCCAGCACGATCGTGACCCGGGGCTGATCCACCGCTGCGTTTTACAGACTCTGAAACTTTAAGGGCGTTTGTCACCAGAGACTTGCCAGTTAGAGCCTGGCGACGATCCTGGAGAAAGAACCATGAGATCGCCGTGGCCAAGCCGGTGTTCCCTCCAAGCTTTCCGCCACGACCAAAGCCGGACAGCCAGCCAGCGAATCCCACCCCAGGCAACCGTTCCGCTTCACACTCCGGCCCAACGCTCGAACAGATTGTCCGTTTGGCTCACGAGAAGGGGCATTCCGATATTCATCTGGGCGTCGGGGAATCTCCTCGCTACCGGCGCGGGGTGAGATTCAAACCACGGACTGGCCTGTGAGTGATCGAATCACCTTCGATCGCTGGTTGAGCGAAAATCTCTCGCCGCAGCAGATCGATGGTTTTCTGAGAGAAAAAGAATTTGACAGATCCTACGCATTTCCCTTCGTGCGTGTCCGCATCAACCTGCTCGATTCGCTGCTGGGACCAGCCATGGTGCTGCGGCTCATTCCATAGACCATCCTGACTCTCGAGCAACTCAATCTTCCCACCGTTCTGAGCGAACTGGCGGCGCGTCCAAAGGGGCTCATCCTGATCACCGGACCGACTGGATCTGGGAAGAGCACAACTCTTGCGGCGATGATCGATTGGATCAACCGCAACGAAACCCGTCACATTCTCACCATTGAAGATCCGGTGGAATTCGTGCACAAAAGCCGTCGTTCTCTGATCCGCCACCGTGAGGTGGGGATGCACACGCTCAAATTCCACAATGCTCTGCGAGCGGCACTCCGGGAAGATCCTGATGTGATCCTGGTGGGAGAGATCCGTGATCAGGAAACCCTCTCCACCGCACTTGAGGCAGCCCGGACCGGCCACCTCGTCTTCGGCACACTGCACACAAACTCTGCGGTCAAAACCGTGGATCGGGTGCTGGGGATGTACTCACCGGAACAGCAGGAGAGAGTCCGACGCTCCATGGCTGAGTCCCTGCTGGGAGTGATCGCTCAAGGGATGATCAGAAGCACCGATGGCAGACGAGCTGCGTTCCACGACATCCTGATCAACACCGCTGCCTGCAAGGACTACATCCAGAGAGGTTCCCTGGATGAGGTGGAGGAAACCATAGAGAGGAGTGGATTCGATGGCATGGTCACCATCAACCAGTCGCTTCAGAAGCTGGTGGAGGAGGACCTTGTCGATGCCGAGCAGGCTGTGGCGATGAGCCTGAAGCCGAATGAGCTGGCGCAGGCGCTGCGGGGACGCGGCTAATCAAGTACTCGCGAAAACCCGCACAAACAACACAACGGCGAGTCCGGTTGAGAGCCCGATCATGGCCAGTCGACCATTCCAGATTTCGGCCTGGGGTGTGAATCCTCGTTTCCAGGCATTGAGCTCGTCGGCACCGACGAGTTCCGGCTCCCTAACTGAAGCTTTGACTGACTCAGCCATGAAATTGGATCTAAGGGGGGGCTGGATGCTAGTTCGATTGATCGAGTTTCCGCTGTCTTCCGACGACCCAGGCTCAGGAAACAACAGCTTCAGAAAACAAAAGTCTCAGAAAACAACGGTCTCAGAAAACAACGGTGGAGCTGTCGTAAAGAGCTGCAGCATCCGTCAGAGGCCAGCGAGCCGCGACACCCATCTGAAGGGAGGTGCCCTTCGCACCGGAATGCAAACGCATCAGAGCAGCAGCGCCAATCATCGCGGCATTGTCCGTGCAGTACTCCAGGGGAGCGATCGAAACCTGAATCCCTTTCTGAGCGGCCCGCTTCTGCATCAAGGTTCTCAAACGTTTGTTGGCAGCCACGCCGCCCACCATCACCAGCTCGCGGATGCCTTGATCCACCGCGCAGCGCAAGCTGCGCTCCACCAGAACATCGGCCACCACCTGTTCGAAACTGGCGGCGAGATCTGCCAACGGCAAATCCGAGCCCTGGCAGGCCTCACTCTCAGCTTGCACGGTGCGAAGCATGGCGGTTTTCAGGCCGCTGAAGGAAAAGTCATAGGGGTGAAAACCACCTCCAGGAAGAGAAATTCGACCCTTCGGCAAGGAATAACGCTGACTGTTTCCGCTTTCGGCGGCCAACTGAATGGCGGGGCCTCCGGGGTAACCAAGCCCCAGCAATCGCGCCACTTTGTCGAACGCTTCTCCAGCTGCATCGTCGTGGCTGCGACCGAGCCGATCCATACCCCCGTGCTCGGCAACACGGATCAATTCAGTGTGTCCACCGCTCACCAGCAGAACCAGGTAGGGAGGCTTCGGCTGCCGCTCCGCCAACTGCACCGAGGCCAGGTGACCTTCCAGGTGATGCACCCCCAGGAATGCACGTCCATACAGAGCTGCCAGGGTGCGGCCGGTGACCGAAGCCACCATCAATGCCCCAGCAAGACCAGGGGCGACCGTTGCTGCCACGGCATCAACCCCATCCAGTGACTCGCCTGCTTCCTCAAGCACCTGTTCAATCAAGACCGGCAGTGCTTCGACATGGCGACGGGAGGCGATCTCTGGAACAACACCTCCCCAGCGCGCATGCTCTGCGACCTGAGAAGCGATTCGCGATGCAACAACGACCAATCGACCGTCGTTCAACCGGCGCACGTAAGCTGCAGCCGACTCGTCACAACTTGTTTCGAGGGCAAGGACCGAAGTCATCGCGGTCTTAGGCCTCCCCTAATGTTCATATGTGACATCCTCCCCTCTCAGGGGCAACAACCAACAGGAATTGTTCCGATGCGTCGTCTCTTCGCAATCCTGCTTTCGACCCTTTTGGTGTTCGGCTTCGCTCCCATCGTCAAAGCTGACGTTGCTGGCCTCACCCCTTGCTCCGAAAGCGCACGCTTTCAGCAGCGAGCAGCCGCAGCCTCCACACCCCAGGCCAAAGCTCGCTTCGAGATGTACAGCAAGGCCTCCTGCGGCGCAGATGGCCTGCCTCACTTGGTCGTTGACGGACGCTGGACCCATGCCGGCGACTTCGTGATCCCGGGAATCATGTTCCTGTACATCGCTGGATGCATTGGCTGGGCAGGCCGCGAATATTTGATAGCAACCCGTGGCAAGGATGCCGCGATGCAGGAAATTCAAATTGATACTGGCCTCGCGATCAAGTGCTTCATGAAAGCTTCAACCTGGCCCGTGGCAGCCTTCGGTGAACTGCGGGATGGAACATTGGTTGTATCCGACAAGGAAGTAACAATCTCACCTCGATAAATAGTTCATTCCACGTCTCCTAATCTCACCAAATTCATGAAAAAATTTCTTTCAACAGCACCAGTTGTCGCTGCTCTGTTTTTCACCATGACTGCTGGGATATTGATCGAGTGGAATCGCTTCTTCCCTGATCTTCTCTTCCACCCAATGTGAAAGCGAAGTCAACGCAAATTCTTGAAGAAACCTCCTCTCCGCGAGGAGGTTTCTTATTGACCTTTGTTTAACGAAGACCCATGCGTTGCTCCAAGCGCAGCAAGGCTTGGTCGAGATCGTCGTTGACAACAACGGCATCAAACTCAGCCTTGGCCTTCAGCTCCTCCTGAGCGCGGGCCAGTCGCCGCAGAATGGCTTCCTCCGGATCAGTGCCTCGGCCGCGGATCCGACGTTCCAGCTCCTCGAAGCTAGGAGGAGCCAGAAAGATCTGGACTGCATCAGGGAAGCTGTGACGCACCTGCCGAGCTCCTTCCAGCTCGATCTCTAGCAGGACAGGTCGACCTGTTAAAAGCTGTGCTTCCACAGGTTCACGCGGTGTTCCATAGCAGTTACCAGCGAACTCGGCCCACTCCAGCAGCCCACCATCCGCTACTAAAGCGTCGAACCGCTCCCGGCTTTTGAAGAAATAGCTAAGTCCGTCCTGCTCACCCTCTCGCGGGGAACGCGTGGTGGCCGAGACCGACAGCCAGATCTTGGGATTCCTCTCGAGCAGACGTTGGACCAGGGTCCCTTTACCGACACCACTGGGACCGGTGATCACGGTGAGCTGGCCCTGCCCCTCGACCATCGATACCGTTGCATGGCCCAGCAGAGTAGTCAGTCCTCTTCAACCTCGGGTGAGCACCAAGCCAAAGCTGCAGCCAATGGATCTCACCACCCTGAGGGCGGTGCTGACTGATCTGCGGCCGCAACTGCTGCCCAGCCGCTTCGAGAAAGCCCAACAGCCCGATAGCGCGACGCTTCAGCTGGGATTTCGCAGTCTTCAGGGGATGATTTGGCTGGAACTCAGCTGGCAAGCGGAAGCAGCCCGCATGGTTCAGATCCCTGCGCCACCTCGCCAGGGAGCAGGAAGCACCTTGGCGCAGCAGATTCAGCACAGCCTGCGCCAAATGGCCCTGATCGGGCTGGTGCAACAGGGCTATGAACGCGTGGTCGAGTTCCAGCTGGCGCCGCGTCCAGGTGATGCCGTCTCGAGAGTGATCGTGCTGGAGCTGATGGGTCGTCACAGCAATCTGCTGCTGCTTGATCAGGAGCGACGCGTGATTGCTTTGGGGCGCCAGGTCCGCGATTACCAATCCCGGGTTCGACCGATCAGCACCAGTGATCGGTATACGCCACCACCAGCCCTGCAGGGCCACCCGCCCAGCAGCGATGAAAGCTTCGAACGCTGGCGCGATCGTCTCCGTCTGCTGCCTCTCCCTCTGAGGAAAGCGCTTCAGCAGACCTATCAGGGCATCAGCCCGCCTCTGGCTCGCAACCTGGCAGGCCCGGAGTCGAATACGCCGGTTGATGAACTCAGCTCATCAGCGTGGCGGACGTTACATCTGAGCTGGAGGCAATGGCTCAACAGCCTCGAGGCGCCGCAGCACCACCTCATCGAGAACGTCGACGGCAGTTACAGCATTGGCGTCGTCCCTCCCAGCCACTCCGAGGCAAAGGAGCCACCAACTTCGACCAGCCTGGCCTTGCATTTGGGGAAGTGGTACCGAGAAAGGCTGGACCAGCGCGATCTGGATCGAACCTGCCAAGAGCTGTGTCAGCGCCTGCAGCGCTGGCAGGAAAAAGAGGACACGGCATTGAGTGATCAACGCAACCGGCTGGCCGCCTGCGATGACAGCCATGACCTGCAACAAAAGGCAGACGCCCTGCTCTGCCTTCGCAGTCCAAGCCGTGAGGAGGTGGATCAGGCCCAGAAGCTGTACCGAAGGGCCCGAAAACTTCGGCGTTCCGTTGCCGTCCTGAAGGGACGGATTGCCCATCACACGGAACGGCTGGAATTGATCTCAGGCAGTGAGTCTTTCATTGAAGATCTGCGAGCTGCCGCATGGCAGGACATGCCCAGTCGAATCGAGGCGCTGACGGGGCTGAAACGGGAACTGGAGGATCTTCTCAACCCGGTTGGCCGGCAGGGGCAGCGCCGACAGCAACAGCACATCCCCCAGCCCCTGGAGCTGCAGAGTCCGGCAGGTCTATCGATTCAGGTGGGCCGCAATCATCGCCAGAACGAATGGATCAGCCTGCGACAAGCCCGCAGCGGAGATCTCTGGTTCCATGCCCAGGAATGTCCCGGCAGCCACGTGGTGCTGAAAAGCTCAGCGGGTCTGGCGGATGAGGACGACCTGCAATTGGCCTGTGACCTTGCGGCGTACTTCAGTCGCGCCCGCGGCAACGTGCGGGTTGCTGTGGTGATGGTGGCGATCGAACAGCTCCAGCGCATCACCGGTGCTGCCCCTGGCACGGTGCGTCACAGCGGCGGAGACGTGCGCTGGGGAGATCCCCAGAACGGCGAAGCACAACTACGTCGCAGCAAGGCCCCTACCCTGACCGAACGTGGGGCCTGATCCAACGCCCTGATCCCTGGTCCATCCAGTGCCTGACAGCTCCGACGGCCCCGTACTGAATCCACCGCCTCCAATCCGTATCCCGCGGAAAACAGGCGACACCGAGCTGCCCAATGAGGTGGAGATGCCGTTGGTGGATCACCTCGAGGAGCTGCGTCAACGCGTGTTGCGCAGCCTTCTCGCCGTCGTTATTGCAGCGGCTGCGTGCCTTGTGGTGGTGAAACCACTGGTGAGATTGCTCGAGGCTCCAGCCAATGGGATCCATTTCCTGCAGCTGGCCCCCGGGGAATTTTTGTTCGTGTCGTTCAAGGTGGCCGGATACGGGGGACTCACCCTGGCTCTGCCGTATGTGCTGTTTCAGGTCCTGGCATTTGTTCTGCCAGGACTGACGCTTCGAGAACGGCGCCTGATTGCTCCGGCAGTTGCTGGATCAGCGGTTCTGTTTCTTGCAGGACTCGCCTTCGCCTGGTGGGCACTGGTGCCGGCGGCCTTGCGATTTCTGGTGACCTACGGGGCTGATGTTGTGGAGCCCCTTTGGTCGATCGAGCGCTACCTCGACTTCGTTCTTTTGTTGATGCTGGCCACCGGCCTTGCCTTTCAACTTCCTGTTCTCCAGCTCCTGCTTGGGGTTCTCGGACTTGTGCGCTGGCGCACGATGCTGGGGGCCTGGCGCTGGGTGGTGCTGAGTGCTGCTTTGGCAGGTGCGGTACTGACACCCTCCACAGATCCAATCACGATGCTGCTTCTGGCCGGAGCGATCACAGCCCTGTTCATGGTGGGAGTCGGTCTGGTGGCTCTGACCGAAACGGTGCTCAGACCAGAAACTCCTTGAGCAGACTCTCGGCCTGTGGGCCCCTGGCCTCGAGCTGCAGGCTTAGGGCTTTGCCAAGACGAGGCTTGTCGCGCGTTTGCGCAAGCCATTGGCGAACGTCGCCGGCCAAACCAAGCCGATTCACAACATCCAGGACTTCGGCCAGGTGCTCCCTGTAGGCCGATTCGTCCATCGGGAACGACTGTTGCTCGAGGAAAGCCCACATCACCTGCAGGTACAAACGACGGCGGCGAACCACCAGCTGAAGGTCGTAGGTCGCCCGCCATCGCTGTCTTAGACAGCTGATCAGCTCCTCAACACCGAGGGGCTTGGGAGCTGATTCAGCAGTCTGTTGAAGCACTTTCGAGTCTGATAGAACGGATTGTGAAAAACCAGTCGTAGCAAAGTCTGGCAGCCGTCTGAGCGTCCATAATGGTCATCGCAACGTGCTGAATGACCGTCTGCCATGACCCAACTTTCCTCGAGCGATGTGCCCGGAATGGGTCGTAGGCAGTTCATGAATCTGCTGACATTCGGCTCTGTCACTGGTGTTGCCCTTGGTGCTCTCTATCCGGTAGTGAATTACTTCATTCCGCCCAAAGCTGCTGGGTCCGGTGGAGGCACGAGTGCGAAAGATGAACTCGGTAACGACATCACTGCCAGCGGCTGGCTTTCCACTCATCCAGAGGGTGACCGTAGCCTCGTGCAGGGTCTGAAGGGTGATCCCACCTACCTCATTGTTGAGGGCACGGATGCCATCGGCAGCTACGGCATCAATGCCATCTGCACACACCTCGGATGCGTGGTGCCCTGGAACAGCGGCGCCAATAAATTCATGTGTCCATGCCACGGCAGCCAGTACGACGCCACGGGAATGGTTGTGCGTGGCCCCGCCCCTCTTTCCCTTGCTCTGGCGAACGTCAGCGTTGAGAACGACAACGTGTTTATGAGCCAGTGGACAGAAACAGACTTCCGAACCGGCGACAAGCCCTGGTGGGCCTGATTCCGCTTCTTCCCATCTCCACCATCTTTCTCACCGTTCCATGCGTCGCCACCTATCCCTGCTGTTCGGATCGCTGATCCTGGGTCTCACCCTTCTGGTTTCTCCCAACGCCAGCTGGGCCTATCCGTTCTGGGCTCAACAGAACTACGAAAGCCCTCGGGAAGCCACAGGCAAAATCGTTTGCGCCAACTGCCACCTGGCCAACAAACTGACCCAGGCTGAAGTGCCCCAGTCCGTGCTTCCGGACAGCGTTTTTAAAGCATCGGTCAAAATCCCCTACGAGAACGGCCTTCAGGAGATCGGCGCAGACGGCAGCAATGTGGGAATGCAGGTTGGAGCTGTCATCCAGTTACCCGATGGCTTCACTCTGGCTCCGCAGGATCGCTGGACTGATGAGATCAAAGAAGAAACAGAAGGGGTTTACTTCTCCCAGTACAGCGACGAAAAATCAAACATTCTTTTGGTTGGTCCCATTTCCGGCGACCAACACCAGGAAATTGTCTTCCCCGTCCTCTCTCCAGATCCCGCCACAGACAACAACATTCACTTCGGCAAGTATCAAGTTCACGTTGGTGGCAACCGTGGCCGCGGCCAGGTCTACCCAACCGGTGAGAAGAGCAACAACACGACCTACACAGCGCCCGCCTCGGGATCTGTGGCCTCCATTGAGCCCGGAGAGAACGGAGCGACCCTCGTCACCATCACAACAGCCGATGGCGAAGACGTCACCGAAACCATCCCCGTTGGCCCTGCACTTCTGTTGAGTGTTGGTGATGCGGTTGAAGCCGGTGCTGTGATCACCAACGATCCCAATGTGGGTGGCTTCGGCCAGGTGGATGCGGAGATCGTTCTCCAGGATCCCGTGCGGATCTACGGATTGCTGGCCTTCTTTGCAGCCGTGGCTCTGGCTCAGATCATGCTGGTGCTCAAGAAGAGGCAAATTGAGAAGGTACAGGCTGCCGAGGGCGTTTGATCGGGATGTTCTCCTCCCCCGGGCCCGAGCTGTTCCAGCTCGGGCCAATCACATTGCGTTGGTACGGCCTGCTGATCGCTGCAGCCGTGCTGATTGGACTCAATCTCTCCACTCGTCTTGCTCAGCAGCGCAGGCTTGAAAACGGCCTGATCAGCGATCTCCTGCCATTGCTGGTGCTGTGTTCAGTGATCGGAGCCAGGACCTATTACGTGCTGTTCGAGTGGCGCAGCTATGCCGACCGCCCATTGAAGGCACTTGCGATTTGGGAGGGAGGCATCGCCATTCATGGCGCATTGATCGCTGGAATGATCACCGTGATTTTGTTCTGCCGTTGGCGCAGACAACCGTTCTGGGATCTGCTGGACGTTTTAGTCCCATCCGTTGCTCTTGGACAAGCCATTGGCCGATGGGGAAATTTCTTCAATTCCGAAGCGTTCGGTGTGCCAACAGATCTTCCCTGGAAGTTGTTTATTCCCGATGGAAACCGGCCGCTGATCTATGCAAACGCTGAATACTTCCACCCAACATTCCTGTATGAATCCATTTGGAATCTCGCGCTGTTTTCGCTCCTAATCACACTGTTTCGTCGCGGCCAGTCCGGAAAGATCCAGCTTCCTGCCGGTGCGTTGAGCTGTCTTTACCTGGTGGGTTACAGCCTCGGTCGAGTGTTGATTGAAGGGCTGCGCATCGACCCCCTATGCCTCGGTGCCCTCCCTCCAGCCTGTTCAGGCGGACTGCGGATCGCGCAACTGATGAGCGTAGCTCTTGCTCTGACCGGTGGCTTTGGGTTGTGGTGGCTATACGGAAGGAAGAGATCCCTGCCAGACGCTGCAGGCTCCCAGCGTTGAATCATCCCATCAGTTTCGTCGGGGCAGGTCCAGGGGCTCCCGATCTGCTCACTCTCAGAGCTGCAGAGCGGATTCGCCGGGCTGAAGTCTTGGTCTGGACTGATTCACTGGTTTGCCCGGACATCGCTGAACTGGCGAACGATAACTGTCTTCGAATTCGCACCAGTCGACTGACTCTGGAGGAGGTGATACCTCAACTGATCCAGCATCAGAAAGCAGGTCGCCAAGTTGTGCGCCTTCATGACGGGGATACAGCGCTTTACAGCG